>PMIJ01000124.1 GCA_003157015.1 Bacteroidales bacterium
CACTATACCTGATGCGAGTGACAGTAATTTCTTTAAAATTGTGAAATCAGAATGGAGGCAACACGGTGGGCCTTATGCTGATTGGCCCCCCGATATGACAATTATAACTTTTTTCAACAGGCAGATCGATCCTGTTTCGGGAGGCAGAATGGGAAATTACGACATGACTATCGGCAAAAGAAAAGCGAAGATCACAAGGATTAAAGTTGATGGCCCCAACTTGTACATAACCGTTAGAGATGACAAATTTTCCAAGGACGAAATTGATTCCTGTCATTTAATTTATAAAAGCATGAAAGACATTAATGGCAATATCCTTAACAAACGGAGAGAGCTTGAATTTCGTCAGTTCAGGGAACTTTTTGTGCAGGAATATAATAAGCCACTGGAATTTCAGAATAATTGTTTTATACAGTCTGCGCCCCTTGAACAAAACTGTATTTCCAACTCTGACAATTCAGGAAGATTTTGGATGAATACACCATTAAAAGCTGAAGAAAAGCAACAAGATTCTCAGAATCATTGAATGCAACTATAAATTTGTAATAGAACGCCTAATAATTCGGAGGATTGAAAGCTATATATCCACTACCGCGACAATTTCACCGCGACATGACAAATCCTGCTCATTCATCGGGGTCATGGCATCTGGACAACTTTATCGTGACATGACAAATCCTACCCATCTATCGGGACTTAAAAAGCGACGTCACCTAACCGCAAAGAGATAATTTCAAATCATAACTAAAGATTATTTTGTAACCTATTAACAGAGACTCAGCTCATATCAAACTTGAACGTACAAACCAAAAAAGAATAATAATGATGACTAAAACAACCTCTTTTAGAATCGCAATTTTAAAACAAATTGCACTAATCCCGGTAATCGCAATCGCTGGATTTCTTTTTTCCAATAAAATTGTTGCTCAGGGAACAACACCGCCACAGCCGGTCAACTCTGCGCAGAAGCCACATAGATGGACACCGGAAGATGATCCGTCCTTTAAACATGACAGATACAGTTTTAATATGGGTTTCTCCTCCTGGGTTGCCAGTCAGAGTAAATATCCTCAAAAAGCTTTGAAAGAGAAAATTCAAGGTTGGGTTCATGTTGGCTATATAGTCGAGCTTGATGGAACAATAAGCAATGTTAAAATAAATGCAGCTCCCGATCCGGAACTTGGAGAAGCAGTAGCAAAAGCTGTTAAGTCCTCCCCAAAGTGGATGCCTGCAAAAAATAAAGAAAATGCGTCTCTCAGAAAGTCTTCTGTTAATATTAAATTTGAGATTCCTGAAAGAGTATTAAGTTCACAAGACATTCCTGTATATGCTATTGGAGAGGTACCAGCCTATCTCTCAGAAGAGCTTCATAGATCTCTTGAAGAAGGGCAGATGCCTCAAATTCCTCAAGCTAAAGATACTACCTTGGAAGCAACTAATGCGGCCCTTAAAGAATGGGTTGATCAACATTTAAAATATCCTGATAAAGCTTCTAAAGAAAAAGTTGAGGGAACTGTTACGATTAGATTTATTATTACTAAAAGTGGTAAGCTTGAAGATTTTACTGTTATTAAATCCATCCATCCATTATTAGATGCTGAAGCATTAAGAGTTTTAAGCCTCCTGCCAGACTGGAAACCAGCAAGGCAGGGAGGAGAACCTAAGAATGTTTATTATTATGCAGAGGTTGAATTCAAATTGCCAAAATAGATATACACCTTTTTATGTTAAGATAATTGATATTGCTAATTCCTTGGCAGTTATAAATAATAGAAGGCGCAAATAAATGGTTTGTACCATCAATTTGTTAACAATGGGAAAAACTCAGGACATCACAATTAGAATAAAAATTGCTACGACCACATAACTCGGATGGCTAATAAATAGCCATTGTAATCCAGGATAATTTAATAATAGATGGTAAATCCCAGAATTGTTTCAGTATAGTATCAGTAACCAATAAAATTAATAAGCGCATTCAGTCAATATATGTCTGTTTGCGCTTATTTTCTTGTAGCCCCACCAGGAATAAGACTTCTGCGCTGTAATTCTTTCTGCTGCACCACATAGTGCTGTATAACAGACACTAACAAAATTTCACCAATCATTTAAAAAGCAATCAAATGCAGTAAAATGCAATATTTGTGCCAGCCAGGTGCCAGCCAGATTGTCTTTACAACGTAATAATTACTATCTTTAATTTTAGAAAAAACTATATGGCAACTATCGGAATAGAACTTAGTGGCAAACCTAATAAGGGCCAAAAGGAGCACCTGTTGATGCTAAGAATAACAGTAAACAGAAAACGTTCAAGAATTGGGTTAATGTATAGTGTAACACCCAATCAGTTTAATCCGAACGGTAAAGGGTCTAAGCATATTAGACCATCCCATCCTGATCATGTTAAGATCAACTCTTACATAATTGATAAAATTCTGTTGGCAAAAGATGTTGTATCAAAACTTGAAAATGAAGGGAAGTCACTTACCCCACAGATTATCAAGACCAAAATACTTAAACCCAAAAGCTTTGATTTATTTGTTTTTGGAGAGACTTTAAAATCAGAACTGCTAACTCAGGGAAATGCAGGTAATTTTAAGAAGTACAGGACAATATTAAAATCCTTAAAAGATTTTGTTAAAAAACCAGAATTATATTTTGATGAAATCGATTCTGATTTTCTAAGTAGATACCAGATATATTTAAAAGGTAAAAAAAGTAAACAAACGACAATACATGGATATGTCGGAAGAATAAGATCCTTATTTAATAAGGCAATCCAGCGTGGAATTTTAGAGCCAGGATCAACTCCATTTATAAATTATAAAATCAAACAGGGAAAAGTTACAAAAGAGCGGTTAACTGTTGAAGAGATTATTAAGATTGAGGAATTGAAGTTAGAAGAAAATAGTCTTATATGGCATGTCAAAAATACCTTCTTGTTCGCATTCTATAATGCCGGAATACGGATAAGCGATATACTGCTCATGAAATGGGAAAATATTCAGGATGGTAGATTAGTCTATAAAATGTATAAAACGGATAAACTTCATTCATTAATCTTAAAAGATAAACCTCTGGCAATATTGGAAAAATACAAAAATAAGGGAGAATCATATATTTTCCCCTTTTTATCGGATCGGTATGATTATTCAGATCCAATGTTTCTGCATGATCAAATTGTTGCAAAAACAGCCTTAGTGAATAAGTACTTGAAGAATGTTGCTGAAAAAGCCAAGATATCAAAGAAAGTAACTACACACACTGCAAGACACTCTTTTGCTGACATTGCACGTCAGAAGACTGATAATCTGTATAACCTGTCTAAAACTTTGGGGCATTCAAGTTTGAAGGTGACAGAAGGATACTTAGCTTCATTTGACGATGAGGCAGTCGATGACACTCTTGACAAGATGTTTAATGAACCTGAGAATAAAACTCATTTAGATGAGAAAAAAGTATTTGATAATGCGAATGAAATAATAATTGCATAAATTTAATTGTTCTTTATAATGATGCCTGGAAATAAAAAATATATATCCAGGCATCATTTGATGAGAGAATGTTTAATTAACTATTTTTCAAAATGGAAGCAATCGAGGAAATTAAAACAGTGTTGATTCCAATTAAGAAAGTTGATTTTTCAACATATTTTTTGAAAAAGTCCAGAAGCATTTTTAATAGAGAGAAATTCTATTTTAAAAAAATAGATTTAAAAGATCTTTTGTCTGTGAACATTAATAATATTTATTGGGAATTTAATGATAAATCTTTTGGAGAATATTGTCGAGATACCATATCCCAATTTGATAAATTCGAAGATGTATTGAAATATACACAATCTGAATTTAAACAATTAGCGTCTGATTCAACTATTAATGAATTATATGGGATAATTCAAAATGATTTTTTAGTAAAAGATTCAATTTATATTGAATTTGAAAGTTTATTTGAAAAAATGACAATTGCATCATTTGAAAGATTTCAAGATGCTTCAATAGATAGAGTTTTTAATTTTAGGAAGCAGTATATTGAATCAATAATAGATAAAATTAAAAAGGGGTTAATATTTGAGATCGACCACTTTGAAGGTCGTACAGCTTGTAAAAAAATTTCAGAAAGAAAGCCTGTAAAGAAAGAATCTGAAGCGAACCAAACTGAAACAGAAATTCCAGTTAAAAAGACAAAGCCAGTAAATAGGATCCTTGGAACTTATGGATTCTGCTGGAATAAAAAACGAGATTTAACAAGAGATACCGTCATTCTTCATACTTTACTTAAAGAACATGAGTTCATACATAAAGACACTTCTATTAATTCACTGAAAGATGCCTTTAATTGTAAGTTTATATCTGATCCATTGAAAATAGAATGGACAAAAAAAGTCAAAGGTAAGCACTCGAAAGGACTATTATTCCATTTCATTGAGCAACTTGAACATTTCAATTTTATTGATATTATCTATCAAAATAATGAACTTTTTAATAAGTTGAGTTTTATTTTCTGTGATTTAGGAGGCGAAAGATTATATAATCTAGATGTTAGCAAGTCCCAATGGTTAAATCAAAGGAAGTCAGAAAAAACACCTCAAGAGATTGAATTAGATAGCATTCTATGTACTTTATTTTATACTGATTCAGTAAAATCCATTAACTAATAGATTGACAAATACCTTAATAGATACCTTGAAAAACAGGATATCTTAATAAATACCTTAACTATATTTTTAAATAAATTTGCTTCATTCTGATGCATCTTTCTAAATTACAACAGTTTAGATAAGATAATACATTATTATTCATTTTGTTTCGGAGTGTGGTTTGCAGTTTCCTAACACGAATGAGTTGCGCAACCATACTCAAAAAGTTCTAAAAATTAATATTAAACAAAATGAAAACTACACAAGGAATTCTACAAATTGAACAACCAAAGAAATGGTTGAGCTCTGACGATGTATGTAATCTGCTTCAAGTTTCAAAACGCACATTACAAAATTACAGAGATAGAGGAATCATACCCTTTTCCCAGATCGGGAGAAAAATCTACTACAAAGCCTCAGATATTGAGGAGTATTTATCGAACCATTACATCCGAGCTTATTATCAGAAAGGTGGTGCGGCATGAGATTCATTAATGTACAGAGGAAATACCCCAACAGATCAAGGAAAACTCATAAACCGAGTATGTTCGACTCTAAAATTAAAACTGAAGACCATGAGAAAACTCCACTTCAAAATGCCAATAATGTTGAAGTTGCAACTCTCAGTATTAAAGATGAAAACTTTATTCACCTTGAAGCCAATGCGGAACAACCTGAGATAAACGAACAAAAAAATGATAATGAGGAAAATATTCCTGAACCACAAGTTTCGAGTGGCGGATTGAAGCTTCCCTCTAAGGTACCAGTGGAAATCGCAACTTCATTTGATATGTCCAAAGATGAGTGGACATTGGGGGAAGTGGTTGATTTAAAAATAAGGGAAATACCTTTTCTGGTTAATAAGCTTATTCCACTTCATACCTTGAATGTGCTGGCCGGGCAGAGCGAGAGAGGTAAGAGCACGCTATATACTCAACTGTCTCTTGCAATTATCAGGGGAGATGATGAGTTTCTGGGGTGCAAATTCAATGTTACTCATAAAAGGGTGCTGGTAATTAGTACTGAGGATGGTCCAATAGCATTGTCATTCAGGTTAAACAAACAGCTAAATAATGTTACCTTAAATCCTGAATTAAGAGATCGCATAACATTCATCACCAATCAGGACATTCTGGAAGAGAGGATCGAAAAACACCTCGAAAAAAACAGAGTGGATTTGATCGTAATGGATGCTTTTGCCGATGTCTTTACTGGTGGAGATATAAATTCTTCACCTGTTGTGAGAAGATATCTTAATACATATGTGAAAATCACACAGATGTATGGCTGCACTGTTTTGTTTGTCCACCACGTTGGTAAAGGCAGACAGGGGAATAAACCGGAGAAAGATCAACTGCTTGGAAGTACTGGGATTGAAGGTAAAATGAGGAATGTACTTATGCTCTCCATTGTCAACGACCAGCATCAGCTGAGCATTGCAAAGGGAAACTATGTAAACACAGAAGATAAGAAGATTCCCTTATATCTGAATTTTGATAACAATACACTGACATTCTCAAGAGCAGATGGTCCTGCCAAACCAAAGGAAACCGAACAATGTGGTATTGATTCCACCGGGAGTTCGGAAGCCAAAGGTAAGCCAGGGAGACAAAAGAATATGGCATTAGTCAACAAAGCCATTCAGCTTGATAAAGAAGGGAAATCTGGGGTTGAAATTGCCAAAATAATAGGCATGCATAAATCAACCATTAGCAAATGGATAAAAGAATATAAATCCGGACTTGTATCGGAGTGAGATATTATTCCAACTGAAATTGTCAATTAAAAGGGGATGTTTTTCATCCCCTTTTTTATTGCTATATAGTGCTTGAATTGCTGTTCATGGCACATGATTTTTAGTGAATATTTTCATTCTGTGGAAGTGTCTAAAAAGTGCAAATTTTATGCAATTTTTTGACTGTTTTTGACAGTTTTGATGCATATTTCGCACCTGTTTTTTATCGGATTCCTGAATATAGGCCCAGAATGATGATTTCTCAGTATTCAAGGTAGATGTGCATAAATTTTCAAATAATCGATTCTCAGCGAGTTAAGGAAATTCTGTGTGAACTAGATATTGTCAGTGAAGCCATTGTTTCTGTAATGGTTCCCATAGGGAAACTTAACGAAGTACGGAGGGGTAGTATAACTGTAGAGGCTTAGCCGATACACATGAAAAGCTCCTGCAAGGGATATAACAGTTTAAGAGAGACAGCCTGACCTTCCAGGTCAACCGGTTATAGAGCAAAATCTATGTTGCTATAACATTTCTGTACCATATCCCGTGTCAACAGGTTCCAATTTTCTCCCTCTATATTGCTCAAAGGATTTATCATTAATCCATTTTAACAGTCCTTGTTGATATAGTATATTGCCAGTTATTCGTCTATCGTTTAACTCGACTTTAAGAGCTGTCATTATCTCATCATGTTTCATTCCATTTGTATTTAAATAATCGGTGTATGTCTTTTTACACTTATCCAGATTGCCTTTTAATTTGTAGGAAAGGTGTTCGGGTATGCTCTCTTTATGTTGCATGTTGAAAATCTCATGTCTAAGGTATACAACATAAATCGCAACCCTCACTATTGATAAGTGCGAGCCTGCGGCATCCAATTTTAATCGGCATTCGTGGGTTTGCATAAAGCAATATTTCATGACACATCAAGGCCAAGCCTAATGGGTTATTTCATAAGCCTTGCTTTAGTCATTCAATAACCCCACTTCATATGCCGAAAATTGTGTGCTACTCGCGACGGCTCGCGCTCGATTGAATTCAAATTTTAATGTTATTAAGTAACAATATTTAATCTATTCTTATTAAATTAATATTATTGGCCTAAATCACTGTTGATTCTTTAGTAAATTAATTATTGCATATAATAAACGAATATTATGGTAGATTTTAAGAAACGACTTATTCAAAAGAACATAGAAAAAAAGATTTCTCCAATTGAAATTTATAATTCACTAGATAGAAGAAGTGAAACAGGACCACTTAGACCTGCTCAAGAATTTATACTAAAGGAATGGCAAGAAAAACGAATAAATGATCTAAATCTCATTATAAAATTGCATACGGGAGAAGGCAAAACCCTAATAGGTTTGTTGATCTTACAAGCAAAACTTAACTCTGAGCAATTACCATGCTTATACATTTGTCCAAACATCTATCTCTCTCATCAGGTTATGTTGGAGGCAAGGAAATTTGGCATTCCATATTGCACAATAGGAGCTGATAAAGTTTTGCCTAACGATTTCCTTGATGGGAAAAAAATACTTATAATACATATTCAAAAAGTATTTAATGGGAAGACAGTCTTCGGCATAAACAATAATTCTATCGAAGTTGGTAATCTCGTATTAGATGATTCCCATGCATGTATTGATTCAATAAAAGATTCATTCACAATTTCATTTAAAAGAGAGCATGAAATCTATGCTTATTTTTTAAACTTATTTGAACAGGATATAAGGGATCAAGGAGAAGGAAGTTTCTTAGAGATTCTTGGTAGCGAATATGATTCAATGCTACCTGTGCCATATTGGAGTTGGTTAAGTAGAAAGTCAGATATATTAAAAGAGCTGACAAAATATAGGGAGGATGATGAATTAATCTTTAGTTGGCCATTTATTAAAGATCATATCGATAATTATCAAGCTTTTATTTCAGGTAAATTTATAGAAATTGTCCCTTATCATGTTCCTATCCATCATTTTGGATCCTTTGCAAATGCATCTCACAGAATATTAATGTCTGCAACTACCCAAGATGATTCTTTCTTCATAAAAGGATTAGGTTTTGATAAAGATTCCATAAAGAATCCTTTAGTAAATCCTCAACAGAAATGGTCAGGCGAAAAAATGATTTTAATTCCCTCCTTGATACATGAGTCATTGGACAGAAATGCTATAATTAATTTTTTTGCTAAAAAGAACAAGCTCCCTTTTGGAATTGTGTTTTTAACAAATAGTTTCAAAAATGCAGAATTACATAGATCAATTGGATCAACTATAGCAAGTACGGATGATATTTCTTTACATATAATGAACTTAAAGAAAGGGAATTTTGGTACGCCTGTCGTATTTGCAAACAGATATGATGGGATTGATTTACCAGATGAATCATGCAGAATATTAATAATTGATTCAAAACCATTTTTTAATTCTTTATTGGACAAATATGAAGAAAACTGCCGAGCTACAAGCGATTTAATTAATATAAAAATTGCTCAAAAAATTGAACAAGGAGTAGGGAGAAGTGTAAGAGGGGAGAAAGACTATAGTGCAATTATTTTGATTGGTGACGATCTAGTTAGGTTTATCAAAAGCTCAAAAACAAATAAGTATTTTTCTGATCAAACAAAAAAACAAGTCGCAATTGGATTAGACATTACTAAAATGTCTCAAGAAGATCTGAGATCAGGAAAAGATCCACAAAAAGTAATGACAGATCTTCTAAATCAATCTTTAATGAGGGATGAAGGATGGAAAGCGTTCTACATTGAAGAGATGGAAAGTATGGACCAAAGTATTAGATCTCAAGTATTATATGATATATTGGAAGAAGAATACAAGGCTGAAGGGGCCAATTATTTAAGCGATTTTGAAACCGCATCTCAAATTATGCAAAAGCTCATTGACACTTTAGTAAATGACCAACTCGAAAAAGGGTGGTATCTTCAAATATTGGCCAGATATCAATACCCACTAAGCAAATCAGTTTCAAATGGAATTCAAAAGAGTGCTTTCCTAAAGAATAGGCAAATGCTAAAACCAAAAGAAGGTATAAGTTATAAGAAGTTGGAATACATTAATGAGAATAGAATTCATAGAATTAAAGAATGGCTAGGTGCATATTCATCCTACCAAGATGTTATTATTGAAATTGATGGTATATTTAGTGACCTGGAATTTGGAGTAGAATCAGATAAGTTTGAGAAAGCGATGCAGGAGGTAGGGGAAATGTTGGGCTTTCTAAGTGAAAGACCTGATAAAGAATATAAAAAAGGACCTGATAATCTTTGGTGTGGGGTTGATAATCATTATTTTTTATTTGAATGTAAAAGTGAAGTAAACCCTGATCGTACTGCCATAAATAAGCAAGAAGCTGGACAGATGAGTTCGCATTGCGGATGGTTTGAAAAAGAGTACGGGAAAGTTACAGTTACTAATATTTTAATCATACCTACAAAGTATGTTTCATATAATGCGAATTTTACTCATAAAGTATCTATTATGAGAAAAGGTAAATTAAAGTCATTAAAAGTGAATATTAAATCATTCTTTATGGAACTTAAGGATTATAATATCCACGAGATTTCTGATCGAAAACTTCAAGAATTTATTAATAACCATAAGTTGGATATAAATAGTTTGAAAACTGAATATGGTGAGGATTCTATTAATAGAACATCTTAAATTATTTGGTTAAAAGAAGCAGAAAACATAATGTTTCAGGTTGATAAAAATTGATATGATTACTACACCTTTAATTATTTATTTTCAGTTGTCTCCTACTTACATACATTGTTTTCTCGTAACAAAATACCATTGTATTTCATCAAAACATTTTATAACTTTATGATTGTTAATCTTTTGAATATAAAATTAAGCAATTATGTCATTAGGAATAGTTATTAAATCACCTGAAGGAATCGTATTGGCCGCAGAAAGTAGGGTTACTTTAACTATTAATGGAGCACAAGGACAACCCTCACATTTTGTTAATTACGATAATGCCACTAAACTCTTTTCATTCTGCTCACCACATAATCATGTTGGTGTAGTTACCTATGGTCTTGCTGCTATTGGACAAAGAACTGCTCATAGTTTTGTTCCTGAGTTTGAATCAACATTGCCTGCAGAAAGACTAAATGTATTTAATCTTGCACAGAGAATAAGTCAATTTTATATGGATCAATGGCGTTTAGTTATGCCCGCTAATTATAATGGTCCAAATATGACATTTTTAGTGGCAGGTTTCAATGAAGGAGAACCTTATGGTAGAGTTTACACAATGGACTTACCAAGAAACACCGAACCTACTGAACAACAAGCAAATATAAATGAGTTCGGAATTTCTTGGGGAGGACAAAGAGAAATTGTAGATAGACTTATGCAAGGGTTTGATGAAAGACTAATTCCATTGATTGCCAGAGAATTTTCATTTAATCCAGAACAGCAACAACACTTGAAAACAATATTAATTCAAAATTTACAGTTACCTTTACCATTGAATGTAATGGCATTACAAGATTGTGTAAATTTAGCTTTACTATTTCTAAGAACAACAATTGAAGCACAAGAATTGACTGTTGGAGTTAGAGGTTGTGGTGGCCCAATTGAATTGGCAATAATAAAACGACAAGAAGCATTCACATATATTAAGCACAAATCGATTAAAGTTTAATGATATGGAAACAATAGAATTTGGGAAATATATCATCCCTTTAATTGAAGAGTCCACATTTGCTAGCTATACGGTTAAGGCAGATTCTGGAAATAGTGACAACCTTGTATATTATCCTGCGATGTTAGTTGATTATAATAAGACGACTGGCTATCGTAAAATTGAGGTAATAAACGATCTTATTCATGGCGATCTTGAGATTTAGTTATCATTTGACTTGCTTTTTGATAAAAATACATGATTAGTGGACCGCTCATCCTGAATGTTAATGAAGACTACTATTATGCCAGGAGTGTTTCAAAGTACCTGAATGCTATTTTGCATGTGTTAATTGCAGTTTATCAAAGTTGATAGTTGAACCCCCCTTAATTTTGACCTACCGTACACCAAAACAGCTACCCCCGTTTTGATTAACTCATATCGGCTGGACCAATCCTATTCAGGAAGATCAGAATCTAAACGGTTAGGCTGTTTTACACCACGGTATAATTCTTTTGATAATTGAAGAAAATTTTTCATTGCATTATCCTTTTTTATAAATGCGCCACTCCCATCATAAAAGAATTGATCATTACTTGTTAATACTTCTGCCTCTTCAAAGTCTACATTTAAAGCAGTGTGAGCTGGTCTTATATAAATCCTGGTTACTTCATAATGGCAACGATCTGAGTCTTTTTCCTGTCTTGTTTCATACATAGCTACATTATCATTTCTACAGATTAAAGTATAGTATAAATCATTCTTCCTAAAATGTGTTTTTAGTATTTTCATTGTTATGTGTTATAAAATTTAACTGATTATTCCGGATAAGACTTAGACATCAATCCCGGATAAAACTGACACGATCTGTGTAGTATTATTGTATACGAATTAGAAACAGAAATGTTACGTAAAACACATTAAAACAGCATATTAATAACAGATTTCTAATTGCAATTTATTTTTATACTGTATAGGAATGTATCAATTATGCAACTCAATTAATTGGGATTTTGGGATATGGATTGGTCATTTGTTAAAAATAATGGCCTAAGAATAAATAAAGTAAGATTCAGAATAATTAGGTGTAACTTTGATAGCAGACTAGATCTGTATGTAATACGATCTTGAATTATTTTATTATAAGTAAGACAAAAGGAAACAATATTTGAAAGATGATCTTTAGTTATAACACGAAATCAAATGATATTGAAATTTGTAAAAAAACTGATTTTACAAGTCACAATATTTTAGAAAGACAACACATTGAAAAATGGATTGAAAAAAGTCCTGATATTCTTGGTGAAGATTTATTAATTGTAACGAACGAGTATAATAAATTCGATAAAACAAACGAACGATTAGATTTGATAGCTTTAGATAAAGAAGGCAATGTTGTTGTCATCGAACTGAAGAGGGATGATAGTGGTAAAAATGTAGATTTGCAGGCTTTAAAATATGCCGCATATTGTTCAACCCTTACATTGGATGAATTATGCATAATTTACAAAAACTATATTGATAAAAATGGTTCAAATTTTACAATAGAAAGTGCAAGGGAAAAAATAGTAGGATTCATTTCTAGCCCTGATTTTGAAGAGCTAAATGATAAGCCTAGAATAATTTTAGTTTCAAAAGATTTTCGTCAGGAAGTCACTGCATCAGTATTATGGCTGAGAAAATTTAATCTTGATATTAAATGTGTAAAATTGACTCCCTATGAAATAAATCCTGAAGAAATTGTTATAGAGGTCAACACTATAATTCCTTTGGCTGAAGCTGAGGATTACATAATTCAAGCCGAACGTAAAGAAAATCAAGAAGGTAAAGTTTCTGTAACAAGACAGGAGTATCTCGATTTTTATAATGAAATCATTAAGAAATTAAGTCATAATATTCACAAGCCATTAAAAGCACCTCAACCTCGAAGTTATTATCAAATAGATACAGGTATAAGTGGTGTTCACTTTGAATGGGGATTTCACGGAAGACCAAGAAGTAGCTTCGGAGTTGAATTACATTTTGAAAGAAGCGATACTATTTACAATAGAAGTAGATTAAGAAAATTAGAAATTTATCAAAGTATTATTGAAAAAGACACGTCTGAGAAATTAATAATACAAGAAAATTGGGGTCAGAAATG
The DNA here is from genome assembly GCA_003157015.1 of Bacteroidales bacterium. Classification (GTDB taxonomy): domain Bacteria; phylum Bacteroidota; class Bacteroidia; order Bacteroidales; family VadinHA17; genus LD21. The sequence continues at coordinate 13,174 of PMIJ01000124.1, forward strand.
GGCTCGATTGTATATTGAATATCCAAGCGGGAATATTACTGAAGACTTAAAAAACTGGGCAGTCGAAAAGATGGAAGTCTTGATAAAAGTTTTACAACCAGAAATCGATAAATTCAAATAATCATAAGTTTAACAATAGGATTTATGTAATTTGTTTATCATAGTATTTGCAATTAGCTTCCCAATTTCCCATCATTGCTATTAAGCTTAATATCAGCCATATACGATACAATCACAGCCTCATTTAAGCCATTTCTGGCCTATTTTGCAACATTCTATAGTATACTGCAATAACGAAACGCAACAATCTGTTTAAATCGCTTAAAATGAAGCATATAGACTATTTGTTATAGTTGCACTATACTATATCTACCTATATATCAGCATTATAAATATTCAACATTGCAGCCTGGGATTTTGGGACCAGGCTTTCTCATTTCTAATTAATCACTAATCAAACTTATATGAAAACGCAACAGACAACTATATCTGAAGTAAGACTTGTTTACAGGTCTAAGGTCAAAGCTTCTGAAAGATTACAGGTTAAATGCTNNATGCATTTGACATATTTATGGAAAGTTGGGATCTGGATTCAATAGAACATATTGAAGAGATTAAGCTTCTGTTAATGAATCGTTCCAATTCAGTATTAGGCATTATGCCTGTTTCTAAAGGAGGTTTATCCGGAACGGTTACCGATGTAAGGTTAATTTTTCAAGGTGCTATTAAAGCAAACGCAGCTGGGATAATAGTCTGCCATAATCATCCATCCGGGAATTTGAATCCTTCTGAATCGGATACAAAGATTACCCAGAAAATTAAAGAAGCAGGGAATCTTATGGATATACAGTTGCTTGACCATTTGATTCTTACTATGGATGGAAGTTATTACAGCTTTGCAGATAATGGACTTTTATAATTAAGACTATGAAAATTAGATGTAAACATTGTGGTGAATTCTTTTGTCCGAGTGATGAAAGTGTTGAGCTTATGTCAGAAGGATATATTTCTTCTGATAATGTAAATATTTGTGATGAATGCTGGGATATGATAAATCAACCCCCGGATGACCTGATGGAAATGATAAGTGATGCAGATCCAGGATTATAAGTAAAAGCTTAAGATTGTTTCGCATTAAGTTGCAGTTGTAGGATAGTAATAGATTCTTGCAACTGCAATTTCAATATTATAGAGGATAGAACAAAATAGAATTTTATTATAAATACAATCCCCAATTTCCCATATTTTGTCTAACTTGTATTGATTTGTGACGGTCGAATGTTAGGCATAAGTATTATATTTATTGTTAGATCAATGTATTGACTTATAATGCTTATGTGACTGACGGGGCGGTGCTGTAAGAAAGAGAAAGTAAACAGGAATTGAAATAGTATATTATTTGCCAGCTTAAGTGGACCAAAAATTATCAAGAATATGAAATGTACGAATTAAGTAATAAACCTACTGCTATCCCCTACTTTATGCAAATAGAATGTAAAAATGCGAATGCAATAAACGAGTTAGCACTAATATGAATCAACATCCCATACCATGACACAAAAAGTTACTTTGTACCGAATTTTTGTTGCTTCTCCTTCCGATGTAAAGGATGAGAGAGAAACACTTGAAGAAATAATAAATGAGCTTAATTTATCGGCTCTTACAAGAATTAACATAAGAGTCGAATTATTAAAATGGGAAACCCATGTAAACCCAGGTATTGGAGATTATCCACAGCAGGTAATTAATGAAGATATTGGGAAAAATTATGACATATTTCTTGGTATTCTTTGGAGCAAATTTGGCACTCCAACCAATGATTTTAATTCAGGTACAGAGGAGGAATTTTATACAGCATATGGGCTCCACCAAAAGAATCCTGAAACAATTAAAATTATGATCTATTTTAAGACAGCAGCTGTACCATTTGACAAGATAGATACTAATAGTATTGATTCAATAAGGAGATTTAAGGATGATCTGAAAAAGAAAAATGTTCTCTTTTGGGAATATACTACGATTGAGGAATTACAAAGTCTACTTAGAATTCAATTATCTAGACAGATCTTGGAATTAAATGATAAATCTACTAATAAAACTCAAAACGATAAATCCCCGGTTATTGTGGAACCTACCGAAGATGAATTTGGAGTGCTGGATTATCTTGGTTTTGGAGAAGAATGCTTCTTAACAGTCCAAGAAATTTTGGGAAGAATAACTACAGCAATGAACTGGATGAGTAAAAGGTTTATTGAAAAGACTCAAGAAATTCAAATACAGAGTAAAATAAATCCTCAGATAAGCACTTCTTTAAAAAAGCACCTAATTGATAGTACAGCAAATGATATGGAAATCTTTGTTAAAAGAGTAGAAGTCGAAATACCACTTTTCGCAGATACTTTCAAAAAAGGAATTGAAAATTTTTCATCAGGATTAAAGATTAGTATGGAACTTAAGGCAGATAAAAAAGAAGACATAATTGGAGCTATTGATTCATTTGAAGAAGCAAAAACTGCGATGATTGGCGCAAAAACTGCTTTTTGTACTTTTAGAGATACAATTATTAATTTCCCAAATATTACACAAACCTTTAATAGGGCTAAACGACTAGCATATTCCGCTCTTGATAAAATTATAAAAGAGTATGATATTGCAATAAATCTTACAGACGCTCTCTTATCAGAATTCAAAGAATATCAAAATAAATACTAGTGCTAACTCGGACGGTTTAATTAATTGCCTTCGGCAGCCCAGACTGCTTCGTAATCGACCCCAAAGTCTATGCGAGCAAATTCATTNNTATCAAATTTTGTGGCACCCGGACAGATCCTGCTACCGAGACAAAGTCAATAGAGCTGCCGGCTGACACTCGTGTGTCATGGTTTTTGCTCGCCATCTGCACTATTTTATCGTGACCCAAAACTCACATCCGTCACCCGGACTTGGTACCGTNNTCGTGACCCAAAACTTATCGTCCATCTACCGGGACTGGCAATAAACGCGGCACCTCGACACAGACGGCAACTCAATAAACCGCCGGGCTGTTATGTTTAAGTGTTAACCTAATATTGGAATTCTGGATATCTTAAAAATAAAAAAATGAAATACAAAAAAGTAGCTAAACTAATAGACCACATTGAAGATAGCGGTTGGACTCTAAGCAAAGAACGAGAGTTTACAGAGACATTATTTGTTGGTCGTTTCAACTATTTCTTAGTAGTGTTTTCGCTATTCGTAACAGCTGGCTTCGCAAATAGTTTTAAAACAGGAAGAAGCTTAGTATTCTATTCTGGAGCAATTGTTTTATTAATGTGTTGGATGCCACTATTTAGAGCACTGAAAAAATTCAACAATATAATCTCCATACTCTTCAATAATAAAAAAGATCACCCTGTTTACATTTTGCAGAAGATATTGAAAGAGAAAGGGTTTAAATCCAAACTGGAAATCTCAAGATGGATGGGAATATATATTCCTATAGTTTGTATTGTACTTTTATTAATATTTGGACTATTTATTGACATCAATATAATTACTTAGTTTTCTATATATTTATAACAAAAGCCTAAACATAACTCGGACAGTTAATTAATTGCCTTCGGTAACCCGGACTAATTTATCATCGCATTCAAAGGTCTATGAGAGAAGAATTAATCCACTTATTAAATCTTATGGCACCTGGAGTGTTCCTGCTGCCGAGACAAAGTCAATAGGGTTGTAAGCCGACGCACAGTTGTCATGGTTTTTGCACGGCACCTAGACAACTTTATCGTGACATGGCAAATCCTGCCCACTTATCGGGACCACACAATCTGGACAGTTTCATCGTGACACCAAACTCTCATCCACTTATCGGGACTTTGCAAAAACGCATACCAACCCGGACATAGATGGCAAGTCATATTAAAGCGTCGGGTCGTTATGGGTTAGTATCCCCAATTTCAGATTAGGAAACTAAATAGTTTAATATGAAAAATCTATTATTGATTATTGTTGTTTTTATAGTTTTTATTTACTGTGTTTATAAGTGGAAAGTACTTGTACTTAATAAAGCTATCATAAGGTCCCTATGTTTGTTTATTTTATCAGTACTCCTTTTTTCTTTAGTTTATACATTCGTTTATAAAAAAAATAATAACTCTTTTTCATATGCGGATTTTCTTCAAAATCAGAAAAAACAGGAACTGATACAAGGGAAATCAGATTTGAAAAATAAAATTGGCAGTCTATTGAAAGAAATTGATATCTATTCAAAAATAGAGGAGAAACTGCTTATAGAGCAAAGGAATCTAAAACCACAAATATATAGCATGTATGTTTCTAATATCGAATTCAATTTTAAAGACAATAATCTTCTTATCACGATAGAGACTATGCTATCTCAGACTGAATCTTCATACAAATTAGGTCAAAAGTTTCATTTCAAATTAAAAAATAATGATAAAATTTTTGAAGAAAGAATATACTTTAGACCGTTACCAGATAGTATTTATAAGTTCGAGAAAGTTGATAATTCAGTCTATTCTAAACTATTAGATGACTTTTTATTGCCAATAACTACCACGGAATATAAAACGATTCTTGATGGATTCATACAGGAATTAAAAGTTGAATTAAATAATTCTCAAAACATTTATGATAAAGAAGTCGTTCCTGTTGAAGGATTCAATTTTGGAGATTTCTTGTATTATAGCATAATGAACCAAACGACAATTGGGTCAACTGACATCTATCCTAACTCCAATTTAGTGAGAATTTTAGTATCTCTGCAAGCTTTAGTTAGTATTTTTATTACTGTCTTTTTAATCAATAATATAATTTCAAAAGAATCATAAAATACCAACCCAGAATATGGACAGTGCTATGAAAATCAAATTCTTTGATACGGATAGTTCATTAAACCGCCGGGCTTTTATAAGGCATTAAATTTCTGCACAATAAATAATAATTTAAAACAAAAAATATGAATGAAGCTGACCTTATTAAGCGATTTGCAGATCTAAATTCTCAGATTTTGGTAATGAAATCCAGAATGAAGTATGCTGAAGATAAAACCTCATTGCAACATGAGTTATTCCTACTCGAAAAAGATCTCGAGTACACTGTTTCATCACTTAAAGCTATTCCTGAAAAATCAACGACTCTAAAAAAATTGGAAAAAGTAAACTCTATTCTTACCGAACTTTATAACAAATTCTCTAGAACAGATTATCCATACAATTTCTCTAGAAATCAGGGATTGGTTATACATGCGTTTATTCTAATAAAAATAGTCGAAGATATCGTGTATGTATTTGATCATGAACGAGTAAGTGCATCCGAATACTATTTGGAAATAGGAAGCGAATTTGATTGTGGTGAGATAAATAGAATCTTAAAAGAGTCTATTGAGTTTCTCAACAACCACAATTTCATAGATTATATTGAACTATATGACTTTATAAGAACACTTCAAAAACAAATAGTATCAATTGACAAGGATTGTGGTAGAATGACCATTTAGAAAAGAAAAAATAACAAACGCCATATAACATGGACAATAAAGGTAAGTTGTTTGTCACTGTTTTTGCTAAGCTATCTAGTTAGATGAATCAGTTACTTTGATTGTATACGGTTACTTGATAATCTGGTCATAATCCCCGAGGGGTTGTATTATAGTATGGCAGACCAAGGCGTAATCTAATAAGGGTAATATTGTTAATAAAAAGCCTACCTCTGTAGAAAGATTTTAAATCAATTAATTTAGCATTTTTTACCTTTGATTAAATATCATTTAAATGTCTAAAGTCTCAATAAATCAATACTACCAAAACCTTGATAGAACTGTACAATTCGGAAAAAGTCGAAATGAACAGAGTATAAGAAATCATTTTTGGGCATTGCTTAATGAGTATGCTAGACAATTCAACTATGAAGTAGTCCCAGAGGTTGCTATAATGGGTACCAAAGGGAAAAAAGTGGTCCCAGATGGAACCGTGAAAAACCTTTGGGGATTAGATATTGGGTTATGGGAGAGCAAAGATGAAAAGGATGATATTGAAGCTGAAATTGACGCAAAAATTAAAAAGGGCTATCCACTAACAAACATACTTTTTGAAGATAGCAATGTTGCTGTCTTGTTTCAAAGAGGGGAAGAAGTAGATCGTATTAAAATAAGAGATTGCGATGGATTACATCAACTTCTTACAGATTTTTTCTCTTTTAAAAGTGAAACGGTTTATAAGTTTGAAGATGCGATTGAAAAGTTTAAAGCTGACATCCCGATTATTGTTGAAACACTGAGAAATAAGATACTTGAGAGTAGAGAATCTAATAAACAGTTTTTAGTTGCTCAAGCGTCATTTTTTGAATTATGCAAAGTTGAAATTAACCCCGATATATCAATTGAAGATATTAGGGAAATGTTGATTCAACATATATTAACTAGTGACATATTCAATAAAATATTTGATGATCCTGAATTTCAGCACCATAATACAATAGCCGCAGAACTTGAAAAATTAGTGAATATATTATTTAATTATTCGGAGCTTAAAAATTTATTATATAGCATAGAACATTATTACGAAGCAATAAATTCAACAGCTGCAAGTATTACTGATCATCATGAAAAACAAAAATTCCTTAAAGTTCTATATGAAAATTTTTACAAAGTATATAATCCTAAAGCTGCTGATAGATTGGGTGTAGTCTATACGCCAAATGAAATAGTTCAGTTTATGGTGCAGAGTACAAATTGTCTTTTACAACATTATTTTAATAAGACCTTAGCAGATAGGAATGTTGAGATTCTAGATCCCGCAACAGGAACAGGTACCTTTATTTGTGAGATTATTGAGAATGCAATTCCGAATCATTTATTGGACTACAAGTTTAAAAATGAAATATATGCCAATGAAGTTTCCATTTTGCCATATTACATTGCAAATCTTAATATTGAATATACATTCAAACAAAAGATGCAATATTATGCAGAATTTACAAATCTTTGTTTTGTGGATACACTTGATAATATAAATGCCCTTGCCTATGCTGGAAAACAGCATGAAATGTTTGGTGTTACTTCTGAAAACACCGAACGAATAAAACGCCAAAATTCTAAGAAAATTTCTGTTATAATTGGAAATCCTCCGTATAATGCAAACCAACTTAATGAAAATGAAAATAATAAGAATAGAGAATATCCAACAATTGACAAACGAATAAAAAACACATATATCAAATACAGTGCTGCACAGAAAACAAAAGTTTATGATATGTATGCACGCTTCTATAGATGGGCCTCAGACAGATTAGATAAAAATGGTGTGTTAGCTTTTATAAGCAATAGAAGTTTCATTGATAGTAGAACTTTTGATGGTTTTAGAAAATGTATTTATGATGATTTTACTGCATGTTATATTATTGATACAAAAAGCGATATTCGTACAAATCCCAAAATTGCTGGAACTACACATAATGTATTTGGAATTCAAACAGGGGTTGCAATAATGTTATTGGTAAAGAAAGAAAACCAGAAAGAGAAGTGTGATATTAAATACATATCATTAGAAGATGATTGGCGGAAGGAAATCAAATTGGATTGGCTTCATAATAACAAACTTGAATCTATTATTTTCGAAAAAATTATTCCAGACAAAAATAATAACTGGATAAATCTTTCAGAAAATGACTTTGATATATTATTACCCTTAGTAAATAAAGAGAATATTAAGGAAAAGATATTTGGATTTTATGCTATTGGGGTTTCTACAAACAGAGATGAATGGGTATTTGATTTTGGTGAAACTGGAGTTATAAATAAGATTAAATATTTTATAGATTCATATAACTTAAAATTACGATTAAAATCAATTGATTTTGATGATGAAAATGCCAAAGATATTAAGTGGAGTGATGCTTTAAAAAATAAGTTTGCAAAATTTATTAAATTAAAATTTGACAAATCATTAATACGCACTTTTTTATATCGCCCATATTTCAAATTAGTTTATTATTCTGATAAAAATCTATCCGACCGTTTGACCTGTAATCACTATGAAATGTTCGGTATAGATTTGGATTTAGATAATTACGTTATAGGATTTTCAGGTATTGGATCATCAAAGCCTTTTACAGTTTTAGCAAGTAAAAGCCTTTGTGGTGTAGATTTTCTAGAAAAAACACAATGCCTACCTCTTTACCGTCACTCCAGCGATGGCAAAAGGATAATAAATATCACGGATTGGGGTTTAGAACAATTCCACATTCATTATCGTGATAGTAAAATTAAGAAAGAAGATATTTTTAATTACATCTATGCAGTCTTCCATAATCCATTATATATTAAAAAATATGAAACTAATTTAAGGCGAGGATTCCCGAGACTTCCTTTCTATAAGGATTTCTGGAAATGGGCCAAGTGGGGGAAAGAACTAATGGAGATTCATATTCAATATGAAAGCCAAATGTCTTACCCACTAGAAGAACATAACTATACTATTAAAGCTGAAGCAAAACGTCAAAAGGAATTGTTTATTAATGTAGCAGAACCAGAATCGATGTATTCACGTCAACCAAAAGTGAAAGTGAAACTTATAGCTAACAAAGAAAAAGGAATTATTGAAATAGATGAACTAACTTTCTTGACAGGAGTACCTAAAGAAGCCTGGGATTATAAACTTGGAAATCGATCTGCTTTAGAATGGGTACTTGATCAGTACAAAGAAAAGAAACCTAAAGATCCAACTATTGCAGAAAAATTCAACACGTATAGATTTGCAGATCATAAGGTCGAAGTAATCGATCTATTAAAGAGAGTTTGTACAGTAAGTGTTGAAACGGTTAGAATCATTAAGGAAATGGAACAATTTTCTGTTTAAAATTATAGACTTTTTAAAAAAAAAGGCGGTACATATCGTCTCTCTTCATTTCTCTATCCGATTAATTATCTAAATTAGATTCAAAGTGTTTAAATTCAATATTAGGATGAGAAGGTCAGTTTTATTATTATTCTTATTAATATACAGTTCTTTAGCTGGACAAAAGGTTGATTTATTGCCCATTTCAACAACAGGACAGATAGTTAAACATAAATATTATACTCTATCCTATTCACAAAAAAATAAACAGGCTGAATGGGTTTTTTATTTATTAACAAAAGCAGATTCGTTGGGAGTTGTGAAAAGAAAAAATAACTTCAGATCAGACCCCTTGATTTCGAGTGGTTCTGCATCACTAGTAGATTACAAGAATTCTGGTTATGATAAAGGGCATCTATGCCCAGCAGCAGATATGTCATTTGATTCCCAGGCAATGTCTGAAACATTCTATTTATCTAATATGAGTCCCCAATTTCCCGCCTTCAATAGAGGTATATGGAAAAAACTTGAAGAGTTGGTCAGAAGCTGGTCCCGACTAGAAGATAGTTTGTACATAGTAACAGGTCCAATATTTATTCAAGATAAGGGCTCAATCGGGCCAGACAGTGTTACTGTTCCAGGATTCTATTATAAAATTATTTACGACCCAATTGGGGATAAAAAGATGATAGGATTTATTTTGCCAAATGAGAAAGAAACAGGCAAATCATTGTCTGACTATACAGTAACTGTAGAATTAATAGAACAAATAACCAAAATTGACTTTTTCCATAATCTACCAGATAGCCTTGAGTTTAGGTTAGAAAGGCATATAGATACTAACCTTTGGCAATTCTAGGGTAATAAAAAGGCGGTACATATTAAGAAACTCGCTGCGTTTCGACCCCGTCCCCGGGATTAATAGAATGTACCGCCTGAATAATCAAATATCATTTTGTAATCAAAGAACTTTAAAAAGAAGGCGACACTTTAATGTGAAAGTCAATTTCTCGGAATAAATGTGACCGTGTCTGCATACTGAAAAAAAGGATAAGTGTCGCCTGGAGAATTTTTATATATTATTAATAGTTACACGTTTAATACAGCATACCAAATTTATGGTAATTGATTTATATTTCATAATTATAATTCAAAAATTTTAAGATGCAAATTAATTATAAACGATACGAATCTGATGTTAAACCAAAGTCTTGTCCAGAATGTGGATCGACAAGAATAGCAAGTATCCGTTATGGAAAGCTTAGATAATCTCCAGATATAATGAAGAAAGTGGCAGATGGGGAAATTGTATTTGGAGGAAGTTGCATAACCGATGATGACCCATTTTGGAGGTGTATTATCTGTAAAACAGATATTTGTTCAGCTTAATAGAATAATACTTTCTCATACTTATTCATCTTTTAACTAATTGAATTTATTTTCATAATTTTAACTATCAATTATTGAATACGAAACAGACAACTAATTAGATAAATATTAATAGCGTAAGCTATTGTTCTTGCCCTGTAAAACCGCTAAAATTAAACATCTACAAGAATGATAGGCGAACGCTCACGGACGACGTGGGCTTTGCTTATTGTAGATGGGGTGCTTAGCGGTACCTACAGAGCGGTAAGATTTAAGTCCACGTCCTTATTTTATATTCAATTGAATATCATAAATATTAAATCATAGATTAAATGAAGAATATTAAGTTTCTTTTATTCGGATTGACGATTTTGTTAATTAATTGTTCAAGTCAAAATGCCATCAAGTATATTCATAGTGGAGATTCTAAATTAAACTTAGGTGATATCAAAGAGGCAATTATTGATTATAACAAAGCAATTGAGATAGATCCAAACTTTGCAGAAGCATACATAAATAGAGGAAATGCGAAATCAAAATTACAGGATTATATTGAGGCAATTGCTGATTATACTAAAGCGTTAAGTATAAATCCAAGTTTAGTCTTAGCGCTTTCTAATAGGGGAAGATGTAAACTAGAACTTAAAGATTATATTGGAGCTTTAAATGATTGTAATAAAGCCTTAAGTATCGTGCAAGATGGGTTTTCATATGCTATTAGAGGTACAGTAAAAATCTGTCTCAAAAACTATCAGGACGCTTTATCTGATTTTAATAAGGCACTAGAGAATAATTATGAGAATGGCTTCGTGTATTATAATAGAGGGATTGTGAAAAATTTCTTAAATGATGTTGAAGGTGCTTGTTCGGATTGGAGCAAAGCAGGTGAAATGGGCATCAAACAAGCATATGAACAGATTTCTGAAAATTGCAATAAAATTAAAAAACCTATTAGTGTATCTTTTGAATGTTCAAATTGTAATGAAATAACATTTAGAAATCCTGAGTATGTTTCTACTTTGGATGGAGAAGAAGAACTTTTATATATTTCAATAGTTAATAGGACAAGTGATAAGATAATGTTTGTAACTGTTAAGTATAGGTGTTTAGACTCTTCTGGAATTGAAACCGATTCTGGAGATTTTGAATTTGACGGGAATAATCATCCTCTTATTGGGGCCAATTCGACAAAAAGAAAATCAGTAGGTTTAAAATTTCCAGTTGGTGGAAAAATTATCTTTGATGTCGAATATAAAACATGGCCATGTCCAACTGATGATCCATGTTAAGGTTTAAAAATGATTCAGTATAGTTACAGTAACCATTAAATGAAATAAGCGCATTCAGCCAATATATGCTGTTTACGCTTATTTTATTATTAATGTAACAATTGAATTAAATAAAAGGAAATATAATGATGAAATTGTACCAGCTATGTGCCAGCCAATAAAAATAAAAAAGCATTGATGTTATTATATATCAATGCTTTAACTGTTGTTTTTTGTAGCCCCACCAGGTATCGAATGGTATAAATAAACTCCTGAAGAGCCATATATACTTGATAATTAACTATCTTTGCAGGGATACAATTTAGGGATACAATTATAGAGTTACAAATATGGCACAGATATTTAAGACATCAAGATGGTTAAGACCATATCAGAGTAAAAATGGTCAGCAGGTCTTTATAAGAGTTCGTATGAGAACTGGTTTTGAAACGAATATTCCAGTTTATGATTATATAAAACATGAGAAACTCCCGATATCTGTTAAGAAGGAATTTTGGAATAAAGGATATGTGACTGGTGGAAATTATCATATTAGTGTCCGGGAAATAAATAATCTGCTTACAAAAGTTGAACGTGATGTAAGAGATTCCGTTAATGAACTATTGGAGAAAAACATCCAAATAAATCAGGAAAACATTACCAAACTGACGTATATAAATGAAATAAATACATTGGAACAGGAAAGAAAAATTGCCAATGGTGAGATTATTGTTGATGAGCAAGGGGGTGCATTTGCGAGCCAGGTTGAATTTGAAGAATACATTGAAACCAGTGAAGACCCTAAATTTAACGGATTAAAAAAATCGATGGGGTTGTATAAAAGAGAATACTTACTGGACTTCTGGGATGATTTTATTCGAGATTTTGCTCCAGACTCTTATAATACACCACGACATGCAATGGACGAGTATATAAGAAACACAGAGGATAATTGCAAGGCTAATGAATTTTCTTCTATGTGGCTTCAACATTTTTTTGAATATATAGCCAGAGAAGGATATTCATTTCGTAAAGATGGCAAAAACAGAAAACGATATACAGTGACAACCATTGCGAAATACCACAAACACCTTAGGCATTTTGGGGATTATCTCTTTTCAGAATTGAAATTGATAGATAATCAAGACTATAAAAGGTTCAGTTTGAAAAAGAAGAAATCAAAGAAAATGTCATTAATAAAGTACAAGCCAACATCATTCATCAATACTCATGCATTGTTCAAAAGAGAATTTGATTGGTTTTACGGGTTTAAATTTGAAGACAAACAACTGGAACTTGCACGGGACATGTTTGTAATGCAGGTATGGCTTGGTGGGTTACGACAGGTGGATTTTTATAAACTTTCAAAGCAAAATTTTAATAGGGATTCCAACGGTGTCAAGATATGGTTCAAACAGCAAAAGACAGATGATGTGGTTCAAAACACCATCAACCAAAACTATCTTGACCCAATAATGGAAAAATATCCCAATATTTTTAAAGAATTTCCGAAAGTTCATATTTACAATAAATTACTCAAAAAGGCAGCAGAAGTAGCAGGACTTAAAAGACCTTTGATGTTTACCTTTGAATATGTAGATGCCAATGAAGCAAAGGAAGAGTGGATTGAAATATATAAAATGATTTCAAACAACTGGGCGAGAAATTGTGCTGTTTCAATACTTACAGAATTGGGATACCATGATGATAGAATTGCCAAATTCACAGGTCATAAAGACCTTGATATGATTAATCATTACAAATCTGTCCATAAAAAGGAGATAAAAGCAATGATGGATGAAGTAAAGCCGGAAATAGTGACAGAATTATAAGGTTTATAAATCAAATTTTTACTTCCCACCCGCTTTGCCAATTTTTCCCCGTATGACCAATTGTCACTCAGCATACCGAGCCAGATATGGTTATTTAAAATGATGCGAGTTGTATTTCATTAGCATTAATTAATACTATAAACTACCTGCACTGTCATAATAATCCAAATTCTACTACTTCATCAGTAAATATTTATTTTGGTGGAATTTATTTGACTTGAATTTATTTTTGTCGTAATTTTCATCATATAACTGTAATTCAGTTACATTGGTTTTGTTCTTGAACCCAAACTTAACCCTATGAAAGTATTTCATATCGTCACATTGATTGGTCTATTGTTATTCAGTTCAATCGGAGCATTAAATGCTCAAAGCAAAGTTTGCCTGGACAATACAGAACAATTTTCAATAGCATCAAAATATGTTACCGCAGAGAAGTATGTAATTCAGGTAGGTTTGCCAATCGGTTACTCATCTACACATAAATCCTATCCGGTTTTGTATATATTGGATGGCGACAAATCATTTGGTATGACAAAGGAAATAGCTGACTGGTTGATGTGGAATCATGAGATAAAAGAAATTATTGTGATTGGTATTAGTTACGGACAAGGAATGGATGCTTGGTGGAATAAGAGGGCAAGAGATTTTACTCCAAGCATGGATACCATATTTGGCAAAGATTTTCTGAATGCTGGTGGAGCAGACAACTTTATCAAGTTTATTAAAAATGAGTTATTCCCTTTAGTTACCAAAAGCTATAGGACAAACCCAGATTCAAGTGCTATTAGTGGATTATCCTTTGGCGGATTGTTAAATTCATACATACTTTTTACACAACCTGAAATGTTCCAAGGCTACATTATTATTGCTCCTATGTTAGTTTGGAATAACAAGAGTATTTTGAAGCTGGAAACTGAATATTTCAGTAGTCATAAAGAACTTAATAAAACAGTTTATATCTCTTATGGCTCTTTGGATTATAAAGATTGGGTA
>PMIJ01000190.1 GCA_003157015.1 Bacteroidales bacterium
TGCCCTGCTTCCGGAACCTGGTCCACCCATTCCAAGATGATCAAAATGAGCACCGAGAATGATATATTCACTTTTCATCTTCGGATCATCACCCGGCAGGAGCATCATAACATTTCTGGTGTTAGCCAGTTCTCTTACTATTTCACCTTTCCCGTTCACAATAACATTGGTGGCAAATGAAAAAGGCTTTTTCGTTTCGTTAAGTGTTTTCTCCAGTGCTGCCACTGTATAACTAGATTTAGAGAGAATTACATCGGCTACCTCTTTTTTTATTCGAAGAACAGGGATATCAACTGAATAACCTTCAAGGTTCAGAGCTTCAAAAGTATCCTGGGGATCAAATACTGGTCCGGATACCATAAGAACTCCTGCGGCACCCATATCTTTCGCCAGCAATGCTTTATCCCTGTCGGCACTGAAGCTGATATATGGACTTTTATTATTATCAGGTTCAGGATCGCCCCGAAGAATCATTACCCATTTTCCTTTTACATCAATGCCAGCATAGTCATTCCATTTGATGCTGTCACCGTTTATATTGAATCCATATCCGACAAATACAACATCTGATTCCAGTTGCGAATCTGAGCTGAAAGCCAGGGGCATAAAATTTTTATCCAGAGCATAATTAACATTGTTAACAGAAAGTGAATTGGCCTTTCCAGCCACAACCTTTTTTGTAACTTTATATCTCTGAAATCCGTCACCTGAGAGGGGTATCAGGCCATAGGAGAGAAGATTACCTTTAACATATACGGCAGCGAGGCTGTCTCCAGGCGACCCGGTAAGTCTTCCCAGAAGTGCATCCGATGACAGGTATTTTATATGCTGCTGAAGCTCCTGGACACTGACCTGTCCGCTTCCACTGATTGAAAATATAAAGAGTAGGAGCAGTATCGGAAGTGACTGAAAGAAACTTCTGATTCCTGAGGATGTATTTTTTCTCATTTTATGGATTTGATTTATTCAAAAAGTTTAAATGCTTCTTTAATTAATCCGATAGCCTCCATTAGTTGCTTTTCTGTAATAACAAGAGGAGGAGCAAACCGGATGATATGATTATGGGTTGGTTTTGCGATAAGTCCTTTATCTTTCATAGCCAGGCAGACGTCCCAAGCTTCTTTGCCATTCCTGGGCTTTATAACAACAGCATTTAATAGCCCTTTTCCGCGGACAAGTTCAACCATCTCTGACTTTATTGAACTGAATTCAGACCTGAATATCTTGCCAAGACGATCGGCATTTTCTGCCAGTTTTTCATTTTTTATAACTTCAAGAGCTGCTATAGCTACTTTAGCTGCAAGAGGATTTCCTCCGAAAGTGGAACCATGTTCTCCGGGTTTTATGGTAAGCATTATCTCATCGTCGGCCAGTACCGCGGACACAGGCAAGACACCTCCCGACAATGCTTTCCCAAGTATAAGTATATCAGGACGGACCCCTTCATGATCGCATGCAAGCAGTTTGCCCGTGCGAGCAATTCCTGTCTGGACCTCATCAGCTATGAAAAGTACATTTTTTGATTTGCATAGCTCCCAGGACTTTTTCAAATAGCCTTCATCAGGAACAAATACGCCTGCTTCACCCTGAATAGGTTCAACCAGGAAGCCAGCAACATCAGGATCTTTAAGTGCATTTTCAAGAGCCTTTAAATCATTATAAGGAATTATTATGAAACCAGGAGTGAATGGTCCGTAATCATCTCTTGCATCCGGATCAGTCGACATTGAAATTATCGATATTGTGCGTCCGTGAAAGTTGCCTTCGCATGCTATAATCTTTGCATTATTGGGCTTAATTCCCTTTTTTTTGTATGCCCATTTCCGGCAGAGTTTCAGGGCGGTTTCATCAGCTTCAGCGCCTGAATTCATTGGCAGAACCTTATCATATTTGAAATATTTCGTGATATATTCTTCATATTCACCAAGAACGGAATTATAAAATGCCCTGGAGGTCAGTGTAAGCCTTGAGGCCTGATCGGTTAATGCTTTAATAATTGCAGGGTGGCAATGACCCTGGTTCACTGCTGAATATGCTGAAAGGAAATCAAAATATCTCTTCCCATCAACGTCCCATACAAATGGCCCTTCACCTCTTTCAAGAACTACAGGAAGAGGATGATAGTTGTGAGCACCAAATTTGTCTTCCCGCTTAATATAATCCGAAGTATTCATGTTGTTGATTATTAAATATATAAATATTGATTAAATGTGCCTACAATCTTACGAAAGCTTTTTAATATTTCAAAATTCTCCCCTTCACCCATTCTCCCCTTCATTCTTCATAAGGTCAGGCCTCAGCTTTCTGGTTCTTTCCTCAGATTGTTCGTGCCTCCAGTTTTCGATTTTTGCAGTGTGCCCTGAGAGAAGTATTTCAGGTACTTTCCAACCTTTGAAATCTGCGGGCCTGGTATAGACCGGCGGGGCAAGCAGATCATCCTGGAATGAGTCTGAGAGCGCTGACTGTTCATCAGACATTGCTCCTGGTATAAGTCTGACAATCGCATCAGATATAATAGCCGCAGGTAATTCACCTCCTGAGAGCACATAATCGCCAACAGATATTTCCCTGGTTATCAGAAAATCGCGAATTCTCTGATCCACACCTTTATAATGGCCTGCAAGAATAATAATATTTTCTTTCAGGGATAGATGGTTAGCCAGTTTCTGATTGAACTTTTCTCCATCTGGCGATGTATAGATTATTTCGTCATATTCTCTCTCGGTTTTGAGTTTTTCTATAGCCTTGTATACAGGTTCTATCATCATCACCATTCCTGCTCCTCCGCCGAAAGCATAATCATCAACGCTTTTATATTTATCATTTGTAAAATCTCTGAGATTGATAATATTTATCTCGACAAGTCCTTTCTCTTTAGCTCTCTTAATAATTGAATAGGTTAGAGGGCTTTCAAGGAGTTCCGGCAGAACAGTTATTATGTCAATTCTCATCTGTACCATTTTTTCGTAAAAATACAAAGAATAAAAATAGGCGCAAAGGCTCAAGGGCGTAACGGTACAACGGCACCGCAGAATAACTTTGTAACGGCATGAAATAAATTAATTTTCTTACCTTTGGACCGTTGCGCCGTTGTGCCATTTAGCCATTTAATTACATTGATTATGATTTGCCGTTCTGAATGTGGGGCATGTTGTATTGCATTGTCAATTTCATCACCATTACCCGGTATGCCTGATGGCAAAGAGGCAGGAGTAATGTGCATCAATCTTAAAGATGATTACAGATGTGCAATTTATGATGATCCAGAATATCCTAAAGTATGTTCCGGTTTCAAAGCTGAACCGGCATTTTGCGGGTCAGACAGGGAAGAGGCGATGAAGATATTGGAGTCACTATCGAAAAGGCAGTCTGTTTAGAGGAATTATGGCTGGTAGAATAGGATTGCTTCGCTTCGCTCGCAATGACTGTGTAGGCAAGTTTAATTCTGGTTGGGCCCAGAACTGAATAAAGAAAGTCCACGGTCATTGCGAGGAGCGAAGCAACGAAGCAATCCTTTTCTACCTTCCAGAATTATATACGACTTTTCCTCCGGTAATTGTATAATCAACTTTTGTCTTCATTATCTCGTTTTCTGGTATTGTCATAAGGTCCTTGTCAACGATTACAATATCTGCGAGAAACCCCGGTTTGATCATTCCTTTCCTGTCTTCCATAAACTGGGCATAAGCAGAACCGAGAGTATAGTATTTTATAGCATCCTCCATTTTGATTTTCTGCTCCGGATGCCAGCCTTCTCCTTTTTCTCCGAGCCTGTCTTTACGGGTAACAGCTGCATATAAGCCTTCCATCGGATTAAGCGGTTCAACCTGGTAATCAGTGCCAAATGCCAGGATTGCTCCGGCGTCAGCAAGACTTTTCCAGGCATAAGCGCCTTTCGCCCTTTCAGGGCCTATTCGTTTTTCACAGAATTTCTTGTCGGAGATGCAATGTGTAGGTTGCATTGAAGCGATTACACCGAGACTGGCAAACCGGGGAATATCAGAAGGCTGAAGTGTTTGTGCGTGCTCAATCCGGTGACGGCTTTCACGTTTACCGTTCACATTTTCAGCTTTCTCAAAAGCGTTTAATACCCAGTTATTTCCTTTATCGCCAATTGCATGGACACCTATCTGGAACCCAAATTTGTCAGCTGTAATAATCATTTTCTCCATTTCTTCATATGGCATAAGGGCGAGACCTGAGGTCGCAGGATTATCGGTAAATGGTTCAAACATTAAAGCTGTGCCTGATCCGATAGTGCCATCCATAAAAGCCTTCAGGTATCCAAACCTGATCCAGTTCCCTTCTCTGGGATATTGTTTCTCAAGATCAAGATATTTTTTAAGAAGAAGAGTGTCAGCAGTAAGAGCTTTTCCAATATCTATTCTGCAAGTAAGCTCCCCTGCTTTCTGAAGTTTCTCATAAGCATCAAAATCTGCAGCCCCGGGTACCTGAACGCTG
The DNA here is from genome assembly GCA_003157015.1 of Bacteroidales bacterium. Classification (GTDB taxonomy): domain Bacteria; phylum Bacteroidota; class Bacteroidia; order Bacteroidales; family VadinHA17; genus LD21. The sequence goes on from PMIJ01000190.1 coordinate 4,462, forward strand.
GTTACTCCGTATTCACGGGCTTCTTTCAAAGCGAGAAGATAGCCCTGCCATTGCCTGGTATTTTCTTCTTCAGGCGTTCTTCCCGGCTTGACAGCGCCGGTTTTTATCATATCCTCAGCATTTTCTTTAATTATTCCAGTGGGTTCACCTGTTACTGGATCTTTTTGTATTACTCCGCCAAACGGATCAAGAGTGTTTTTTGTAATACCTGAAGCTCTGAGGACATAAGAATTAACTAGAACAGAGTGGCCGTCTGCCCTGCTAAGCACCACAGGATTATTTGGTGAAACCTTATCAATGAGCTCTTTTGTCGGCCATTTTTTATCAATAAACATCTCATGTTCCCAGTGACCACCCTCGATAAGCTGTCCAGGTCCCGACCTGGTGACCTGAGCTTTAACTTTCTCGGTTATAACGGCAGGATCTGTAGTGTACCGGAGTTCAATATAATCAGGATCAAGTGGTCCGAAATGCACATGTGCATCATTAAAACCCGGAAGAACCAGTCTTCCACCGGCATCTATGACTTTTGTGCAGCACTTTTCTATCAATAACGATATTTCAGCTGTTGAACCGACGGCGATTATTTTTTCTCCCTTTATGGCGACTGCCTGTGCTATCGGGTTATTTTTGTCAATTGTTAGAATTTTTCCGTTTATTATAACGAGGTCGGCTTTTTCCATTTGTGCAAATGAACCTGTTGTTGACATAATAAATACTGATAATGAGATAATTATTTTTTTCATTAGTTTATTATTTCATTTTTGAAACCACTAATAAAGATAAGATGGAATTCCGGAATCCGAAATCCATTAACCGCAAAGTTCACAATCCCGAGTACTCGGGAAAGAACTAAGATCGCAAAGAAAAAAATAACCTCAAGCGTCATGCCTCACACCATATTTTAACTTCTCCTTAAGAATTTTGTTGATTTTTAATGATGTATGGTATTACAAAACAGGTAATTTCGCAAAAAAACAATTGATCATGAACATTGCACTGATCGGTTATGGCCGAATGGGCCATGAAATAGAGAAAATAGCTGTTAAACGAGGTCATTTAATTAAACTCATTGTAGATCAGTATAATGAGAATGACCTGACAAAAGCTAACCTGAACGGAATTGATGTCGCGATTGAGTTTACATCACCGGAATCGGCATTTTATAATATTTGTAAATGTCTGAACGAGAAGATCCCGGTTGTATCAGGCACCACAGGTTGGCTTGAGGACTATAATGAAGCAGCAGAAGTGTGTAATAAAAATATGACAGCTTTTATTCACTCCTCAAATTACAGTATAGGTGTGAACCTTCTTTTCAGGTTAAATGCTGAACTTGCAAAACAAATGGACCGTTATCATAACTACGATGCATTAATTGAAGAGATCCATCATATTAAAAAGCTTGATTCACCTAGTGGTACGGCAATTACACTCGCTATGGGTATTCTGGAGCAGAATTCTAAATATGACAGTTGGTGCTTCGAAAAGGACAAAAAAAACTCATGTATACCAGTGCGGTCAATAAGGGAAGGAGAGGTGCCGGGAACCCACACGGTAACCTGGGATTCAGAAATTGATACTATAAGCATCAGGCACGAGGCAAAAAACAGAAAAGGTCTTGCACTTGGAGCTGTTGTCGCAGCAGAGTATATTCATTCCAGAAAAGGAGTGTTCACAATGAATGATGTAATGGGATTCTGATTATTATTTCTATTTTTACTGAACGTATAAAACTTTTTATTATGAGTGATCTGTTCACAAAAAAAAATATAAGGTTTGCAGTTGTTGCACTACTTTATATACTTGTTGTAATCTGGATTGGTAATTATTGGTTACTGATTGGACTGGGCATAATTTACGATTTATATATAAGTGAAAAAGTTAACTGGACATTCTGGAAAAAGCGAAACGGCAAGAACAGCGCTTTTATTGAATGGCTTGATGCACTGATATTTGCAGTGATTGCAGTTACTCTTATTAATATTTTTCTATTTCAGAATTATAGGATTCCGACTCCCTCGATGGAGAAGTCATTGCTGGTTGGTGATCATCTCTTTGTCAGCAAACTGGCGTATGGACCGAGAATGCCGAATACTCCGATTGCATTTCCTTTTACACAACATACTATGCCGCTCATTAAGGGTAAATCATGGTCAAATCTGATACTATGGCCATACAAGCGGCTTGCAGGAGCGGGAAAAGTTAAAAACAACGACCCTATTGTTTTTAATTTTCCTGCAGGTGATACAGTAGTTGTGGAAGACCAGACCCCGAGCTATTATGATATTATAAGAAGAAGAGCTTTGGAATTAAGAGAAATGGATGGCGTTTCTGCATCTAAACCAAAAAACTACTATCTGCAAATGGCGAGAAAAGAGATTTGGGAAAAATATACAGTTATATACAGACCGGTTGACAGGAGAGATAATTATGTGAAAAGGTGCATAGGTATTCCGGGTGATTCTGTTACTATCAAATCGGGGATTCTGTATGTTAACGGCAGGATTGTACCCGACAATGGTACCCAACAGACAACTTATGCTGTAAACACAAACGGGAGTTCCATCAATCCTAAGGCATTTGAGCGTCTTGATATCTCAAAATCCGATCAGACTATGATGTCAGGTTCGGTTTACCTTCTTCCTCTTACCAAACCAAATGCCGATGCAATATCCAAATTCACTAATGTTACAGAAATATCGCCGGTATATCAAAGGAAAGGAGAATTTGCGGCACATATTTTTCCCTATAATCCGGTTTATGGATGGAATGAAGACAACTATGGCCCGATTTGGATTCCGGTCAGGGGAGCGACTGTAAAACTTGATACCTCAAATCTATGCCTTTATGAGCGTATAATTAATGTGTACGAGCATAATAAACTGAAAGTTGACGGGACCACTATTTATATAAATGATATTCCTGCGGTCAGCTATACTTTTAAGATGAACTATTACTGGATGATGGGAGATAACCGTCATAACTCTGCCGACTCAAGATACTGGGGCTTTGTTCCTGAAGATCACATTGTTGGCAAACCAAAGTTTATATGGTTATCACTCGATAAGGAAGCAAGTGGGTTTAAAAGTATCAGGTGGAGCCGCATGTTTATGAAGGCAAAATAATTTGTAGAGACGCGCAACTTGCGCGTCTCAGAATAAAACAGATACAATTATTAGATGAGACGCCCAGATTGGGCGTCTCTACATTTTAATTCCACAGAAATTGAATAATAAAAGGGACATACGAAAGTGTGTCCCTTTTATATATTATGCATAACTGTTGGACGTTGAACGTAACGTCCATGCAATCTATTTTACTTTTTCTACAATTGCTTTGAAAGCTTCCGGATGATTCATTGCAAGGTCGGCAAGAGTTTTTCTGTTCAGTTCAATGCCTTTTTTGTCAAGTTTCCCGATAAACTCTGAATAGCTCATGTCGTACTGGCGAACGCCTGCATTTATCCTCTGAATCCAAAGGGCCCTGAACAGGCCTTTCTTTTTCTTCCTGTCGCGGTATGCATACCCCATTCCTTTATCGAGGGTATTCTTTGCAACCGTTATTACATTTCCTCTTGATCCGAAGTTTCCTCTTGTTGCCTTAAGAACCTTTTTTCTTCTGGCTCGTGAAGCTACTGAATTTACTGATCTTGGCATAACTCATTTTTTTTGAATGTCAGCGGTCGGGTTAGAGACTCTTAAATGCTGAACAATCTGTTAATACTATAATTAATTATAATTAATGCGTTGAACAGACGTTGCATGCAACGTCACTACATTATTTCATTGCGAGCAACAGCTTAACGTTTTTAAGATCTGTTTTGTGAACCAGACCGGCATAAGTAAGATTTCTCTTACGTTTGGTAGCTTTTTTTGTCAGGATGTGGCTTTTAAATGCATGTTTCCGCTTGATCTTTCCTGTTCCGGTCAGAGAAAATCTCTTCTTTGCACCCGGATTCGTCTTCATTTTTGGCATTTCTCTCGTTCAAATATAATATAAAAACTATTTTTTCTTTTTTGGTGAAAAAGACACTATCATCCTTTTCCCTTCAAGTCTTGGAAGCTGTTCAACTTTCCCGAATTCTTCGAGGTCGTTGGCAAATCGCAATAATAATACCTCGCCCTGTTCCTTGAACAAAATTGATCTTCCCTTAAAAAAAACATAAGCTCTCACTTTTGCACCCTCCTCAAGGAACTTCATCGCATGCTTGAGCTTGAAATTATAATCATGATCATCGGTATTTGGTCCGAATCTGATCTCTTTCACAACGACTTTTGACGCTTTGGCCTTTATTTCTTTCTGCTTTTTCTTTTGCTGATAAAGAAATTTCTGATAATCTACAATACGACAAACAGGAGGATCTGCATTTGGCGAAATTTCAACCAGGTCAAGTTCCAGGTTATCTGCAAGCTTTAGAGCATCCTGAATACTCATTACATCTGCTTCTATTTCTTCACCTACTACTCTGACCACTTTTGCTGTGATCCTGTGGTTGATTTTGTGAGCCGGCTGGGTAACCCTTGCCGGGCTTCGCCTGATTGGTAAAGCTATAGCTCTTTCCTCCTTATTTTTATTAATACTAAAATTACCTATAGTGCATTAAAATGCAATTTCTTTTTTGATTTCAGAATTAATGAAATTCACAAATTCTTCAATTTTCATACTTCCTTTATCGCCCTCTCCCTGCTTCCTGACAGCGATTGTTCCGTTTTCAACCTCTTTTTCACCGATAATAAGAAGGTAAGGAATCCGCTTTAATTCATTATCCCTGATCTTCTTACCTATCTTTTCGCTTCTGTCGTCAATTAGTGTGCAAATATCGGAATTATTTAGAATTTCCAAAACTTTTCCGGCATAATCATTGAATTTTTCACTAATTGGCAAAATGACGGCTTTTTCAGGGGCGAGCCAGAGCGGAAATTTTCCGGCAGTATTTTCAATCAATACGGCAACGAATCTTTCCATTGATCCGAAGATTGTCCGGTGAATCATTACCGGTCTGTGCTTCTGATTATCGCTTCCATTGTAAGTTAGATCAAATCTCTCAGGAAGATTATAATCAACCTGGATGGTACCTAACTGCCATTTTCTGCCAATAGCATCCTTAACCATGAAATCGAGTTTTGGTCCATAGAATGCTGCTTCACCGGTAACTACCGTTGTCTCAAGCTTTTTCTCAGCGGCTGCTTCAATTATATCACGCTCGGCTCTCTCCCAGTTCTCATCAGAACCAATGTAATTCTGTTTATTATCCGGGTCGCGCAGGGAAACCTGAGCAGTATAGTCATTGAAATTAAGGATCTTAAAGATATAAATTATCAGGTCGATAATATTTTTAAACTCATCGCGCAACTGATCTTGCCTACAAAAAAGATGTGCATCATCCTGGGTAAAGCTCCTTACCCTGGTCAGTCCGTGCAACTCACCACTCTGCTCATACCTGTAAACAGTACCGAATTCAGCCATCCTGAGAGGCAGATCTTTGTAGGAGTGGGGTGTAGCATTATATATTTCACAATGGTGAGGACAGTTCATGGGTTTGAGCATAAACTGTTCGCCTTCCTGAGGTGTTGAAATAGGCTGAAACGAATCAGCACCGTATTTCTCAAAATGACCGGAAGTTTTATAAAGATTCACATTTCCAATATGAGGAGTTGTGACAATCTTATATCCTCTTTTCCTTAATTCTTTTGTAAGGAAAGTGATCAGGTTCTGCCTGATATCTGAACCTTTCGGAAGCCATAATGGAAGACCCATTCCCACTTTAGATGAGAATGTAAATAGCTCAAGTTCCTTTCCTATTCTGCGGTGATCCCTTCTTTTTGCCTCCTCAAGGAAAACAAGGTACTCATCGAGAAGCTTCTGTTTCGGATAGGTGATGCCATAAATTCTTGTCAGCATCTTGCGATTCTCGTTGCCTCTCCAGTAAGCGCCTGCTACACTCAGAAGCTTTATTGCTTTTAAAGGTTCAGTAGAAGGAAGGTGCGGACCCCTGCAGAGATCAGTGAAATTACCCTGTGTATATAATGTGATTGTTCCGTCTTCAAGTTCACTTATAAGTTCTGTTTTATAATCATCGCCTTTTTTTGTAAAAAAATCGAGAGCCTCTTTTTTGCTGATGTCTCTTCTGTTATAGGTGAGATTTTTTGAAGCCAGTTCTTTCATTTTATCTTCAATTGGCTGAAGATCAGCCTCTGTGATTGAGATCCCATCTCCGGGATCGACATCATAATAGAATCCGTTTTCGATAGCCGGTCCGATTCCAAATTTCATACCCGGGTATAAGGACTCCAGTGCTTCGGCCATAAGGTGTGCAGATGAATGCCAGAATGCATGTTTTGCTTCAGCATCTTCCCATTTGTGTAGTTTTAAATTGGCATCGATATTAATAGGTCTGGTAAGATCCCATATTTCTCCATTCACAGTGGCTGCATAAACCTCTTTAGCAAGCCGGGGACTTATCTGTTCCGCAACTTCAAGACTGCTGATTCCTTTATTATATTCCCGTGCCGATCCGTCGGGAAATGTTATTGTAATCATTCTGATCGCTTCTTTTAATTGGAGTGCAAAGATAAGGATTATTTTTAATTTAACAGTTTATGAAATTGAGACAGGAACACGGCATCGCGTATCCCTACAATCTTCATCAATTGATATCGTAGGGTTATGCCATGGCGTGACATTGAATTCTAAATATGTTAATGAAATTCCATTTATTCATGTTTGTCTTTGAGAAACATCTGGGTTTCATCAAAATCAATTATATTGCTAAATATTTTAATTAATAAACTATGGAATCTGAAATCAGTACAAAAAACACGAAGAGTGAGATTCTGTCTGCATATGACGAGTTGCTGAAAAAAGTCCAGGATAAGAAAACCGAAGAGCCTAAGAAAGTTCAGGAACAGCAAAAACAGGAGAATCTGGTAAAAAAAGCTGCTGCATTTAGCAACGAAAGTATTGTTAAAGGTATAGCCGGACTGAAGGTAGACCTTGCGTCATCGCTCGACAAGTTAGGCGAAAACCTGGTATTGGAATTCAGGAAATTTGAAGAACTCCAACAGGCTATTGAGGTAGAACAGAAGAACCTGAAAGATCTGTATCAATTGTCAGTTGTTGCAGATTCGCTCTCAGTTATGTTGCTGGCTCAAAAGGAAAAGAAAGAGCAGTTTGAGCAGGAGATGGCTTCCCGGAAAACGGAATCCGAAGAAAAAATGAAATCGGAACGGGAGTTTTTCGAAACCGAAATGACCGAAAAAAAGGCTTTATGGAAAAAGGAACAGGAAACCTGGCAACAAAAAAGCAAGGAGGAATCTGAAGAGTCTAAGAAGAATCGTACGCGCGCAGAAGAGGAATATCAGTATAATCTTAAAATTTCCCGTAAGAAAGAAGCTGATACTTATGAAGAGAAAAAGCAAAAACTTGAAAAAGATCTTACCGAGAAGAGAATCGCTTTCGAAAAGGAATTTGCTGAACGAGAAGTTAAAATAAAAGAATCAGAAGCTGAATTGAAAGAGTTGCGTATTCGAAATGCCGCTTTCCCGTCTGATCTGGAAAAGGCGGTAAATACCTCAGTTTTAACAGTAACCGAAAAGCTGGAAACCACCTACCGGTTCGAAAAAGAACTCAGGGAAAAAGAGGCTTTAGGCGAACTGAAGCTTAAAGAACAGATCATTGAAACCCTGAAAAGCAAGATCAAAGACATGGAAATCACCATGAAAGAACTTTCTCAAAAAACAGCTACATCCGAAGCAAGTGTTAAAGACATCGCCATTAAAGCCATCGAAAGTACTTCGAAGCCATATTTCGTGGAGAAAACCAGAGAAGTGCAGGGGAAGGAATAAATATAATATGCTATTGGACACGCTATGGCATGACCCTACGAGCGCACATCCAATAAACATGGTAAAACCAT
>PMIJ01000028.1 GCA_003157015.1 Bacteroidales bacterium
CGAAATAATGCTTCTTTTTTTCATTTTGATCAGATTTAGATTTAATTGTCTCAGTTTTATTAATTCCGAATATATAAGCTTCTTATTATTAATTAATTACAACAATATAACTTACAGGGTAAAAGTAAATATTATTTAATCTTTCCCAAAATAATTTTTTGAAAGCTTCTATCTCTTTTCAACTTTTGCTACCTGACCTCGCCTGCTATTAAGTTCTTTTTTTAAGGGTTTCTCCTTAAGTCCTGGAGAATTGAAAATGGGTCACAGAGTTGGCTATTCGGAAATGAATTTCAGTAAGGGTACTAAAATCGGTTGTCCCTTTTCAGCTGCATAAGAAATGCTGACCTGTTTTGAATTATCATCTCCACGGTTCTGATCGCTTGTGGTAAGTAAATGAACGTAAGGATTCATCTTAGCGGTAAACTTCAAAGCACGTTCTTTTGCTTCCCTGGAAAATTTTACAAACTGAGGATATACCACACTGATTATTTCTGCAAGTCCTATATTCTTGGTAAAAAGAACACCTTTGATGGCTGAGCCGACGTTGTCATCCTGAACCATTACCACTGTACCTCCTGAAGGGATCCAATTCAGCCAGTTCATCTCTTCACCGGCATTTTTCTCATTCCCCTTTTTAATAATGGCTTCAGAATAGTATTTTTTTAAACCATCCTTAAAAACAGGCGGGAGTTTTGTACTGTTAATATAGCTTGAAATCAACCTGCAATTATTGAAATGATCAACATTGAAATTGTAATCACCTTCCGCAATATGTCCACCGGAATTCATCAGCTGTGTTGCAAGTACATCATTTAATATTCTGAATTCAATGGTTGTGGTATCTAGTACCGGATTATTTTTTATTATAAAATCTCTTATCATCAAAGCATATCCGCGTTTATCAGATGAACCCAGACTGAGATCATCATAATTCAGTTTAATCTCACTTGGAACATCATCCAGCCTTTTAACGTTTAGCAAAATTTTTGCAACACCTGTTCGTCCCTCATCCTGGAGAACCGGCTCTGTAACGACTGAATTGTCAGGGTCTGTTTCTTCCGTATCAATATTGAATGATCCTGAAGTAAGTCCGCTGGCTGAAACAGAGATACCTATCTTTCCCGGTTTCCCTGTTGATCTTATTACATTGGAAACAGGCATATCCATATACCATACACCATCCGTTTCATGATGCTTATTAATATCAGGTTCGTAAATAGAGGGTCCTACCAGGGTTGCAGGACCAGATAATGTCCATTTTATAGTATTATCGGCGCCCTGAACATGATTACCATTTAAATCGACAATATCTGCAGAAACAATGACAACTGTTCCCCGATCGGCCTTTATTTTATTCTGAGAACCTGCAACAACAATTTTTGCCGGTTCGCCCGACATCACAACATCTGTTTTTACCGATTTTCCATTTTTTGTCGCCACAGCGCTTAATGTCCCTTTCTCAATTAACACATTATTAAAAATCACAAGGCCTAAATCAGATTTTTCAGGGGTCAGTATTCCCTTACTTGTACCATTGACCAGGAGTTCAACTTTATCGCAATTCGTATTTATGGATATGTTTTCCTTCAGTCCGAGATATTGAGATCGCCAATATGTGGGCTGAATAAATACCATAGGATTCTTACCATAGACCGATTGCCAGAAATAGTACTCAAATTTCGGAACCCTGTACATATCAACAACACCTGAGGGATCAACGTGCCGTAGGGGAGAATTCTGATATTCTTTGTCTGTACCATAGTCCTGATAAGGCCAGTCGGCCAGGTTACCGCTCTCTGATACGTCACTTACTTTTATCAGGTTCAATTGTTTTTCATTATTATCATTCTGCAGTTTTTCAGTTTTGTTTATTTCTTTAACATCGGGGCTTAACCAGCCTCTTATGATGCATCGGGAAAGATCCGCAAGAAGAAGGTTTTCATCAGTAAGTTTAACCAGCGCACCTGCAGAACCGGCTGGAACGTCACATGCAGCCAGTATCCTGGTTGAATCTTCAGCCGCTGCAAATTTAGAATCTGCTGCAGTGTTTGTTTCACTTCCCATGCTCCACATCATTATGCTTGGATGGTTACGATCGCGCCGTATCATCTCTTTTATTTGTTGCTCCTGAACCCCGGAAGAGAATTCCTGATTATTAATGTTTGGAGATTCTTCATCCACTATAATTCCCAGTTTATCGGTCAGGGTGTAAACAAGCTTATTGTTCGGATAATGTGAAGTCTTTACAAAGTTATAATTAAGGTTTTCAGTCATATCGGTATAATCCATAGCTGTAATCCATTCCGGAATTGCATCTCCCAGCCAGGGATACTCCTCCTGATGGTTCCCGCCGTGAATTATAATTTTCTTTCCATTAACATAAAGAAAATTTTCTTGATAATCCCACCGGAACCAACGGAATCCTAGTGGACTTTCATAGGTATCGGCTAATGTCTTTCCCTCATAAACCTGGCTAAAGACTTTATAGAGATAGGGATCATTGTTCGACCATAAATGCGGGTTTTTAACAGGCCTGAAAGTCTGGTCAAATTTATAGAGCTGGCCCGGATTTATAACTGCTTCCGATTTTATCACCTGTACAGTTTTATTCGCAGCATCGGCGATGGAGGTTTGTAAATTGCATGTTTTCTTTTGGAAATCATCGTTTTTGACCCATGTCTGCACCCTGACGATACCTTCTTTTTCTGAAACCAAAGGAGTTGTTACAAATGTTCCACCCTCATGGCTGGCTGAACCCTGCATGGGAATGAAAAGTTTATTTGTAAGGACAAGTGTTACATTTCTGAAAATACCGCCATAGACATTAAACCTGGCCGCAATCAAAGGAGGAATTTTATATTCATCATTCTGCCGGTTATTAACCGCTACAGCAAGAATATTATCTTCACCCGGTTTTATTATTTCTGTAATGTCAAAATCGAAAGAACCATACCCACCCTTATGATCACCAAGATATTTGCCATTCAGCCATATTTTGCAATATTTCTGCACACCCTCAAACTGAATAAAAACCTTCCTGTCGGAATATTCCCTTTTAATTATAAAATGTTTTCGGTACCAGCCCCAGCCTGTCCACCAGTAGGGATTATCAGTTTCAGAGGGATTCCTGATAAATGGATGAAGTTCTCCTGTAGTTTCGTAAGTACTCCATGTATGCGGAATACTGACTGCAGGCCATTTTGAATCATCGAATCCCGGAGCTTCGTATCCTTTATCGGCACCTGTACCGGCTAAATAATTGAATGTCCACTGGGAATTAATTATCTTTTCAATCCTGTTACTTTTATGATTTTCTACCGGCTTCTTTTGGCCAAATGAAACAGGAATAAAAAGCAATAATGAAAAAAGAATAGCAATAATTCTCATATTCAGTATCTTATGAAAATAAAATTATTAAGTACAAGATAATAAATATTTAGGATATGGAATAACCGAATTAAAAAATTTGAAAGATAAAATTAGAACCCACTTCCAATTTTGATATGAAATTTAAACAACTCTATATTAATTTTTTCGAAAAATTCAGGTATAAGTGTCCCTGACTTCAGGGTACACTAAAAAGACATATTAGCTGCCAGGTTAGAACCATGTCATTCAGTTCTTTGCGAACCTTCTATCAGCACATTATGACATTAAAGGTTAATGAAATTCAGTAATGCAAACTATCTCTATATTCAAAAATAAATTACCAAAATGAAGAAAAAAAGCATATTTTCTTTGATATATTAAAAATATCGGTACATTTGTCACTCAAACTATCAAAAAAAGTGAGAATATCTTTAATCCATATTATAGTCCTCGTACTCATTATTGCTCATCGCACATGACCCGGGAATAATATGTGATACTATAAACATACAGTAGCTTTCCGGGAAACCGGGAAGCTTTTTTTTTAATCTGATTTTTAAAATGAAGAACAATCTCAGAAGTGCAAAGACAACAACCGGAAGGAACATGGCAGGGGCAAGAAGCCTTTGGCGTGCCAATGGAATGAAGGAAGAACAAATGGGGAAACCAGTTATAGCTATAGTAAATTCATTTTCGCAGTTCGTTCCCGGACATGTTCATCTTCATGAGATTGGTCAGGTCATAAAAAAGGAGATTGAAAAGAGAGGTTTATTTGCTGCTGAATTCAACACAATTGCTATCGACGACGGTATTGCGATGGGCCACGAGGGAATGCTTTATTCTCTTCCTTCGAGGGAATTGATAGCTGACAGTGTCGAATATGTCTGTAATGCCCATCTTGCCGATGCAATGATTTGTATAAGCAACTGCGATAAGATAACTCCAGGAATGCTTATGGCAGCAATGAGAATCAATATCCCGGCGGTTTTTGTATCCGGAGGCCCGATGGAAGCCGGACTTCGTAATGACAACTATCTCGATCTTATTGATGCAATGGTTGCAGGCGCCAATGATGAAATCAGCGACAGCGAACTCTACGAGATTGAAAAATCAGCCTGTCCTACATGTGGTTCATGTTCAGGTATGTTTACTGCCAACTCAATGAATTGCCTGACGGAAGCGCTTGGACTTTCACTTCCCGGGAACGGAACTATAATTGCTACTCACCTGAACAGGATAGGGCTTTTTAAAAAAGCTTCAGGATTAATTGTCGAACTGGCAAACAGGTATTACAATGAAGGAGATGATTCAGTACTGCCCCGTTCGATTGCAACAAAGCTGGCATTTATAAATTCCATGTCACTCGATATAGCTATGGGAGGTTCTACCAACACGGTTCTCCATCTTCTGGCAATTGCCCGGGAGGCAGGCGTTGACTTTACTATGCGCGATATTGATGAACTTTCACGGAAAATTCCGAATATCTGCAAAGTGGCGCCAAGCTCACATTATCATATTCAGGATGTTAACCGTGCCGGCGGGGTAATGGCGATAATGGGTGAACTGGAACGCGGCAAACTAATAGACACATCTTCAAAAAGGGTGGATTATCCTACTCTTCGTGAGGCAGTATCAGACTGGGATATTCATAGTACAAAAGCCCGGCCGGCAGCTTTTGAAATTTATAAGAGCGCCCCTTCAATGGAAAAAAGTCTGAAGATGGGCTCCCATAATACATTGTATAAGGAACTTGATACTGACATGAAAAAAGGATGCATCCGGTCAATTGATCATGCTTACAACACTGATGGCGGCCTGGCTGTTCTCTATGGCAATATTGCCAGAAAGGGATGTATTGTCAAAACTGCAGGTATTGATCCATCGCTGTTTTCATTCAAAGGCCCTGCCATTATATTCGAATCACAGGATGATGCAGCTGAAGGGATACTGAAAGGAGCTGTAAAAGAAGGTGATATTGTCGTTATAAAATATGAAGGTCCAAAGGGGGGACCCGGCATGCAGGAAATGCTATATCCTACATCCTATTTGAAATCCAAAGGACTGGATAAAAAATGTGCGCTCATAACCGACGGAAGGTTTTCAGGCGGCACTTCCGGTTTATCCATTGGCCATATATCTCCCGAAGCTGCATCATGTGGTGAAATTGCACTGATCAGAACAGGCGATAGTATTGAAATAGATATCAGCGAAAGAAAAATAAATGTTCTCCTTACTGATAATGAACTAAAAATGAGAAAGGCTGAAGAAGAATCAAAAGGAGACAGTGCATTCAAACCTGAAAAACGCAACAGGATAATTTCCTCAGCATTAAAAGCTTATGCTGCAAATGTAAGTTCTGCGGATATGGGAGCCGTACGAATGATATAAGGACGCTGAGCAGGGCACAGGGAAAAAGACAATAAACATTAAGAGATCAAGACAACAAGACAATAATTTTATGAAAACTGAACAGGAGAAAAACCAAACTACGGCAGAAATCAACGGGAAAGAACAGATTAGCGGCGCAGAGGCTATATTGCAATGTCTGATAGCGGAAGGTGTGGATACAGTATTTGGGTATCCGGGTGGAGCCATAATGCCTATATATGACAAACTTATGGATTATGAGGATAAAATCCGTCATATCCTCACACGACATGAACAAGGAGCAGCACATGCCGCTCAGGCATATTCAATGGTTACAGGCAGAACGGGAATTTGCTTTGCAACTTCAGGGCCAGGTGCTACAAATCTTGTAACCGGGATCGCTAACGCTTTCCTTGATTCCGTTCCGGTGGTTTTTATCACAGCACAGGTGGTATCAGGCCTTATAGGTACGGATGCTTTCCAGGAAACCGATATTATTGGAGTATCTATGCCTGTTACAAAATGGAACTGCCAGGTGAAAAAAACACAGGAGATACCCGACGCTATTGCCAAGGCATTTTATATCGCTAAATCGGGTCGCCCTGGGCCCGTTCTTATTGATATTACAAAAGATGCACAGATTGAAAAACTTAATTTCACTTATAAAAAATGTGACTATATCAGAAGTTACAATCCACACATTCCATTGCATATCAAAGCTATAGAATCAGCTGCTATAATGATAAACCATGCTGAAAGGCCTTTAATACTTGCCGGTCACGGCGTTCTGATTTCAGGTGCTGAAGATGAATTGAAGGCATTTGCAGAAAAAACAGGCATACCGGTTGCAATGACTCTTCTGGGTCTTTCCGGTTTTCCTTCTGATCATCGTCTGTTCACAGGTTTGCTTGGGATGCACGGCAATTACGGCCCGAATCTGCTCACAAATGAGGCTGACCTTATAATTGCAGTTGGGATGCGTTTTGATGACCGTGTCACAGGAAATCTTAAAAAATATGCAAAAAAAGCAACCATTATTCACATTGAGATTGATGAAGCTGAGATAAATAAAAATGTTATTGTCGATGTCGAAATAAATAATGATGCAAAAGAGGTTCTTCAATACCTGTTGCCTCTTGTAAGAGAAAATTCTTTCGAAAAATGGATAAGGGAATTCCGGATCTGCGATAAAACTGAATATGAGAAAGTAATAAAACCGGAAACAAAACCAGAAAAAGGTGAGATAAGGATGGGTGAAGTCGTGAGCCGGGTTTCTGAACTTACAAAAGGTGAGGCCATTATTGTCACAGATGTCGGGCAGAACCAGATGTATGCTGCCAGATATTATAAATTCAGCCATCCGAACAGTCTGGTCACATCAGGGGGTATGGGAACCATGGGTTTCGGGCTTCCGTCAGGTATGGGAGCCAAAATCGGGAGACCCGATAAAGAAGTCATCACTTTTGTTGGTGACGGGGGATTCCAGATGACAATTCAGGAATTGGGAACTATAATGCAGTATAATGTGCCTGTGAAAATTATTGTTCTTGATAACAATTACCTCGGGATGGTGCGTCAATGGCAGGATATGTTTTTTAATAAGAGATATGCCTCGACCAGCCTGTTAAATCCAGATTTTGTGATGATTGCAAAAGCTTATAACATCCCTGGCAGGAGAGTTTCGAAAAGGGAGGATCTTAAAAGTTCATTAGAAGAGATGCTTGCTGCAGAGGGGCCATTTCTTCTTGACATTGCTATTGAGAAGGAAGGAAACGTATTCCCTATGGTTGAACCCGGATCATCTGTATCCGAAGTAAGATTAACATATTAAATAAAAACCTCTGTGGCTCTCTGTGCCTCCTCTGTGATTCTCTGTGTAATAAAGAATAAGAACTAACACAGAGTTACACAGAGGAGCACGGAGTAACACAGAGAAAAAGATAAAAAACTATGAAACAGGAATTTACAATATCGCTTTTTACGGAGGACCACATCGGGATTCTCGGCCAGATAACAATCATATTAACCAGAAGGCAGATAAATATTGACAGTTTCACTGCTTCGGAATCGGCAGTGAAAGGAGTTTATCTACTGACAATAGTCGTAAATACAACTAGCGAGATGATCCAGAAAGTTGCCCGTCAAATGGAAAAGCTTATTGATGTCCTGAAAGTATTTGTGCACACATCCGATCAGATAATTTATCAGGAGATTGCTCTGTTCAAGGTTACCACAAATGGAATGATGTCAGGAAATGTAATAGACCATGTCGTCAGGGCTCATAATGCAAGAATTCTTGAGGTATCTCCTGAATACATGGTAATAGAAAAAACAGGCCATAAGACAGAGATAGCTGAATTGCTTTCCCAGCTTGAACCCTTTGGTTTATTGCAGTTTGCCAAATCAGGCAGAGTTGCTATAACTAAGCAGGTTAAGGAGTTAAATGCGTATCTCAAGGAGATGGATGAAGCTAATCGTTATAGAACAGAACCAACACCAAATTAACTTATACCCCCATTTGGGGGGATGGGGGTAAAATAATTAATACCAGTATTAATAACATAATTAAATTTTAAAGATCATGGCAAAAATTGATTTTGGCGGTGTCGTCGAAAATGTAGTTACAAGAGAAGAGTTTTCACTTTCAAAAGCACGTGAAGTACTAAAGAATGAACTAGTCGCTGTTATCGGTTATGGCGTCCAGGGACCTGCACAGGCAATGAATATGAAAGATAACGGGATAAATGTAATAATCGGACAGGCTCCCGAATTCAAAGCCGACTGGGACAAAGCTATAGCTGATGGTTTTGTTCCCGGGAAAACACTCTTTCCTATTGAGGAAGCTGTAAAAAAAGGTACAATAATTCAATACCTCGTTTCTGATGCCGCTCAACGTATTCTCTGGCCAAAAATCAAACTATGCCTCAAGAAAGGTGATGCTCTTTATTTTTCGCACGGATTTTCAATAACATATAAGGAACATACAGGTGTTATACCCCCTGATTTTGTAGATGTAATCCTGGTTGCTCCCAAAGGTTCAGGAACAAGCGTGAGACGTAATTTTCTTGCCGGAGCAGGAATTAATTCAAGCTATTCTGTATTTCAAGATTTTACAGGAAAAGCCGAAGAGCGGACAATCGCCCTGGGAATTGCTATTGGTTCAGGATATCTTTTCCCGACAACTTTTGAGCAGGAGGTTTACAGCGACCTGACAGGAGAACGCGGAGTTTTAATGGGTGCTCTTGCCGGTATCATGGATGCCCAATACCAGGTGCTGAGGGAAAATGGACATAGTCCGTCTGAAGCTTTCAATGAGACAGTGGAGGAGCTGACCCAGAGCCTTATCAGACTGGTTGATGAAAAGGGGATGGACTGGATGTATGCTAATTGCAGCGCAACAGCGCAGCGCGGAGCTCTTGACTGGCGTCCAAAATTCAAGGCAGCCACACTTCCTGTTTTCATCGACTTATATAATAAGGTAAAGTCGGGAGAAGAATGTGTAAGAGTTCTCAAGTCAACCGGTGCCGATAATTATAAACAGGTACTTGATGCTGAACTTCATGAAATGGGTAATTCAGAATTGTGGAGAGCAGGTGCAGCAGTGAGGAAATTGAGACCGGTGAAATAAGAACCTATTACAAATAACTTAAAAATATGGATGATAAGGTCATTATTTTCGATACAACTCTCCGGGATGGAGAACAGGTACCTGGTTGCCAGTTAAACACAATTGAAAAAATTGAAGTTGCCCAGGCTCTTGAAGCTCTCGGGGTCGATATAATCGAAGCTGGTTTCCCAATCTCGAGCCCGGGTGATTTTAAATCTGTTGTCGAGATCTCAAAAGCTGTCTCAAACCCGGTGATCTGCGCACTTACCAGGGCCGTAAAAAAGGATATCGAAGTGGCTGCTGATGCACTTCAATATGCAAAAAAGAAAAGGATACATACCGGAATAGGTGTTTCTGATTTCCATATTAAGTACAAAATAAAGACAACCCCGGAAGAGATACTCAAAAGAGCTGCCGATGCTGTTAAATACGCAAGAAAATTTACCGATGATGTAGAGTTTTATGCTGAAGACGCAGGCAGAAGCGAGAATAAATTCCTTGCAAAAGTTATTGAAGCTGTAATCAAAGCAGGAGCCACAGTAGTAAACATACCCGATACGACCGGTTACTGTCTGCCCGAAGAATATGGCCAGAAAATAAAATATCTCAGGGATAATGTCTCCAATATTGATAAAGCCACCATTTCAACACACTGCCACAATGATCTTGGAATGGCAACTGCCAACACAATGATGGGTATAATTAATGGCGCCCGTCAGGTCGAAGTAACAATAAACGGGATCGGAGAAAGAGCAGGAAATACCTCTCTTGAGGAAATTGCAATGATTATTAAAAGTCACCATGACCTTAAATTAAGAACTGATATCAATTCCAAGCTGATCTTTAGCACCAGCAGGCTTGTATCGACTCTTATGAGCATGCCTGTTCAGGCTAATAAAGCAATTGTCGGGAGAAACGCCTTTGCACATTCCTCCGGAATTCATCAGGATGGGGTTCTCAAAAACAGGGAGAACTACGAAATAATTGATCCTGTTGAAGTTGGTATAAGGGAGTCATCTATAATATTAACTGCACGAAGCGGAAGGGCAGCTCTGAATCACCGCCTTGAGCTACTGGGATTTAACTTCGGGAAAGAGGAGATTGATGATATTTATCATCGCTTTCTTCTGCTGGCCGATAAGAAAAAAGAGATCAATGATGAAGATATAAGAATACTTGCAGGCGTTGTTTTCCAGGGGGAAAAATCGCTTAAGCTAGATCTTCTTCAGGTTTCATGCGGGAAATCCTTAATTCCGGTCGCTACTATTGGTTTAAAGATTAATGGAGAGGTGCACTTCGCGACTGCTTCCGGAAACGGTCCTATTGATGCAGCGTTCACTGCGGTAAAACAACTCATAAGCAAAACAGTGCATCTCGAAGAGTTCCTTATTCAGGCAATTACGAAGGGAAGTGATGACCTGGGCAAGGTACACATACAGGTTGAACACCAGGGAAAAATCTATTATGGTTTTTTCGCAAACACCGATATCATAACCGCTTCAGTTGAAGCGTTTATTGACGCTCTTTCAAAAATTAAATAAACCCTCTGTGCAACTCAGTAGTACCTCTACGATCTCTGTGTAAGTTCTTAATTTTTAGTTACACAGAGGGACACAGAGAAGACACAGAGAAAAGAAAAATATTCTATATGAAGTCAAAAACACTTTTCGACAAAATCTGGGACAGCCATGTAGTGAAATCCATTGAAGATGGACCCGACGTTCTCTACATCGACAGGCACTACATACACGAGGTAACTAGTCCACAGGCTTTTAACGGTCTTAAAGAGCGAGGTATTCCCGTATTCAGACCCGGTAAAACATTAGCTACAGCCGACCATAACATACCCACAAAGGATCAGCATCTTCCAATAAGTGATCTGTTATCGCGAAACCAGGTCGAAAGACTAAGCGAAAACTGCCAGAAGTATGGCATCGAACTGTTTGGAATTAACCATCCAAAAAACGGTATTGTCCATGTAATTGGTCCTGAACTAGGATACACCCTGCCGGGAATGACAATAGTTTGTGGCGACAGCCATACATCAACCCATGGAGCATTCGGAACAATTGCATTTGGCATTGGAACAAGCGAAGTGGAGATGGTTCTTGCAACCCAATGCATTCTCCAGCCAAAGCCAAAAAAAATGAGGATTATCATCAATGGTAAACTTCATAAAGGAGTGACTTCCAAAGATATAATCATGTACATCATATCCGAGATCTCGGCAAGCGGAGCAACCGGATATTTTGTGGAGTATAGCGGAAATGCCATAAGGAGCCTTTCCATGGAATCGAGGATGACAATCTGCAATATGAGCATCGAAATGGGTGCCAGGGGTGGTCTGATTGCCCCTGATGAAACTACCGTTCAATATTTAAAAAAGATTCCTTTAATACCTGGAATCAAGGATATTTATTCCTCTGTCAATGAGTGGGAAAAACTCTGCAGCGATCCTGATGCAGTTTTCGACAGCGAGTTGAATTTCGATGCCGGTTTAATCAAACCAATGATCACCTACGGTACCAACCCCGGCATGGGAATGGCAATAGATGCCTCAATTCCTGATTCTGATCAAAATGGCAGCAAGGCCTCTGCTTCATATTTAAAATCTCTGGAATATATGGGTTTTAAACCTGGCATGAAGCTTCTCGGACACCCGGTCGATTATGTTTTTGTAGGAAGTTGCACAAACGGGAGGATAGAAGATTTCAGAGCTTTTGCAGAGGTTATAAAAGGAAGGAAAAAAGCTGAAAATATAACAGCGCTTATCGTTCCGGGCTCAAAGAAAGTCGAAGAGCAAATGGTTGCCGAAGGTCTTATTGAGATTTATAAAAATGCTGGGTTCGATGTTAGGCAACCCGGATGTTCGTCATGCCTTGCAATGAATGAGGATAAAATACCACAGGGAAAATATGCGGTTTCTACATCCAACAGGAACTTTGAAGGCAGACAGGGCCCGGGAGCAAGAACCTTGCTCGCAAGTCCGTTCACTGCTGCAGCTACAGCTGTAACCGGAAGTATATGCGATCCGCGTCAATTTATAACAGAAGAAAATAAAGTAAAAAACTAAAAAGCTATGCCAAAAGTTAAGTTTGATATTCTTGAATCAACATGTGTTCCTTTGCCCTTCGAAAACATTGATACTGATCAGATTATTCCTGCAAGATTCTTAAGTGCAATCTCCAGGCAGGGATTCGGCGATAACCTGTTCCGCGACTGGAGATATACAAAAACCGGGGAGAAAAATAAGGAGTTTGTTCTCAATAATCCAAAATACACCGGTGAAGTTCTTGTGGCAGGTAAAAATTTTGGAAGCGGATCAAGTCGTGAACATGCGGTCTGGGCTATTTTTGATTACGGTTTCAGAGCTGTGGTTTCGAGTTTTTTTGCAGATATTTTCAAGAACAATGCTCTCAATAATGGCCTTCTTCCTATAGTTATCCCTGATGAACTTCTGATAAAATTACAAAGCCTGATTTTAAATAATCCGGATACTAAAGTTAAAATTGACCTTGAAAAACAAATATTTACAATTTTATCCACAGGCGAATCAGTTAAATTCGCGATCAATCCCTACAAAAAAGAATGTCTCCTTAAAGGACTTGATGACATTGACTTTCTGTTGGGCATTAAAAATTTAATAACCAGTTTTGAAAATAAAAAAACCTTTCAAAATGAGAGTTGAAATAATGGATACAACCCTTAGGGACGGAGAACAAACGCAGGGAGTTTCATATTCCCCGCTCGAAAAACTCCATGTTGCCAAGCTTTTGCTGAAAGATCTCAGAGTTGACCGGATTGAAGTGGCTTCAGCACGTGTTTCCTCAGGGGAATTTGAGGCAATAAAACATATAACTGAATGGGCCCGTCATAATAATTTCCAGAGAAAAGTGGAAGTTCTCGGTTTTGTCGATGGTGATATTTCATTGAACTGGATCAATGATGCAGGAGGAAAAGTTATAAATCTGCTTTGCAAAGGTTCCCTTCGTCATCTTGAAAAGCAATTGAAAAAAACTCCGGAGATTCATATCCATGATGTTAAGAACATATTGAGGAAGGCTGAGATGCGTGACATGGAGGTAAATATTTATCTCGAAGACTGGTCGAACGGTATGATACATTCTGAAGAATATGTGTTTTATCTGCTTGATTCGTTGAAGGATGAAAATATTCAGAGATTTATGCTTCCTGATACTCTTGGGATTCTCAACCCTGAACAGACGTTCAATTTCTGCAAAAAAATTATTGACAGGTATCCTTCTCTTCACTTTGATTTTCATGCTCATAATGATTATGATCTTGCAGTCGCCAACGTCTTTTCTGCAGTTAAAGCAGGAATAAAAGGTGTGCATACTACAATTAATGGGCTGGGCGAACGCGCAGGTAATGCACCTCTTTCAAGTGTAATCGGAGTGCTTCGCGATCTTACTAAAACTGAAACCGGAGTAAACGAGTTTGAGATCACCAAGGCAAGCAAAATAGTTGAAACATTCAGCGGTATTCGGATCCCGGTTAATAAGCCGGTAATCGGGGAGAATGTTTTTACCCAGACCTCCGGTGTTCATGCCGACGGCGACACTAAAGACAACCTATATTATAATAATCTGCTCCCTGAAAGATTCGGAAGAAAAAGGAAATATGCCCTCGGGAAACAATCAGGAAAGGCAACCATAAGGAAAAATCTTGAAGAATTTGGCCTGTTTCTTAGTCCTGAATCACTTACAAAAGTGACTCAGAGAGTTATTGAACTCGGGGATAAAAAAGAAAATGTATCCTCCGAGGACCTTCCCTTTATTATAGCTGACGTACTTGGTAGCGAACAGATAAATTATAAGATCTTTATCAAGAATTATTCCCTTTCCCTCTCCTACGGGTTAAAGCCTTTTGCCAGCGTGCTAATCGAAATTGACGGCAATTTGTACCAGGAAACATCATCGGGCGATGGACAATACGATGCCTTCATGAAAGCATTAAGGATCATTTATGACAAACTCGGGAAACAATATCCGGTTCTGACTGATTACCAGGTATCAATTCCTCCGGGAGGAAAAACAGATGCTTTCGTTGAAACTGTCATCACCTGGGACTACAATGGAAAAGAATTTAAAACAAGGGGATTTGATGCTGACCAGACTGAATCAGCAATAAAGGCAACGGAAAGAATGCTGAACGTAATTGAGAATCTTGAACAAAAAACGACAAAAAACAAGAAATTAATAGATGTAACTCATGGATTTTAAAATAGCCGTATTGCCGGGCGATGGCATTGGACCTGAGATTATTGACCAGGCGAAAAAAGTTATTGAAGCTGTCGGAATCAAATTTAATCACAAATTTAATTTTAAGCAGGGATTGGTCGGGGCCATTGCAATTGATAAAACGGGGAATCCTCTGCCGGAAGAGACTCTCGACCTTTGCAGGTCCTCTGATGCAGTTCTTTTCGGAGCCATAGGCGACCCCAAATACGATAATGATCCTTCAGCAAAAGTACGTCCCGAGCAGGGTCTGCTTGCAATGCGAAAAGAACTTGGACTATATGCAAATGTGAGGCCTGTTTCAACCTTACCTTCTCTGATCGAAAAATCGCCATTAAAGAGAGAAATTGTACAGGGAGTAGACATTATGATGATTAGGGAGCTGACAGGAGGCATATATTTCGGAAAACCTCAGGGAAGGTCTGAGGATGGCAATACTGCTTATGACTCATGCGTTTACAGCCGGTATGAAATAGAAAGGGTTGTCCGACTTGCCTGCGATTATGCGATGAAACGTTCAAAAAAAATAACTGTCGTTGATAAAGCAAACGTTCTTGCAACATCAAGGCTTTGGCGTGAAACAGCAGTCATTGCCGTCAAGGATTATAAAGAACTTACGATGGATTTCATGTTCGTGGATAATGCTGCAATGCAGCTAATTCAGAATCCACGGAAGTTTGATGTCATTGTTACCGAGAATATGTTCGGAGATATTCTGTCTGACGAAGCAAGTGTACTTACAGGATCCCTTGGCCTACTTCCTTCAGCTTCCATCGGTCTCTCAACATCGGTTTTTGAACCCATTCATGGCTCTTATCCTCAGGCTGCGGGTAAAAATATAGCCAATCCACTGGGTACAATATTATCCGCAGGTATGATGCTTGATCTGGCTTTCAATTTAAAAACAGAAGCTGAAGTTATCAAAACAGCTGTTGCAAAATCTATTGAAGCTGAATATGTTACAGAAGATCTTAACAGAACCCATCCGAGATCTACTTCAGATGTAGGTGAATGGATTGCGAGATATATTCAGGAAAGTAATTAACAAGATCTCATTGTAATTCCTTGGTGATTACTTAGTGCCTTTATGCCTTGGTGGCAAAAAAGGAAGCCACAAAAACACTAAGACAGGAAGGTTTAATAATTTTTTTTTGCTTTTTAGCCATCAATTGTGTAATTCATTAGTTTTTTCCTATCTTTGCATTTAAAATTTTAAGAAATGTATTATATATCAACATCACATCATCATTTTCAGCTTTGCTGTCAGGCGAGGTGAAAATGATATGTTATAAATAGAAATATCATATACCCGTCTGAGCAGATCAGACGGGTTTTTTTATTCTAAAAAAAGAATCATGAGCGAATTAAAAATTGCAATTCAAAAGAGCGGCCGGCTTAGTGAAAACTCAAAAAAACTTCTGGAAGAATGCGGCATTAAATTCTCGAACGGGATAAGTGTCCTGAAAACAACTGCCAGAAATTTCCCGGTTGAGCTTCTGTTCCTCCGCGACGATGATATACCCCAATATGTTGAACAACAGGTTGCCGATATAGGCATTCTTGGAGAAAACATGGTTTTTGAAAAGAATAAGAATGTAACAATAATAGAACAACTCGGTTTTGCCCATTGCCGGCTCAGTCTTGCTATACCAAAAGAAGAAAAATACGAAGGCCTGGGATATTTCAAAGGCAAGAAAATAGCCACAAGCTATACACATATCCTTACCGACTTTCTAAAGAAAAACAAGATAACTGCTGAAATAGAAGAAATCAGCGGAAGTGTGGAAATAGCTCCGGGAATAGGACTTGCCAATGCTGTTTGTGATATAGTGAGCTCAGGCAGCACACTGCTTACCAATGGATTACATGAAGTTGAAACTATTCTAAAGAGCCAGGCAGTCATAATCGGGAATAAGAATCTGAGCCCTGAGAAGCAAACAATTCTCGACAGTTTGCTTTTCAGGATACGGGCTGTTAAAAACGCCAAGGAGAATAAATACATCCTCCTCAATACACCTGAGTCATCCATTGCAAAAATCTGCCGTATCCTTCCGGGCATGAAAAGTCCAACGATCGTACCATTGGTGGAAAAAGGATGGTACAGTCTGCATTCTGTTGTGAAGGAGGACGAATTCTGGGATAGAATTGATCAGCTCAGAGCCGCTGGTGCGGAAGGTATTCTGGTTATCCCCATTGAGAAAATGATAATCTGATGAAGACAATAATCCTTCCCCAAAGAGAGCGTTGGAATGAGCTCTGCAAACGACCACTTATACCTGCGAGTGACCTTGAAAATATCGTCAGAGAAATACTGAACAGAGTGAAATCAAAGAGTGACAGGGCTGTTAATTATTTCTCAGAAAAATTTGACGGAGTTCGCCCCGAAAACCTGAAGGTCGGATCTGATGAGATTCTTGAATCTGAAAAGCAAATTCCACGGGAGTTGAAGGATGCAATATCCATAGCTAAAAATAATATTGAAAGATTCCATGCTGCCCAACTTCTTGCTGAACCTGTAATTGAGACTTTCAAAGGAATCAAATGCTGGCGGAAAAGCATTGCTATTGAAAAAGTCGGACTTTACATACCAGGTGGAAATGCACCATTGTTTTCAACCCTGCTTATGCTTGCTGTTCCTGCAAAGATTGCCGGATGTAAAGAAATAGTTGTCTGTACACCTCCCGGAAAGGACGGAAAAGTCAGTCCACTGATTCTTTATACAGCTCAGCTTATCGGAATTACTGAAATATTCAAGGCAGGAGGTGCCCAGGCTATTGCAGCTATGGCATACGGAACAGAGAGTATACCTAAGGTTTATAAAATTTTCGGTCCCGGAAACCAATATGTTACAAAGGCAAAAGAGATGGTCCAACAGGAAGGCATTTCTATTGATTTGCCTGCAGGACCGAGTGAAGTATTAGTAATAGCTGACAATAAAGCCAACGCTGAATTTGTTGCTGCTGACCTTCTTTCCCAGGCTGAGCATGGACCTGACAGCCAGGTTATTATGCTCACTGATGATTTGAAGGTTATCGAAGCTGTCAAATCAGAACTCGATAAGCAGATTGAGATACTGCCAAGAAAAGAAATAGCTATTAAATCACTGTATAACAGCAAATTGATCTTTTTACCGACCTTGAGTGAATGTATAGATTTCAGTAATCTTTATGCACCGGAACACCTTATTATTAATACCGTTGATGCAAATTCGGTAGCAGATAATGTAAAAAATGCAGGCTCGGTTTTTCTTGGAAAATACAGTTGTGAAAGTGCAGGAGATTATGCTTCGGGAACAAACCACACTCTACCTACAAATGGATTTGCGAAGAATTACAGCGGAGTTTCGATTGATAGTTTTCTTAAAAAAATAACGTTTCAGGAAATAAGTGCCGAAGGTATCAGATCCCTGGGACCAGTCATTGAATTAATGGCTGAAGCCGAATCACTGATTGCCCATAGAAACGCAGTAAGTGTGAGACTTAAAAGTTTGGAAAATGGTTGATATTAATAAGCTTGTCAGGGAAAATGTTATTAAGCTTATTCCCTATTCGTCTGCCAGAGATGATTTTAAAGGCAAAACCGGAATATTTATGGATGCCAATGAGAACCCCTATGGAACAATGAACCGCTATCCTGATCCATATCAGATAGAATTGAAAGCCGGAATTTCAAAAATAAAGGGGATTAAAGAGGAGCAAATATTCCTGGGAAACGGTAGCGATGAAATTATTGACCTTTGTTTCAGGGTTTTTTGCAACCCTGGTACCGATAAAGCTCTGACCTTTACTCCGACCTATGGTATGTACCCTGTATCTGCCTCAGTTAACGATATTGAGATGATAAAGGTTCCGTTAAATGAAGAATTTCAGATAGATCTTAAAAAAGCTGAATATTGTTTCTCAGATAAAAATCTGAAACTTGTCTTTATTTGTTCTCCAAATAACCCTACAGCTAATTCAATTAATTTCAACGATATTGATTACATAATTACGAAATTTAGTGGTATTGTTGTAATCGACGAAGCCTATATTGATTTCAGCGAAAAGCCTTCATTTATCAAACTGATAAACAAATATCCTAACCTTATCGTTATGCAGACTTTCAGTAAGGCATTGGGACTGGCAGCAGTAAGGATTGGAATGGCATTTACAAATCCAGCTATCATTCAGTATTTCAACAAGATGAAACCGCCGTATAACATCAGTGCCATTAATCAGAAAGCTGCATTAAAAAAACTCACTCAGATTGATAAGTTCAAAAGTCAGGTCCTAAGAATCAAAAAGGAAAGGGTCAGACTCTCTGAAATTCTTTCGAAAATGAAGGTTGTTGAAAAGGTCTATCCATCTGATGCTAATTTCCTGCTTGTAAGAGTTAAGAATGCCGATTACATTTATAATACATTGGTTAACAAAAATATAATCATTAGAAACCGTAGCAAGGTAATTGATAATTGTTTAAGGATAACAGTTGGGAAAAAGTCGGAAAACGACAAATTAATTGGTGCATTAAATGAATTAGATCATTTAAAATAAGTCTTTGTGCTCCTTAGTGTAACCCTTAGTGTACCTTTGTGGTAAAAATATATTAACCACAAAAGCCTGCAGAGACGAATGAAGGGGATAACAAAGTAAATCACTAAGGATCACGAAGGAAGATACTTCAACAATTAAACTATCTGGAAAATCTATGATCAAGGAGTAAATTAGGATAATAAAATAACAACTCAATATGAAGAAGGTACTCTTTATAGATCGCGATGGTACCATTTTAACTGAACCGGAAGATGAACAGGTTGATAGCTTTGAAAAGCTGATTTTTCTTCCTTCTGCCATTTCATGCCTTTCAAGGATTGCAAAAGAAACTGATTTTGAACTTGTTATGGTTACAAACCAGGACGGTCTCGGTACTGAATCATTTCCTGAAAATACTTTCTGGCCGGTTCAGAACAAAATGCTGGAAATACTGAAAGGTGAGGGTGTTTCATTCGCCGAAATATTTATCGACAGATCAATGCCGTTAGAAAATGCACCTACCCGCAAGCCCCGAACTGCAATGCTTGTAAAATACCTTGCGAAAGGTATAGATCTCAATTCCTCATATGTTATAGGAGACAGGCAGACAGATATTGATCTCGCCAAAAATCTGGGATGCAAAGCTATCCTGATCAGTGATAAAATATCACCCGATGCCCAGTTAACAACAATTGACTGGAACGATATTTATAAATACCTGAAAAGTATACCGCGAACTGCAAAAGTGGAACGAAAAACATCTGAGACTAATATACTTGTTGACCTCAACCTTGATGGAACAGGTAAAAGTTCAATTAATTCCGGAATAGGATTTTTCGATCATATGCTTGAACAGATTGCGCGTCACGGAAACATCGATATTAATATAGATGTGAAGGGTGATCTTCATATTGACGAACATCATACCATTGAAGATGTGGCAATTACTTTAGGAGAGGCTGTATTACAGGCCTTGGGAGGTAAAAAAAGTATTGAACGGTACAGTTTTGTTTTGCCTATGGATGACTGCCTGGCACAAGTTGCGCTGGATTTTGGAGGCAGAGCATGGTTGGTCTGGAATGTAAAGTTTTTAAGGGAGAAAATCGGAGAAATCCCCACTGAAATGTTCTTCCATTTCTTTAAATCATTCAGCGACAATGCCAGATGCAACCTTAATGTAAGGGCCGAAGGGGAAAACGAACACCACAAGATCGAAGCCATATTCAAAGCATTCGGCAAAGCTGTTAAACTAGCAGTCAAACAATCAGATAACTTTAACCTCCCCTCAACGAAAGGTATTTTATGATAGCAATATTGAAATACAATGCTGGAAATATAAAATCGGTACAGAATGCACTTACACGACTGGGTTATAAGAGCATTATTACTGATAATCCATCTGAATTGATAAATGCGGAAAAAGTAATTTTCCCTGGTGTTGGCGAAGCAGGCACTGCGATGAATTACCTTAAGGAAAGGGGATTGGATCAGACTATCAAATCCCTCACCCAGCCTGTTCTTGGGATATGTCTTGGGCTACAACTGATGTGCCGATTCTCTGAAGAAGGAGAAACAAAATGTCTTGGTATATTTGATACGGATGTAAGGCTGTTCCCCCCCGTTGACAAAATTCCGCATATAGGCTGGAATAATTGCCTGACTATGAAAGGAGATCTCTTTAAAGGCTTATCACTTAATGACAATCTTTACTATGTTCACAGTTATTACGCTGAAATATCGCTTTTCACTCTTGCAACTTGTGATTATATAATTCCCTTCAGTTCTGCAATGCAAAAGGAGAATTTTTATGCAACACAGTTTCACCCGGAGAAATCTGCAGAAACCGGTGAAAAAATATTGAGAAACTTTCTGGAGCTATGAGAATAATTGTTGCAATGGATATTATAAGTGGAAAATGTGTCCGCCTTAGCAGAGGAGATTACAGCACAAAGAAAATATATAGTGAGGATCCCTTGGAGGTTGCCTTAAAAATTGAGGATAATGGCATTGATTATCTGCACCTTGTCGATCTTGACGGGGCTAAAAATAAAAAAATTGAAAATATAAAGGTCCTTGAAAAGATTGCGTGGAAAACAAAATTAAAAATCGACTTTGGTGGAGGACTAAGAACTTATGAAGATCTTATCACTTTATTTAATGCCGGAGCGCGACAGGTAACAATAGGAAGCATTGCTGTGTCTGACCCTCATTTATTCATCGAATGGCTTATGAAACTGGGGCAGGAAAAGCTTATTCTTGGAGCAGATTGTATTGACAGAAATGTATCAACAGGAGGCTGGCTTGAAAAATCGGATAAAGAAGTAATAAGTTTTATTTCCGGTTACAAGTCAAAAGGAGTGAAATACGCTATCTGTACGGACATAAAAAAAGATGGCATGCTCGAAGGACCATCAATAGCCCTCTATAAAGAGATTCTGAGTGCTGTAAAAGTCAATCTTATTGCAAGCGGAGGCATATCGTCGATAAAAGATATCGAAGATGTTCGTGATGTCGGCTGTGAAGGGGTAATTATTGGTAAGGCAGTTTATGAAGGAAGAATAACTTTAAACGAATTGGGGAAAACATGCTAAAAAGACGAATTATTCCATGCCTTGATATAAAGAATGCCAGAACCGTCAAGGGGGTGAATTTTGTTAATCTTATAGATGCCGGAGATCCGGTCGCACTGGCTAAAGAATATGTAAAACAGGGAGCTGATGAACTGGTATTTCTCGATATAACTGCCACTATTGAGAACAGGAAGACACTCGCCGGACTTGTCGAAAGAATTGCCTCGGAAATTAATATACCTTTTACTGTTGGAGGCGGAATTGATACGGTAAATGATGTTTCCGTTCTTATCAATGCCGGAGCCGATAAAGTGACGGTGAATTCATCAGCAGTACGAAGGCCCGAACTTATAACTGAGATTGCAGGCCAGTTTGGAAGTCAGTGTGTTGTTGCTGCAATTGATACTAAACTAATTGATGATGAATGGTTTGTTGTTGTAGACGGTGGCCGTACCATCACCGAATTAAAAACAATCAATTGGGCACATACAGTTGAAGAACTGGGAGCAGGTGAAATTCTTCTTACATCAATGAACAATGACGGAACCAAATCGGGATTTTCCCTAGATATTACAGCCGAAGTGAGCAGGAGTGTGAATATCCCTGTGATTGCATCTGGAGGAGCCGGATCGATGGAACATTTCAGCATGGTCTTTTTCAATACCGAATGCAGTGCTGCTCTTGCTGCCAGCATTTTTCACTTCGGGGAGATAAGTATAAAAGAATTGAAAACATACCTTAAACATGAAGGTATTGCCATAAGATAAGAATATATTATTTCTCTGTGTAACTCTGTGATCCCGATAGTAATCGGGACTCTGTGTAACTCTGTGTCAGTTCTTTTATGTTACACAGAAACCACAGAGGGTTACAACTTAATTAGTAAAGGTTAATCACAATGGAACAAATTGATTTTAGTAAAGGTAACGGACTGGTGCCTGTTGTAATTCAGGATTATAAGACACTTCAGGTTCTGATGGTAGGATACATGAATGAGGAGGCTCTTATAAAAACCAGGAAAGAAAAGAAGGTAACTTTTTTCAGCAGGAGTAAAAACCGCCTCTGGACTAAAGGAGAAACCTCCGGAAACTACCTGGATGTTGTGGAAATCTCAGCTGATTGCGATAATGATTCAATACTTATCAAAGTTAATCCTGTCGGACCGGTATGCCACACTGGTAGTACTTCCTGTTTTGGAGATGAGGGAGCAAAAGGATTTGTCTACCAACTGGAACATATTATAAAGCAGCGTATTGAAAATAATGTTGTTGATTCATACACCAATAAGCTGTATAAAAAAGGAATAAATAAGGTTGCTCAGAAAGTCGGGGAAGAAGCCGTCGAATTAGTTATAGAAGCCAAGGATAATAATATTGATCTGTTTAAAAACGAAGCGGCCGATCTGCTTTATCATCTGCTTATTCTATTAAAAACAAAGGGTGTTAATCTTCAGAGTATTGAAGAGGTCTTGAAAGAGAGACATAAAAAGTAATGGCCCAATGAACCTACTAATTTCTTTAAGAAATGCACACTTATTAAATTAACATAGCCACGAACGTGGCTAAATATGAATAACCGCCGGTGCAACCATGTCTACTGTTCATACATTTCAACGGGGGTTATTTATATATATGGCTCTTTCAGAGCCTGTATTTTCTAAATAACTATTAATTCTTAATCAAATCTTCACTTTTTCTGACTTTTTAGTTGTTTTTCTAAAAATTAAATTACTTTTGTAAGCTCATAACGCAACCAAATGAATATTGTATACAAATATTTTATCTCCTTTTTTTACTTCTATTTTTATTTTAAAAACAGATAGGGGATTTTTGTATACAGATAATATTAATTATATGAAAGCAAGGGTCCCTCAAAGGGGCCCTTGCTGTTTTAACACTATTTGAGAAAATGAAGATAGCTATACAGGGAGAAACAGGATGTTTTCATGAAGTGGCTGCCAGGCAGTATTTCAGTTATGATGAAATAGATATAGTTCCATGTTCAACTTTCGATCTGGAACTTAATACGCTCAAAGATGGCGGGGCAGATTTTGCAGTTATGGCTATTGAAAATGCCAGGTCTGGCAGTATTCTGTACAATTATACTCTTCTCAGGGAATCAGGAATGAAGATCCTGGGAGAACATAATCTGCGCATAAAACAGAATTTAATGGCATTGCCCAATCAGAAAATAACAGACATAAGGGAGATACGGTCTCACCCAATCGCACTTGCCCAATGCATGACCTATCTTAACCAGTTTCCGGAAATTAGGCTCATAGAGAGCGACGATACGGCGGGAAGCGCCAAACAGATAAGTGAAACTCAATTGAAAAATGTAGCGGCTATTGCTCCATCCCATGCAGCTGAGATATATGGCCTGGAAATATTGGCCCCCGGAATTGAGACATATAAACAGAATTACACAAGGTTCCTGGTTGTTGGAAACGAGGAGAAAGGAAATACCAGAGGAAATAAAGTATCAATATGTTTCTCTACCGGTCATAAACCAGGGTCACTCGCGAAAGTTCTTGTTAAACTTGCAGAGCTTGAGATTAATCTCTCGAAAATACAATCCGTACCAAGACTTAATGGCGAATGGGAATATATGTTCTACCTTGATCTGGAGTTAAATAAAAATACAAAATCTGATATAATAAAAAGAGTTCTGGATAAATACACCAGTAACCTTGAAGTATTAGGCGTTTATTTTAAAGGAGATATGCTATATGATAGTTAAACCAGCTGACCGCACTGGAAATGTGCAGGAATATTATTTTTCACAAAAACTCGCGCAGATTGACAGGATGCGCAGAGAAGGATCAGATGTCATAAATCTTGGTATAGGAAGCCCTGATCAACCGCCATCGGGAAATACTATTTCTGCACTTATCGATGAAGCTAATAAGCCATCAGCACATGGTTATCAGAGCTATTCAGGAATACCCGCCTTGAGAAAAGCATTCTCCGAATGGTATGGCAAATACTTTCATGTTAAATTAAATCCAGACAACGAGATCCTTTTGTTAATGGGAAGCAAGGAGGGTATCATGCATATTAGTATGGCATTTGTTAACCCGGGAGATGAAGTTCTGATCCCTGATCCTGGATACCCGACATATTCATCAGTTACAAACCTTGTTGGTGGCATTGTAAGAAAATATAACCTTACGGAAGAAAAAGGTTGGCTCCCCGACCTGGGATCGCTTGAAAAGACCAACTTAAGCAAAGTAAAACTGATGTGGGTCAATTATCCGCATATGCCAACAGGAGTCAAAGGATCGACTGACCTGTTTGAAAAGCTTGTGGCATTTTGCCGGAAACACAAGATTCTGCTCTGTAACGACAATCCATACAGTTTCATCCTGAACAACAAATATATCAGCTTGCTCGCAGTTGACGGAGCAAAAGATATTGCCCTGGAATTGAATTCATTAAGCAAATCCCATAATATGGCAGGGTGGCGGATTGGGATGGTTGCCGGTCAGAGTGATTATATCAAAACAATCTTGAAAGTTAAAAGCAATATGGATTCAGGAATGTTTTTAGCAATGCAGAAGGCAGCAGTTGAGGCACTTAATAATCATGAATCCTGGTATGGATTAATAAACAGTGTATACTCCAAACGTAGGAGAATTGTTGAGGAAATCATGGCACTTCTGAAATGTAGATACGACAAATCCCAGGTTGGTCTTTTTGTATGGGGATGTATTCCTGAAGAGATTAAGGACTGCGAATCCTGGATTGAGGACTTATTGATGAAAACACTGGTATTTATTACTCCGGGATTTATTTTTGGAAAGAATGGAGAACGATATATCCGTATTTCGCTTTGTGCTACAGAAGAAAGACTGAATGAAGCCAGAAAAAGGATTGAGGGTTATCTCCTTCCCAAATAACATAATAACCAGATAACTTAATGACAATTAAAGAATATGATAGTAACAGTTGTTGGAATAGGACTCATCGGAGGATCATTAATGGTAGATCTCCGCAAAAGGGCTTTTGCTGATAAAATAATAGGTGTTGACACAAATATGCATCACCAGAACATAGCTCTCCTTTGCGGGCTGGTTGATGAAAATGATACCCTGGAAAATGCCATCGATAAAAGCGATCTGATAATACTGTCTACACCTGTTAATGCTAATTGCAGGATGTTGCCTGGTATCCTCGATAGGATCGCAGGAACTTCCAAGGTCGTTACTGACATGGGTTCAACGAAAGGAAGCATTGCAAAAGCATCGGAAAAGCATCCCGCCAGAGGAAGATATGTTGCGGTGCATCCGATGGCCGGTACCGAATATTCAGGACCTCTTGCTGCCATAGGAAAGCTATTTGACTATAAAACTGCTATAATCTGTGACAAAGAGCTCAGTGATGCTGATGCTCTCAATAAAGTTGAAAAAATGCTTGATCTGTTAAATATGCATAAAGTTTACATGAACTCAAGCGACCATGATGTACATGTTGCATATATATCTCACATTTCACATATTACTTCTTTTTCTCTGGCATTGAGTGTTCTGGAAAAGGAGCATGAAGAACAAAACATACTTACTCTTGCAGGTGGAGGTTTTGAAAGTACCGTCCGCCTTGCTAAAAGTAACGGCGATACATGGGCTCCTATCTTCCTTGAAAATTCACAATATATTTTAGAGGTAATGGATACTTATATCGAAAAAATGAATTTATTCAGAAAAATGATTACAGAAAAAGATCTTAATGGGTTGAAGGTACTGATGGAAGAGGCTAACAAAATAAGAAAAATTTTGAACTGATATGATTCTTTTTGACCACAAAGCACTCAAAGAAGGCACAAAGCACTCAAAGATAGTATTTTGGTCCTAAGTTCTTTGTGATCTTTGCGTTGACTTTTTATGATCTTTGTGGTTAATGTATTTCATTATTCAACAGGTTTAGATCATAAAAGAATAAGTAAAATAAAAACATATATTAAAAAAAATGGAATTAAAACTTAAGAATTCCCTCATTAAAGACTGGAAAGGATATAAGGGCAGGCCTTTTCTGATTTCCGGTCCCTGCAGCGCCGAAACTGAGGAACAGGTGATGGAGACTGCTGAGCAATTGGCTCAGATAAAAGAGGTCAGTTTGTTTCGCGCCGGAATATGGAAACCCAGAACACGCCCAAATTCCTTTGAAGGGGTGGGTACTGAAGGGTTAAAATGGCTGAGAAGAGTGAAGCAGGAAACCGGTCTCCTGGTAGGTACTGAAGTGGCAAACGAAAAACATGTCTATGAGGCCTTAAAATATGGCATTGATATGCTCTGGATAGGCGCCAGAACGTCCGTAAATCCCTTCACAGTACAGGAGATCTCCGACGCCTTGAACGGTGTTGATGTTATGGTATTGGTAAAGAACCCGATTAACCCCGATATCGAACTATGGATCGGTGCAATAGAACGTATTGCCAGGGCAGGTATTACACGGATAGGCGCTATTCATCGCGGTTTCTCGTCATATGAAAAAACATTGTACCGTAATCAGCCTAACTGGCAATTACCAATCGAACTCAGGAGAAGAATCCCTGACCTTCCGATAATTTGTGACCCAAGCCACATAGGCGGAGCCCGGCAGTTTCTTCATGAGATTTCCCAGAAGGCAATGGATCTTAATTTCGACGGGTTAATGCTCGAATCACATATAGATCCTTCAAAGGCTTTAAGCGATGCTGCCCAGCAGCTTACGCCAAACGATCTTAAGGAACTTCTGAGCAGACTTATTCTTCGCAACCCGAGTACCTCTGATCCCAGATTACTTGATGTTCTTGGCGAATTAAGACAACAGATAGATGTTTATGATGATCATCTTCTCGATCTTATGGAAAAAAGAATGAAAGTTGCAGAAACTATCGGCCGTTATAAAAAGGAAAATAATATCACTATCTTGCAGACGACCCGATGGGATGAAATTATTAATAAAGTCCTCATTAAAGGTCTTGCAAAAGGACTTAGCACCGAGTTGATTGATACTATTTTCAGAGCAATTCACCAGGAGTCTATCAACCATCAGATGAAGGTAATGAATAATGGAGTCAAAGATCGTATTGAAGAAAAGTAATTCATATTAACCCCGTTCCTTACCTTCCCTCACAGGGGAAGGAGTTGAGCACAATCATTTCCTCCTTGGGGGAAACTGGGAAGAAGGTAAAAAGATTTAATAACGAAAGAAGATATGGAAAGATATTTAGAACCGTCTGTAATTAAAGGAACTGTAAAGGCTCCATCTTCAAAAAGCATGACCCAGCGAGCAATAGCTGCTGCGTTACTGGCTGACGGTCAGAGTATAATCCATAATCCTTCATATTGCGACGATTCACTGGCGGCAATGAGCATTGCAGTCGGATTGGGTGCCAGGGTTGAACCTCAGGTTAACGAACTAAAGATAAATGGTTCTGCCATACTGAAAGAGCCCAAGCTTAATTGCGGTGAATCGGGCCTTGCAATCCGTATGTTTTCCCCTATTGCTGCCTTATATCCTGCTGAAATTACTATGGTTGGAGCAAATTCTCTTAAAAAGAGACCTATGTTCATGATTGAAGAAGCTTTAAATCAGCTTGGAGTTAAATGTACAAGCTCTGGCGGCTTTCTTCCCCTTGCAATCCGTGGACCCCTAGCGGGTGGAAAATGTGAAATAGACGGGTCAGTAAGCAGCCAGTTGTTAACCGGCTTGCTCATGGCTCTCCCACTTGCTTCAGGGAACTCTGAAATCAGGGTAAATAACCTTAAGAGCAAACCCTATATCGATATGACCATCCAACTGCTGAATTCTTTCGGAATAATAGTTGAAAATTCAGGTTACAGTTTGTTCCGTATCAGGGGAAATCAGAAATATACGCCTCACAGCTATACGGTTGAGGGCGACTGGAGCGGAGGAGCCTTTCTTCTTGTGGCAGGCGCCATTAATGGTCAGCTGTGTATTAAGGGACTTAAGCCCGACAGTTTGCAGAGCGACATGTCAATAATTAACCCGTTAAAGAAAGCCGGTGCGCAAATGAATATTACTGATCAACAGATTGAGATATCCCGATCTGATTTAAAAGCTTTTGAATTTGATGCCACAGAATCGCCGGATCTGTTTCCTCCTCTCGTTGCACTTGCATCATATTGTGAAGGAGTGTCAGCCATAAAAGGAGTATCCAGATTAATTTATAAGGAGAGTGACCGGGCCAAAACCCTTAAGGAGGAGTTTGGAAAAATGAATATCAAGATTGAAATACATGATGATCATATGCATGTTACCGGAGGGAAACCACTCAGTGCCAGAGTAGAATCGCATGATGACCACCGCATTGCTATGGCTCTCGCAGTCGCGTCCCTCAAAGCTTCAGGAAAAGTCTCAATCAGGGACTCGCAATGCGTTGCAAAATCTTATCCTGGTTTCTTTGATGATTTAAAACATCTTGGCGCTTCTGTTCATGAATGATAAGCAGGATGGCTGAATTTAAATCGCTTTGGTTATTATTCAGGAAGTTTTATTGAAATATTTAAAAAAAATTGATTTTTTGGTGATATTTTAAATTTTTGATTATTTTTGGTGTCATGAAAAAACAGATGTTTTATATTTGGTCGTGGCGTAGCTTATCCGATTCAGCTGTGAAACAAGCCATTATATAACATTTATAAAATATATATTTATAGAGGCACACTGTTCACAGTGTGCCTTTTTTGTTTAAAATTTTTAACTAACATTAATATTTAACAATTATGGAAAAGATCAGAAAAATCACTTTAAGTGAAAGCGAAATGCCAAGGCAATGGTATAATATCCAGGCAGATATGCCTAACAAGCCAATGCCTCCATTGAACCCGGCTACGAAACAACCGATTGGACCTCAGGACCTTGCCGCAGTTTTTCCCATGGAGCTTATTAAACAGGAAGTTTCCTCAGAAAGGTATATTGATATTCCTGATGAAGTACTTGACCTCTATGCAACTTTTCGTCCTTCTCCTATATTCAGGGCATATAACCTTGAAAAGGCGCTTGGTACAAAAAGTAAAATCTATTACAAATATGAAGGTGGCAATTATTCAGGATCTCATAAAGCCAATACTGCAATTCCACAGGCATATTACAACAAAATGGAAGGAATAAAAAGAATTACTACCGAAACCGGAGCCGGACAGTGGGGAAGTGCAATGAGTTTCGCGTGTCACCATTTCGGAATTGAACTACTTGTTTTTATGGTAAAAGTCAGCTATGACCAGAAACCCGGTCGTAAGCTCCTGATGAACACCTATAATGCAAAGGTAGTTGCTTCTCCAAGCACTATGACCGCAGCCGGAAGAAGAGTTCTTGAACTTGACCCTGATTCACCGGGAAGCCTGGGTATAGCTATTTCTGAAGCTATGGAAGTAGCAATACAGGATCCATACACTAAATATTCCCTTGGAAGCGTTCTCAACCATGTTATGCTTCACCAGACAATTATAGGCCAGGAAGCACTTCTTCAAATGGAAAAAGCAGGCGATTATCCCGATGTTGTGATAGGTTGTTTCGGGGGAGGTTCAAACTTCTCAGGAATAGCATTTCCGTTCCTTCGCGAGCGGTTGCTTAATGGAAAAAACATCAGGCTGCTGACTGTTGAGCCCTCTTCCTGCCCTAAACTTACAAAAGGGAAATTTATGTACGACTTCGGCGATTCGGCCGGAATGACTCCTCTCCTTCCGATGTACACCCTCGGGCATAATTTTATACCTGCCAAAATACATGCAGGCGGATTACGCTATCATGGCGCAGGAGTGCTGGTCAGTCAGCTTCTCAAAGACGGATTTATTGAAGCAAGAGCAAAGATGCAGAGAGAGTGCTTCGAAGCCGGTGTCCTCTTTGCAAGGGCTGAAGGTATTTTACCTGCTCCGGAATCTACATATGCCATTGCCGGCGCTCTGGATGAAGCTAGAAGAGCTGATCTTGAAGGTGTCTCAAAAACGATACTCTTTAATCTCAGCGGCCATGGTCATTTCGATATTTCTGCCTATGAAAAATATTTCGAAAATAATCTTCCAGATCATGAAATGACAAGCATGGAGGTAGATGAAGCGATAGCTAAAATTAATATCCCGGGTTGACCTCTCCCTAAATCCCTCTCCCAGGGGGGAGGGACTTAATAAGAAGGTTATCTTCTGCTCCCCTTCTCTCCTGGGAGAAGGGGCTGAGGGATGAGGTTAAAACATAAAGAGATGAAACATTAAAAATCCGAATACGATGTCGGATGAAGCAGGTATGGATTTGCTTTTGATACAGTGTTTTTGTATTCATCCATTCTCAAAAGCTTCTGCCATTCATCAGTTTTTCCAAATGCGCTCCAATGATCATCATGCGATTTCATATCCGAAAAAGTAGTCATATACATGAGATTAGGCATATGACTTCCTAACAATACTTCACCCCAGAAGACAGGATTGAACTCAAGTTTTTTGAAGATATCAATCTCTCCGCCCTGGTTGAACATTTCAATCTTTTTTATTGCTTTTGTGTCAGTAGCGCTTTCATAACTCCTGAGTTCATAGATTCTTTCTGATGGAGAATTGGAATATTTTGGCGCTACAAACTGAGGAAAATTCATGAAAGCCTTCAAAAATATACTCTCATACCTCTTATAAGGTGGCTCGTTAAATGGAGCATCGCTAAAGGATTTCCCGGCGTCTGCAAATAATTTATCTTTCTGCAGTGCTCCCGGCAATCGAATAAATTGATCAACAGTTTTGAAAGGGATAAGGACATATATCAACTTCCCGAAAGCCGTATCGG
The DNA here is from genome assembly GCA_003157015.1 of Bacteroidales bacterium. Classification (GTDB taxonomy): domain Bacteria; phylum Bacteroidota; class Bacteroidia; order Bacteroidales; family VadinHA17; genus LD21. The sequence goes on from PMIJ01000028.1 coordinate 31,453, forward strand.
CTTCAACTGGTTTAAAAACACCAACTATCGGAATACCCGCACGGTGAAGTGCAGGCAGGTATGCATCCTTAAGATAAACATCGACTTTGCCCTCCTGAATTTTATCAGCAATCCGGTAAATCTTTATCTCATAGTACTGTTGCTTTTCCGGTCCAGCTCCAAATCCATTGAGTGCAAAAAATGTGAACAATAATAATGCCGGAAATATCCGGTAAATAACTTTTGATTTTTTCATAATTAATGTATTTATTATATTAAATATTTCATTCTTTTTGCTTAATTATTTTGCCCCCTTACTCCCCTAAAGGGGGGATTAATTCGGTAATCATCGGGAAAACATATGATATTATTAAGTCATGCCTGATAAGTCATATATATTTGATTATCAATATTTATCTATTTTTCTAAAAACTGCGTTTTAGCCCCCCTTCAGGGGGGAAGGGGGGCAAAACACTAATACTCTTTTGAAAATTCCTCAAATATTTTATTCGCATTTTCCGCAGTCAATGCTGACCCGGATTGAACATAAAATCTGTGATGCAAAGTCACAGATTGCCCCTTCTCAATTTTAAAACTCAACTTCTCCTTTTTAGGATCATAAGAATTCTGTCCGAAATTATTTATTGAAAAAAGACCATACCCCCGGGCATGAGCGTAAGCCGGGAAACCCTGGTTTTTAGGATTATCAAAAATAGCCATAGAGATCGGAACATTATTCTTCACTCCGCTGAGGATTACCCATTTATTACGCGTCCCCCAAACAGAATCGCCCTTTGATCCGTTACTTGAAATGTACATTCCCGTAACTCCGGCATTATCCATGGCTTTGACTGTTGTAGGATTTCCTTTCTCATCTGTAAAGATCAATGATTCATTTGATGGCATTTCAAATGCCCTGTCAACCCTGATGGCAAACATTCCTTCCTTGCTGTCGCCAATTATTACCGGCCCATTTATTGCTGTTAAGGTTGAAATGTGGTCAATTGTTCTGGAATTCTTGTCCCCCGAAAAGATATACTGAGTTCTTTCAGTTAAAATGGTTATCCCCATATTGTCCTCCCAGTTTAGTATGACTTCCAGCAATCCTTTTTTCCCGCTTTTTGTTTTAACAATTTTCTGATGAACAATATGCCCGTAGGAATCCCTTTTGTCAGCCGGAATGGCAGAAGAATTATTCCAAAAATCGAGTCCGCTAATATTGCCATAGTTGAACCAGATTCCTATTTGGTGTGGATGATCAGTGCGTTCTCCTTTCCTGGGCTCAATAGGATAACCTCTTGTAATCACTTGACCATCAGGTGAATTTACTGGAAAAAGAAATGGTTTTTCAATATCTGATGGATATTGATATGACGTAAAAAGACCTCCGTTAACAAAAACATCAACCCTGTGGTAATCATCAACTCTGACAAGTTTTACTTCATTGTCCTTTGAAGACTGAGCAATCAAACTCATTGCCGAAAATAAAAAAACAAGACTACACTGTACGACAAATGAACAGATACTGTACAAAGAGAATTTATTAAATGTTTTCATGACTAATAAATATTTCAATACCGGAACACTTTACCCCCAGCCATAACTTCCTGGGTCGACTCATCAAAGGAAGCTTTGTCTCCGGTCCTTATTGCTGCAGTACACATTATAGTAGCAATAGAATGATTATAGCCTGCAACAATATCTGCGTTTGGTTTTTTACGGTTACGAATACACTCCATCCAGTTCCTCATATGTGCATTGGTCATTAGATCGGAACCGGTGTTAGCAGATGTCTCCGCTTTAAAACCTGGTAAGTCGATTGGCTCCAGCAGATTAGGCTGCATATTCATATCTTTCGCATCTGAAGCAGTCAGCCCACCCTCAGAATTGATCTTGTTTGTATCAAGATTAAGTGAGCCTCCGTTGGAAAAATAGATCTCTTTTGTTCCGCCGGCTGAATTCGTGAAACGTGATGTATAAACAACCTGGAAGCCGTAATTTGCATCACCATAATCCATCACTGCAGTCATAGTGTCATAGTTAGTGCGCCCGTCTTTCCATAAATAAATACCTCCGTTTGCAGCAACGCTTCTTGGATGACTTAATCCGGTAAACCAATGAACAGTATCAATCTGATGTGCCATCCATTGGCCCGGTATTCCTGATGAATATGGCCAGAACAATCTGAATTCCAGATATTTCCTTGGATCCCATGCGGCAGGGTCACGATTCATCTGGAAACGTTTCCAGTCTGTATCACTCTCTTTTATGACCGATGTAAGCTGCGGTCTTCTCCATCTGCCCGGCTGGTTAACGTTCCATGACATCTCAACCATAACAATTTTCCCAAACTTTCCCGACCTGATATAATCGTTGGCAGCGATATAATTCGGCGTACTCCTGCGTTGTGAACCAATCTGTACGATCTTCCCGGAATCTTTAACAGCTTTTAATGCTTCCCGTGCATCAGACATAGTCTCGGCAAACGGCTTTTCACAATATGCGTCCTGACCAGCTCTCACAGCCTCAGCAAGCACCAGGGCATGCTGAAAATCTGCCGTACTTATAATGACAGCATCTGTGTCTTTTCCCCCGTAGAGTTCATCATTGTTACGGGCTTTTCTTATTTCAATCCCTTTTCCTTTGAAAAAAGTTTCAGCCTCTTCGCGACGCCTGTTCCATAGATCAGAAACCGCAACTATTTCAAAGTTTAATTCTTTTGATAGGCTTAGGAACGCAGGAGCCAGCGATGTTCTGAACCGGTCTGAAAAACCAACGATCCCAACACGCACCCTGTCATTTGCGCCAATGATACGTGAATAACTCTTTGCACCTAGCGCCAGAGCTGTAGTTCCTAGTGCTGATTTTTGAATAAATTCTCTACGGGTTGCCATAATAGATTATTTAAAGTTATCGATTACTTTTTACCTTATCTTAAGTAAAAATAAAGTAAATCATTATCAAATCATAAACAAATGAAAGGCTATTTTTCTGTTCTCTCTTCTTTAACATTTTTTAACTTAACAATTAGCTAAATAATGTATATTTGATTCACGCATTCACAAAATGAGCATCCGGAAATTATAAATTTAAGGTTATGAAAATAAAATCAGTCTACAGATTAACATTGATCTGTTGTATTGTTTTTCTTCTTCCATTGCAGGATTTTGGACAAGAGAAAAATGAGAATTCTGACCTCAGACACTGGCCTGCAGGTTCGTCTCCTCAGGAGATAGGGAAACGGCTTGCAGAACATTTTATCATCAGGCCTCTTCCAGTCGCTCCAGGGAAAGTACTCTATCCTGAAGTCTGTACATGGTATGGAGCTCTAACATTTGCCAATCTTACAAAGGACACCAAGCTAATTGCCAGTCTTGAAGAGCGTTTCAAACCTTTGCTCGGAGCCGATTCGGTTCTGATACCTATACCTAATCATGTCGATAATACGGTGTTTGGATCTGTCCCACTTGAACTATATTTAATCACCAAAGATTTGAAATATCTTACTCTGGGTAAAAGAATTGCAGACAGTCAATGGGCTTCACCTGAGGGTACTCAGGTAACCCCTGACGCAAAAGTTTTTTACGAAAAAGGATTTACACCACAGACAAGGATGTGGATCGACGACATGTTCATGATAACTGCTGTTCAGGTACAGGCTTACAGGGCGACAGGCGATAAAAAATATATCGAAAGGGCTGCAAAAGAGATGGTTCTTTATCTCGATTCTCTACAAAGACCCAACGGGCTCTTTTTTCATGCCCCTGATGTGCCATTTTTTTGGAGTCGTGGTAACGGCTGGATGGCAGCCGGAATGAGCGAGTTGTTAAGTTCTCTCCCAAAAAACAACGCTTTACGCCCCAGAATAATGGAAGGTTATAAAAAAATGATGGTATCGCTTTTGAAGTATCAGGATGAAAACGGTACATGGAGACAATTGATAGACCAATCTGACTCGTGGAACGAAACTTCCGGAACCGGAATGTTTGCTTTTGCCATGATAACAGGTGTTAAAAACGGGTGGCTCGATAAAAATATATATGGCGCTGCAGCACGTAAAGCCTGGCTAGGACTTATTTCCTACATTGACAAAAGCGATGACCTGCACGAGGTTTGTGAGGGTACCAATAAAAAGAATGACAGGCAATATTATTTCGACAGGAAACGGAATATCGGCGATTTGCATGGACAGGCGCCTGTGTTATGGTGCGCATCAGCTTTGTTGAGGTAGAATATTCAGTATTTAAAAATCATGAAGAGAATCCTGGTTGATATGGATGGAGTTCTGACAGATGTTTACACTCGCTTTTTTGAACTTTATGAAAAAGAAACCGGATTGAGGAAAACTATGGAGGAGCTAATAGGGCTTAAAGAAGGTGAAGCATTTCCTGAACTGTTCCGATGGGTGGAAACTCCTGGTTTCTTCAGAACTATGCCGGTAATGTCCGAAAGTCAGAGGGTCCTGAAATTACTGAATGAAGCTTACGAAATCATAGTCATTTCGATGGCAACTGAATTCCCTGTCAGCCTGACTGACAAACAATTGTGGCTTAATGACAATTTCCCGTTTATAAGCTGGAAACAGGTTGTTTTCTGTGGTGACAAAAGTTTAATATCTGCAGATATGATGATCGATGACCACTTTAAAAACCTCGACAATTTTGATGGTGAAACAATTATGTTCATCCAGCCACATAATATGAACGACACCTGTCATCATCATAAAACCGTTACGTTGTGGACAGATCTTGAAAAGCTTCTTTTACATCATTAATTTATATTCTGAATTCAGATCACCGGATTATAAATATTATAACTTTGGAGCATGGGGAACCTGGATTTTTAATAGATTTTATAAACCCTGTTCAATATTATTTGCAAATTGGTTTTTAACAAAACGATAACTATAAAATATCAAAAAAAAATGGAAAACGAAAACAAACCTGCTGTTAAACGATTATACTCACTAGATGCACTACGCGGATTCGATATGTTTTGGATCGCGGGTGGAGATGGAATATTTATTGGCCTGGCGACTCTTACCGGATGGCCCGTTTTTCAATGGTGGGCAGGTCAGCTTGAGCATGTTCCATGGCATGGATTCCATTTTGAGGATATGATTTTTCCTATGTTTCTTTTTATTGCAGGAATATCTTTCCCCTTTTCACTGGCCAAACGCATTTCTATGAATGACAGCAGGAAATCAATTTATAAACATGTTATCAGCCGCGGATTAATACTGGTTCTTCTGGGAATTGTCTACAACAATGGCGTTAATTTTGATTTTGCACATTTACGTTATGGGAGTGTTCTTGGGAGAATAGGCCTTGCATGGATGTTTGCATCTCTTATTTTTATGAACACGAAACTTAATATGCGGATAATATGGTTTTGTGTACTTCTGATCGGATACTGGCTCCTCTTGCTTCTGTTTCCTGCTCATGATCTTGGTTCCACTGATGTTTTTTCACGCGAAGGAAATCTTACAAGTCATATCGACCGCTTACTTATGCCAGGAAGGCTTTACCTTGGTAATCACGACCCGGAAGGGTTATTCAGCACAATACCCGCTATTGGAACAGCATTGCTTGGTATGTTCACGGGAGAATTTCTTCTTTCTAAATATCTTAACGATAAACCTTTACGTAAAGTTCTCTATCTTGTCATTGCCGCAGTGGTACTTATGATAATAGGAAAGCTCTGGAATATTGTATTCCCTATCAATAAAAACCTCTGGACAAGCTCATTTGTATGTTTTGTAGGCGGACTAAGCCTTCTGCTTTTCTCAGTTTTCTACCTTGTTATAGATATCTGGGGATATAGAAAATGGGCATTTGTTTTCGTGGTGATTGGCATGAATCCAATTACAATATACCTTACTGAGAGAATTGTAAATTTCCGGGCTGCGACAAAGTTCTTCTTCGGCGGTCTTACTGCCATAATGCCGGCAACATGGACCCCTCTCATTGAAGGATTCGGCGTAACCGCTATCGGATGGATATTCCTTTATATACTTTATAAAAAGAAGATCTTTTTAAAGATTTGACTTACAGATTTTACCTAAATCAGAAAATTGTCAACCGTCAAATGAACTGACAACACTATTTTTATAGCTAAGTGATATTGACTCATCACTTTTGCTGTAAACGCTGAACCTTTAACAAATTATCTGCTAATCTTCAAGAGTCTGGTAAACCATTGCTCTGAATTTATCAGTTATTTCAGAATGGCTGAAGGGGCTTTGCTGCAGGAACAACAGACAAACAAGTCGTTCCTTCGGATCGGCCCAATAAGTGGTTGCAAAATATCCTCCCCAGGCAAAGGACCCTTCCGATATTCCCATTTTAGCCTGACCACTGGCAGTGGTAATTTCAAATCCCAATCCGAATTTATCCCTGCCCAGATTCAGATCGCCGATCTGATTGGTTGTCATTAATTCAACTGTTCGTCTCGCCAGGAGCTTTTTCCCATTATACTCACCTCTATTTAAAAGCATTTGCAGAAAAGTTGCATAATCTTTTATGGTTGAACTAAGTCCTGCTCCTCCTGAATAATATGTGCCTTCGGCAAGAGGGTAATTCACAAAAGCCGAGAGAGTGTTCACAAGTTTATGATTCTTATCCTCAGAGATAACTTTTACGAGTCTGTCATATTTTGAGGCAGGTAAATAAAAATATGTGTCGTTCATGCCCAATGGTTCAAAAATGTGGGTCCGGAAATATTTATCAAGGGTTTCTCCTGATAGAATTTCAACCAGATATCCCAGTACATCAACATTTAATCCATATGTGAATCTTGCTCCCGGCTGATGAACAAGAGGTAACCTGCCAAGTTTTCTCATCTTATCACCAAGATTAATTTTCTCACTCACAAATCCCGTGGGAATACCGGCCTTGGCATATATTGCATTCATATGATCTGAGCCAATTCCTGCATAATCAATTCCTGAAGTATGGGTTAAAAGATCCCTGATCGTTACTTCCCGATTTGCCTGAACCGTTGTATAAGTTGTGTCTTTTTCATTGAACTTATCGAGGACCTTTAGATTGGCGAATTCAGGGATATATTTTGAAATCGGATCATCCAGAAGGAATTTTCCTTCCTCAAATAACATCATAACAGCAACACTTGTGATAGCTTTCGTCTGGGATGCAATGCGAAAAATGTCATCGGTGCGCATCGGCGTTTTTGCTTCAATATTGCTTACACCAAACGATTTATTATAAACTATTTTGCCATCACGGGCAATGAAACCAACTGCACCGGCTATCCATCCGCTGTCGATGCCCTGCTGAAGCATTCTGTCGATCCTTAAGAGCCTTTCCCCTGAAACGCTGACCGTAATTGGCGAAGTTTCTTTTAGTTCGGTGGTTTGTGTACACGAAAATGCAAGAATTAATATCAAACTGGCAACCTGGAAAATAAATGACTTTTTCATATCAGGATTCTTTAATTATTTGTATCAGATTCTATTTTATTTTTGTTTGGAATAACTCAATAATAAATCTGTAAGATTTTCTGCGGCTTTTCTGTTTTGAAAACTTTCCGGGAGCCGATCGTGATCGATATATTCATTATATATCCATGGATCTCCAATAGCAAAGACATAGCCCTTTCCATACCTGTTTTCTGCTATAAGAACCTTGCCTTTCTCTGTTAGTACAGCTTTTGCATTTCCTGAGATATTAATATCAGATATTTCCTTGAGATAAATTTTTGTAACACCTTTAAAAAGAGGATGATCAGGCAGATTTATACTGGCTCCCATTTCAAAGTTGTCACCGTTTACGGGGTGTAAAGTCACATGGTTAAATGTCATTCCAAACTGTATCATAAGCTCATTGAGATGAGTAAACTCGCAGTTAGGTCCGTCATTTGCAAGGACAGCCAGAACGCCACCGTCCATTACCCATTTTTTGATGCAGGCAATATCTTCAGGCATAATGTAATTTGGAGAAGGATTTTCTGTTGTTGTGTCAGGATCAACAATTATATAGATATTAATCTTACCTATAACCTTTGAATCGGGCTTTCCTAAAGTTGTAATTTTTGCTCCTCTTGCGATAAAAATTTCTCCCCATCTTGAATAACCGCTGAACTCCGTATCAGTCCAGAGATAATGATAAGGTTTGCCTGTTTTTGCGTTAGTCTCATGATTATACCAATTATCCAGACCAACAATTTTTTGTGAAAATAAGTCTTGTACTATAAATGAAAACACCAAAAGCAAAATGAATAAGGAATGCCTTTTTATAATTTCCGGCCTTTTCATTGTATATAATGATTATATCTTATCAAAAATATGAAACATTAACCATCAAACAATGATATTCCAAAACATATTCTGCGGGTTATCTGAATAATTATCTTTGTTGTTAAGAACCCTGTCTTGCAATCTTGCAGTCCGAGGAAAGAGAGAGGGGTTAATAATTTGAACCGGAACCCAAACAAGTAAGACATGAAAAACCATAATAAAGAAGCTATTGTTACTGTCTCAATTCTATTCTTCTGCATTTCAGTTTATTGCCAGGACTTAAACCACTCATTCAAGCCGGGACAGATATGGCCCGACATTGAAGGCAGACATATCAATGCGCATGGAGGGGGTATTTTATATTATAACGGTACTTATTACTGGTTCGGGGAATACAGATTGCCACGTCTGGAAAAAGACAAGAGTCATTACGGAGTCAGCTGCTACTCATCAAAAGATCTTATGAACTGGAAAAATGAGGGTCTTGCGTTAAAGGTTATAAATGATACTGCAAGTATTCTTAATCCCGGATGTGTGATTGAGCGGCCCAAAGTTATTTATAACAAAAAAACCGGAAAATTTGTAATGTGGTTTCACCATGAACTTAAGGGACAAGGCTATAAAGCCGCTTTAACAGGGGTTGCCGTAAGTAACAATATCATCGGGCCATATAAATATATCAGGAGCCTCCGTCCTAATGCAGGTAAATGGCCTCTTAATTTTCCCGAAGAGTATAAAAAAGCAACTGTAAAAGAGGGTGATCTTAAAAGCTGGTCCGACGAATGGAAAGTTGCTGTGAAGGAAGGACTGTTTATAAGACGCGATTTTGAAGAAGGTCAGATGTCACGCGACATGACACTTTTTATCGATAATGATGGCAAAGCTTATCATGTACATGCAGCAGAAGAGAATATGACTCTTCATTTTTCAGAACTTACAGATGATTATCTCGATTTTACGGGAAGGTATATTCGTGTCCTGCCGGGAGAATCAAATGAAGCTCCGGCTCTCTTTGTTTCAAAAGGAAAATATTTTATGTTCACATCAGGCACTACCGGATGGAAACCAAATCCTGCCCGGCTTGCAGTGGCTAAAAAGATTTTTGGCGATTGGAAGTCTGTCGGAAATCCATGCAGGGGTACAGAAGATGAAAACAAAGTCACTTTTGGCTCACAGAGCACGCAGATTCTACAGGTAGAGGGTAAAAAAAATGCACTCATTTACATGGGCGACAGATGGATCCCGGAAAATCTTGCTGACAGCCGGTATATCTGGCTGCCGATAGAATGGGAAAAAGGAAACCCTGTTATTAAATGGTACCCTAACTGGAACCTGAGTAAACTTTAATTCTCTGTGCAACTCTGCGCGCCTCAGTGTCTTCTCTGTGTAAGTTCTTTATATTTATTGTTACACAGAGAAACACAAAGAAGACACAAAGAACCATAGAGAAAAAAAAGCTGAAATTTGGATTCTTCTCAGAATTAAGTTAGTTTTCGTATCCGAAACTATAGATCTATGAAATCAAATCTCCGAATCAGGCACACTGTCACTTTTATTCTATTAACAGGTTTTATTATTTTGTATTCCTGCAAAAAAACTGGAATAAATGAGGTCAAAGTAAATGATTTTGCTACCCTTTCATCACAATTCAACGATCCGCCAAAGGAGTACACAACGTCTCCGTTTTTTGTCTGGAACGGCGAAATAACTGCCGATGAGATCGACAAAGATCTTGTCAGCTTTAAAAACGCTGGATCATCACAGGTTTTTATTCATCCCCGCCCGGGTTTAATTACTGAGTACCTGTCAGAAAACTGGTTCGAACTTTATAAACATGCGGTCGATAAAGGGAAAGAGCTGGGCATGAACATCTGGATCTATGACGAAAACTCATATCCCAGCGGTTTTGCGGGTGGGCATGTCCCTGCTGAAATGCCTGAATCTTATAACAAAGGTCAGGGCCTGGAGATGAAAAAAGTTGATATTTTACCTGACAGCTGTGATAAATACTATCTGCTCTTAAAAGAAGAAAATGGTGTTTATAAAGATATTACCGGCTCAGTTTCTGATGAAAAAGGAAAAAATGGCAAATACTTTCTCTTCTCAAAAACATTTAATTCAAAATCTGACTGGTATGGGGGCTTTCCCTATGTAGATCTTCTTTACCCGGGTGTGACTCAGAAGTTCATAGAAGTTACAATGAAAGGTTATGAAAAATATCTGGGCTCAGAATTTGGAAAAACAATTCCCGGCACATTTACAGATGAGCCTCAGATAGAATCTCCGGGCGGTATCCGCTGGACACCCGACCTGTTTAATGTTTTCCTGAAACAATGGCATTATGATCTGAAGACTCAGCTGCCTTCACTTTATGAGGAGACAGGCGACTGGAAAAAAGTCAGACATAACTATACACAAACGCTTCTTCAGTTATTCATTGACAGATGGTCGAAGCCATGGCATGCCTATTGTGAATCTAAAGACCTGAAGTTTACCGGCCATTACTGGGAACATGAATGGCCGAATATGCGTCCCGGAGGGGATAATATGGCCATGTATGCCTGGCCTCAGGTTCCGGCAATTGATATGTTATTCAATCAATGGGATGACTCTACAACCCATGCCCAGTTTGGGAATATAAGATCGGTTAAAGAGCTGGCAAGTGCTGCAAACCAGACAGGAAGACAGAGAAAACTCAGTGAAACTTACGGCGGATCGGGTTGGGATCTCACATTCACTGATATGAAACGGAACGGGGACTGGGAATATGCTCTTGGTATAAACCTTATGAATCAGCATCTTACATATTTTACTATGGCTGGCGCCAGGAAATATGACTACCCTCCTACTTTCGACTATCATGAACCCTGGTGGAACAATTACAAATATCTGAATACACATTATGCAAGACTTTCACTCGCCCTATCCTCAGGAAGACAAATCAATGATATTATGATACTTGAACCTACCACATCTGCCTGGCTTTATGATTCTTATACAGAACCTGATAAGAAGTATGCTGAAATAGGACAGACATTCCAGACGTTTATAACAAAACTTGAAAAGAGCCAGGTAGAATATGATCTGGGATCAGAAAACATAATAAAGGACATGGGAAGTGTTTCAGACGGGAAGTTAATTGTAGGACAGGCAAGCTATTCACGTGTTGTTATTCCTCCTATGACAGAGAATCTGGATCTGCGTACTTTTAACCTTCTGAAAAAGTTTGTTTCAAATGGAGGAACAATGATTGCATTCTCTGTCCCGACACTTGTAGATGGCTCAGTGAATAAAGAGTTGAAAAAGCTTTTTAGTAAAAAGTCTGATTATATTATTGTTATTGATGACCTGACTCAGGACATTATAAATAAATTCTTCAAAAACAAAGGACTTACGTTTGAAAAGATGTCAGGTGGAACTCAATACCACCAGCGCAGGATTATGACCGACGGACAGTTAATGTTCCTGGTGAATTCAAGTCTCAGTGAAACACTCAATGGATTACTTAAGGTAAGAGGGAAAGATGCACTTGAGATGAATTCGCTTACAGGTGAGGTGTATGGATATCCAAGCCAGGTTGCTGGTGAAGATATTTCAGTGTCATATTCAATTCCTCCGGCAGGAAGCCTTCTGCTTTTCATACCCAATATTAAAATGGCTGATCGTGCAATTCCTTCAAAACCGAAGAGCTACATAAAGGTTCAACCCTCCGGGGCATTAAATGTTGCCAGAGATGAGGACAATGTTCTGATGATTGATTTCTGTGACTTACAGGTTGGTAACGAGATTGTAAAAGATCTTAATACATACAACGCAGCAGATAAAGTTTATAAATACTATGGATTTAAAAATGGCAATCCATGGAATACATCTGTTCAATTCAAAAAAAATATTGTTGACAGGGATACATTTGGGGTTAGTACAGGTTTTACAGCAAACTATCACTTTTTTGTAAGAGGAAAATTTGACTTGTCAAAAATTAAAGCAGTGGTGGAACGGCCAAATTTATGGAAGATTTCAGTGAACGGTATTGAATTGAAAGCCGAAAATGGCAAATGGTGGCTAGACAGGTCATTTGGCGTTTTTAATATCGGATCTGTTGTTAAAACAGGTGAAAATATTCTTACTGTTACGGCTTCTCCTATGAAAGTCAATGCTGAAATTGAACCTGTTTATATCCTGGGTGATTTTACTGTAAAACCTGCGGAAAAAGGATGGGATATTGAAGTACCGGAGAAGTCAACCTCTATAGGAAGCTGGAAAACACAGGGGCTTCCATTTTATTCATGGGGGGTTACATACAGTGAAGAATTTAATATTGAAAACCCTGATGGCAAATGGGATGTTGCGATAGACGACTGGGATGGAACAGTGGCAGAAGTTTCAGTTAACGGGAAACCGGCCAACCCAATCGCATTTCCTCCATACCGGACCGATATCACAGCATTAATAAAACAGGGTACTAATAAAATCGATGTAACAGTAATAGGAAGTCTTAAAAATCTTCTGGGACCCCATCATAATAATCCAAAACCTGGTTTTGTTTCTCCATGGACATGGCGAAATGTGAAAAACTATCCTTCGGGCAATGATTACCAGATGCATGACTATGGATTGTTCGATGAGTTTACTCTTTTACATGGCATTCAGTAATACTCTGAAATTTGTTTCTTTATCTGATTGGTTCTGGGTGCTGGGTGCTCGGTTTTTGTTCTCAGGTACCAGGTATCATGTAATCCTTTTGCAGCGATAAGAGAGTATTTCAAATATGTGACAAATTACGCAGAACCAAGGACCGGGGAACGAGGACCATAAAGTTAAATTTCTTCGAATACTCTCATTTTAGGCGTACAATCAACTAAAAATCAATATACTATTTTAGACCTATTGCAGAAAAGAATTATTTTTCTACATTTGGAACAATTATTATACTGATCGTTCAGAAATAATAGATATTTCAAGATTACTTTAATTATAAAAATGGGGAAGTTGTACAATTTTGCAATTAACCTGCTGAGATTTAACCTTAAACTAAAACCTATGAGAAAACTTTTAATCTTTGTTGTTTCGTTGTTCATAACCGGCAGTCTGCTTGCGGGCGGACTGGTTACCAACAATAACCAGAGTGCCATGTTCACCAGGCTGCAGAACCGTAATGCCTCAACCAGCATTGATGCAGTATATTTCAATCCTGCCGGTCTAACCAAGCTTGGCACCGGGTTTTTTGCATCAGTTAACAATCAGACAATCACACAAACGCAAACAGTCAGCAGTGATTATCCTTATCTCTTACCCACGCCTAAAAAATATGTCGGTAATGTAAGCGCACCGATCTTCCCGGGGATATACGCGGTATATAATACCGGCAAACTTTCATTTTCAGCAGGATTCAATCCTATTGGAGGAGGCGGCGGAGCAAAATATAAAACAGGGTTGCCATCATTCGAAATGAATATTGCTGATATTCCTCCGAGTCTGACGGCACAGGGCATACCAACCACGCAGTATTCATCGGATATATATTTTAAAGGTTCGTCTGTTTATTTTGGTTATCAGGCTAATGTCGGCTACAAAATTAGTGATAAGTTTTCTGTTGCAGTTGGCGCCCGTTTGGTTTCTGCAACAAACAAATACAGCGGCTATCTTAAAAATATTATGATTAATCCCACTTACCCGGCTTTTGGAGCAGGTTTTACAGGTGGTATGGTACTGGCCAGTGATTTCTTCACTGCCGGGGCAACCACTCTTAACGGTTTAGCTGCCGGGGCAACAGCTTTTGTTGCCGGATTGCAGCCTATTGTTTCTGGAGGTGCAGGATCAGTTCTTCTGTCAAATGGAACTGCTGTCGGTTTAAGTGCCACACAAATTGGACAGATACAACAAATAATTGGTGCAGCTGGTCAAAACCCTGCCGGTTTAACCATTGCTCAAGCCCAGGGCATACTTGGAGCTGCTGCACCCGGTTTCACTGCTAAAGCAAATGTTATGACGGCCAATGCAGGGGCATCTAAGGATATCACAGTAGATGCTACAGAATCGGGAACAGGTATCACACCAATTCTAAGCGCAAACTTTTCACCTTTAGACAATCTTGATATAGCAGTAAAGTATGAATTCAAAACTGAGCTTAATCTGAAAACGAAAGTTGCCAATAATGAAGGAGGCGGAATTTTTGTAGATGGACGGACTGTTATCGGCGATATGCCGGCTATGCTCTCTTTCGGAGTAGATTACAGACCAGTGAAGAGGCTCCTTCTTTCTGCAAGCTTCGATGAATACTTTGATAAAGATGTTGATTATGACGGAAGTCCGACAATAAATATAAATGAGATTGACAAAAATTTTGTTGAGTATGGACTCGGTGTGGAATATGGACTTACTGAGAAATTACGCATCAGCGCAGGTTGGTCTCACACTGAAACAGGTGTAAATCTCAATTATCAGAGTGACCAGAGTTTCAGCACAAATACCAACTCATTCGGAGGAGGTTTCGGTTATCGTATTACACCGATGATCGATCTTAACCTGGCAGGTCAGTACACATTCTATAATGATGGTAAAAAACCTTATGATCCACGTTTAAGTTTCGACCTCAATCCATATACTGAAACATACAAAAAAGTAACCTGGATGATTGCATTGGGACTCGATTTCTATTTCGGAAAGAAATAGTCTGAAAATTATTAAAATTATAAGGAGGGTGTCTCAACCGCCCTCTTTTTATTTTTACCCCTAAATCCCCCAGGGGGGACTTCTTGATTTACTGATAATTAAAAGCCCCCCTTGGGGGGATGGGGGGTGAATTTTCAGTTTTGAGACAAACTCCTTTTTTTAATATATAATACCTTGTGAATTAAGATGCTTAATATATAAATCTTTTCTTGGGATACCTGACAATTTCAATTTTGAATACCACTCGGAAGCTTTTTGTATATTGTTTGTTTCTTTAGCCAGTTTAATGATATTTATATATATTAAACCTTCAATTCCGGAATTTTTACTTTCAATTGTACCGGCAATTTTAATGAAATCAATTAAAGCTTCAGCCGGCTTTTCATTTTCAGCTAAAACAGAAGCTTCATCTATTCTTTTATTAAGATCCGTGTTGAGACACACACCGAAGAAAGAGAAACAGTTGTCTGAACAATCTTCAATCAGGTCAATCCATTGCGTACCTGGCCTCAATGGCGGAAATGTCAGTTCAAAATTCAGTTTCTCCCCTATTGTTTTGAATTTATAGGAATCGGGACAAACAGGGATCCCTTTCGAAGCAGTCAGCTTGCTTCTTGTGCCATCGGGATATAGGATAAAGATATTCTTATCAGCGCAGAAATAACCACCGGTGATCCTGTTTTCCACACTGAGGAAAATCAGAGTTTTCTGTGCCGTGAGATCAATCTTCGTAAGCTCAAGTGTTTCATGACTCTTAAGAGCATAATTAGGTTTTATATAAGTCTGAGAGTAACCGGTCACAACAAAAAAATTCAATAAAGAAAAAATTAGGAGCAGTTTTTTCATCTTTTTAATGAATTAAGGTAAAATGCAAGTTACAAAAATATAACTTCCTGCTATTATTGCTATTTTTGATAATTGATTTCCAAGTTTGCATTCATATTAAGTTAACTGATAAAGAATTCCAGAAATATCAGCAATCAAAATAATAAATTGAGTTTCAATCTATTGATAATTTTTAATCTGTGAATATAAACTTTTATTAAACATTCTAGGTGAATGAATTTACAGAAATGTAACAATTAAGTAACAGTCAAACCTTATTTGTAACCATAATTGAAGCTACCTTTGCAGCAATTCATTGTACCTTGACAATCTGATGAATAAGAATTTCAAATAAGAATAATAAGCCGGTTATGACAAATAAAAAAGAGGAAGCTATTATTGATAGCGTAAAGAGTTTTGAGGAGATGGCAGATCTGGTACTGATTCAATTGACTCTTCTTGAAAAATATATGTCGTTAAATGACAAAGATGAAATGAAGAATGTCCTTTCCAGGATCGAGGAAAATGAAAATAAAATTGATGAATTTGAAGTAATTATAAGTGATAAGTTTATTAATTCAATTATACTTTTTCAGCCGGTTGCGTCTGATATCAGAAAACTTAACTCAATATACCGTATTTCAATTAATCTTGAACGCATAGGAGATCTTGTAATGAATATAATTCATTCAATAGATGCAATTAAAGGAACCGCTGAGTACGAAGCTATGCAAAATGTTTTAATGAATATGCTTGTGTCGGGGGTAACCATGGTGGAAAAATCGCTTCTCTCATTCCTGAATAATGATGATTCTTATGCAGAATGGACTATTAAAAACGATGAGATAGTGGACGATATGAACAGGAAGCTTCTCATTAACAGTATTTCCAGAGCAAAAGTAAGTGAAAAGACAAAGGAAATGTTGCTGAGCTATATTGACCTGAAGAATATCATTACCAATATGGAAAGGATAGCTGATCATGCAACAAATATTGCAGAAGCTTCAATCTACTCGATGCAGGGAACTGATATAAGGCATAAGGGAATTGGCACTCATCATTCGGAAACGGAAAATATCTGATATTCAGTTATATGGAAAATAAAAGAAAAAATATTCTTATAGTCGATGATGAGGAGGATCTATGTGAGATTCTTCAATATAATCTCAGCAATGAAGGTTATTATACTGAAATAGCCCACTCCGCGGAAGAGGCATTGAAGCGGCCGCTTGGCGGCTTTGACCTGGTCCTTCTTGATGTTATGATGGGTCCTATGTCGGGGTTTAAGTTTGCCGACAAGCTTAGAAAAGAATTGAAAATTGATATCCCTGTGATTTTCCTTACAGCCAAGGATACAGAAAATGACATACTTACCGGGTTTAGTCTTGGTGCTGATGACTACATTTCCAAACCGTTTTCCGTTAATGAATTGACAGCAAGAGTAAAAGCAGTTCTGAAAAGGTCATATACAGACAAGGTTAACAGTAAAACTATACTGCAGTTTAATGGAATCGATCTTGACACAGTACGTAAAAGGCTGATAATAAACGATGAACGTGTTGAACTTACCAAAAAGGAATATGAAATCCTCAGAACCCTGCTAGAAAATCAGGGAAAGGTTTTTTCAAGGGAGGACCTGCTTACCAGAATATGGGGCCAGGATGTAATTGTAACTGAACGCACTGTCGATGTAAACATTACCAGGCTCAGAGCTAAACTAGGGCAATTTGGTTCTTCTTTAAAGAACAAAACAGGTTATGGTTATTTTTTCGAATTCTAATAAATCAATTTATTAAAAATGATAATACGGAATAAATTCAGAAAT
Source organism: Bacteroidales bacterium (assembly GCA_003157015.1). GTDB lineage: Bacteria > Bacteroidota > Bacteroidia > Bacteroidales > VadinHA17 > LD21. The sequence continues at coordinate 49,008 of PMIJ01000028.1, forward strand.
AATCTTTTCATATATTATTCTGCAATCTTTATATTCTTCACTCTCCTTATACTTAATTATCTTTACAAAAGGGAACAAGAATTCAGTATCTCCGCTCTTAACGACGAACTCGAAAACTCAACCAGGATAACTGATAACTATATAAGAGCTAATTCTATATCTGAAAAAGGGAACTACATCCTTATTGATTCAATTGTTAAGCTATTTCCAAGAGACAGTCTCAGGGTAACTGTTATAAATCCTGAAGGTGTTGTTATATACGATAGTTTCGTTCCTGACTGGGGGAAGATGGAGAATCATAAAAACAGACCTGAGGTAGCGGAATCACTTTATTCTGATTTTGGAACATCCATAAGAAAATCAGCAACTACCGGAAAGGAGTACTACTACTTCTCAAAATATTTTGGAAACTATTATATCAGGGCAGCAGTGGTCTATGATATAAAAGTTGTTAATTTCCTGAAAGCAAAAAAGTTTTTTATTGTTCTCATACTAGCTTCCTTTATCGTGATATGGCTGATAATGTTGCTTATAACAAATAAATTTTCAGAGTCAATAACGAGGCTAAAGGATTTCGCTTTGAAAGTAGGCAATAATGAGCCATTCGATTTCAACCAGAAATTCCCAAAAAATGAGCTTGGCACAATAAGTCAGGAAATTCTTGAGATCTACAACAACCTTTTAAAAACTAAAAATGACCTGATGAATGAGAGAGAAAAGCTCTTCAGCCATCTTTACGCTCTTAATGAGGGAATTGCTTTCTTCTCAAAAAACAAGGAAAAGATTCTTTTAAACAGTAATTTCATTCATTATATGAATATGATATCCGGGGAGCTCTCCGTTTCAGGTGCAAATTTCTTTGAAATTGAAGATTTCAGAAAAGTCAATGAATTTATTGATAAACAGCTTGAGACAGAAATATCATCGACGCGACTACCCAAGGCTGAATATCAGATTGGGAAAAACGGCAAATTTTACAAGGTGCAATGTGTATTTTTCCATGATAAAAATTTTGAGATTATACTGAATGATATAACGGAAATTGAACAGAACAGGCTCGTCAAACAGCAAATGACATCTAATATTGCTCATGAGCTGAAAACTCCTGTCTCTTCAATTAAGGGATATCTTGAAACTATTATCAATGACCCTGTTATGCCAGTGGACAAACAGAAATATTTCATTGAAAAAGCGCTGGGACAAAGCGAAAGGTTGACAGACCTGATCAACGATATTGCCATTATAAACAGAATTGAAGAATCAGGAAACTCCTTTGCAGCCGAAAAAGTATCAATCAGGGAAATAATTATTGACGTAACTAATAATTTCAAATCAGCAATTGAAGCCAAGAGGATGAATGTCGAAATGGAAAATATTGATAATGCGATTGTTACAGGTAACCGATCGCTCATTGTTTCAATTTTCCAGAATCTTCTTGAGAATGCCGTTAATTATGCAGGTGATAAAACCGTAGTCAAAATTATACTGTATAATGAAGATAAATCATTTTGTCACTTCTTGTTTTCCGATAATGGAATCGGAATTGCAGAAGAGCATCTTTCGAGAGTATTTGAGAGATTCTACAGGATTGATTCAGGGCGTTCCAGGAAAAGTGGTGGAACGGGACTCGGGCTGGCTATCGTTAAGCATGCAATTCTTATACATAAAGGAGAGATTTCAGTAAGGAACAGAACTGGCGGTGGTGTAGAGTTTCTCTTCTCTCTCCCAAAATAAATAAACATCAGCTATCCGAAACGCCCGGAGATATAATCTTCAGTTTGTTTCTTGGCAGGATTTGAAAACAGAACCTGTGTTTTATTGAATTCAACAAGCTCTCCAAGGTAAAAGAAAGCTGTGAAGTCGCTTGTCCGTGCAGCCTGCTGAAGATTGTGTGTCACTATAATGATCGTAACATCAGCTTTCAGTTCAAGCAATAATTGCTCTATCTTGTTTGAAGAAATAGGGTCAAGCGAAGAGGTTGGTTCATCAAATAAAAGTATATTTGGTTTCATGGAAAGAGAGCGGGCAATACAAAGCCGTTGTTGCTGCCCACCGGAAAGAAAAGTCCCCTTTTTATGCAATGTATCCTTGACTTCTTTCCATAGATCTGCCTTTCTGAGGGAATCTTCTGCTATTTCTTCTTTTTCCTGTTTGGAGAGTTTAATACCATTGAGTGTATATCCTGAAATAACATTTTCAAAAATACTCATAGTAGGGAAAGGATTTGGACGTTGGAAAACCATACCTATTTTTCTTCGTAACAGAATAAGATTCAGCTTGTAAATATCATCATTAAAAAAGTAAATTTCACCTTCTGTTCTGGCACCGGGAGTAAGCTCGTGCAAACGGTTTATACAACGAAGAAAAGTTGTTTTTCCGCACCCCGACGGTCCCATAAAGGCTACAATTTGGTTCTTAGGTATTTCTAAATTAATATCCGATAATATTTTGGTTTCTCCAAAGTAAGCATTTAAATGGTTAACATTTAAAATTGAATTTTCCATTTTCTTTCTAAAATCTTAGTAACAATATTTAAGAATAAAATCATCATGATAAGCACAAACGAAGCTCCCCATGCAAGCTTATGCCAGTCTTCATAAGCACTTCCGGCATAGTTAAAAATCAGCAGCGGCAAGCTACTCATGGGTTTTAAAATATTTGTATTAATGAACGGGTTTCCGAATGCAGTGAAAAGTAAAGGAGCCGTTTCTCCTGCCACTCTCGAAATACTTAATATGCTCCCGCTTAAAATACCGCTGAATCCCATTGGCAATATAATACGTAAAATAGTTTTATAATATGGAACACCGAGTGCCAAAGAGGCTTCTTTTATTGTGCCCGGGATAAGCTTCAATGTTTCTTCTGTAGATTTAATTATTGGGGGTAACATCATTATTGCCAGAGCAATACTCCCTGACAATGCAGAAAAATGGCCGGTAGGTTTAACAACCCACAGATATATAATAATCCCAAGCACGATTGATGGGATACCTTGCAGAACATCTACACATAAACCCACCCAATAAGAAAGTTTGTCGCGGCTATATTCACTTAAATAAAGCCCTACAATTGCCCCGAAGGGAATTGCAATTACCGAGGCAACTAAAACGAGAATACCAGTTCCTATAAGTCCGTTTATTATTCCACCTCCCTTTTCGCCAACCGGCTTGGGAAGGTTGATAAAAAAATCCCAGTTGATTGAAGAGATACCCTGTTTGACTATATAAAATAAGATAAGCAATAGCGGCACAGTCGATAATACAGTCATAAGAATAATACCGCCCTTAAAAAGCCAGTCTTTATAAAACCTTAATCTTATAAGCTTGTCCATGTCAGTGGAGGATATAACGTTTAATGATTTGCCGGCCAGATATATTAATCAGTGTTGTTACGACAAAAAGTAAAAGGCCCATCTCAATAAGAACCGATAGATATACATTTCCGGTAGCTTCGGTAAATTCATTTGCAATTACACTGGCCATCGTATTCGAAGGGCTGAAAATACTTGTCGGTAGATAATGTGAATTCCCAATAAGCATTGTCACTGCCATTGTTTCACCCAATGCGCGTCCAAGAGCAAGAAGTATTGCAGCAAATAAACCTGACCTTGTATGAGGAATGATTATTCTTTTTATTACTTCAAAACGTGTTGCGCCTAACGAATAGGCCCCTTCTTTTAGAGTCGGCGGAACCATGCTTATGACCTGCCTGGAAAGAGAAACTGAATATGGAATGATCATAATAGCCAGAATGATTGAAGATGTAAGTATTCCGACTCCATAAGGTAAAACATGCAGTTTTAATTCCAGATTTCTTATGATGGGTACTAAAATGACCATCCCCCAGAAACCGTAAACAACCGATGGAATGCTTGCCAATAATTCAATAATATTTTTAAAAATATTTGATACAATTCCCTCAGGATAATATTCGCCTAAGAAGATGGCTGTTGACAGGGCAAATGGCGTAGATATAATGAGAGCAAGCAAGGAGGTTAAAAGTGTCCCGATCAGGAATGGTAATGCGCCATATTCATCTGTTACCGGGTTCCATGCTTTTCCATAAAGAAATTTAATTCCAAGATGTTTTATAGAAGGTGTTGAAGAAATTAAAAGGGTAATAAAAATGGACAACAACACTATAATTAAAATAATACCTGTTAATCCTAAACCCTTCTGGAAAACTTTTTCAAAAAGAAAAACATTCTTTTGACTTTCATTCTCCGTTTTATCTTTTCCTTTATCCTTGCTTTGAAATCGTTCAGCCAGGAACTCTTTTAAATTCATCATTCAAGCTTTTCCTTTTAATGCACCACCTTAAATTTAATTAAAAAGTCTGAGGATTTACAAAATAATAAGGCAATCCTTCGTGGGACTGCCTTATCAATTTTAACTTCACTTGTTGTTATAATAATGATTTACCGTTGAAAACAATCGATTTCAGGTTTGCTTCAACTACTTTCAGAGCTTCTTTTGGCAGCGGAGCATAAATCAGAGGAGCCGTAAATTGCTGTCCTTCATGAGTCATCCACCATACCAGTTTAACTACTTCTTTAGCTTTGTCTTCAGCCCTGTTATCGTAATTTTGTTCTTTATAGAGCAAAATCCAGGTGAAACTACTGATTGGATAACCATCAGGAGCATCGGTATTGGTGATAGAAACACGTGCATCAGAAGGAATAGCCTGATTTGCAGCAGCTGTAACAGAGATAATGGATACCTCTACATATCTTCCGCTCTTATTTTGCAGCAGACCGACTGGCATCTTATTTTGCAATGCATAAATTAATTCAACATATCCAAGAGCTCCGGGTGTTTGCTTTATCATTCCGCTGACTCCTTCGTTACCTTTGGCACCAAGTCCAACCGGCCAGTCAACCGATGTTTTGTGTCCTACCTTGGTTTTCCATTCTTCACTTACTTTCGAAAGGTAATCTGTAAAGATAAAGGTAGTCCCACTTCCGTCTGAACGATGTACAATTGAAATGGGCATATCGGGCAGTTTAACTTCCGGATTGAGTTTCTTAATCTGTGCATCATTCCATTTTGTTATCTTCCCAAGGAAAATGTCTGCTACCACGGCAGGAGTAAATTTAAGCTTTGGATCTCCGGTGAGATTATAAGTAATAACGTCAGCGCCGAGGCATGTTGGCACATGAACAACAGCAGCCGGCATTTTTGCCATGTCTTCATCATTAAGAAAAGCATCGGAGGCGCCAAAATCGACTGTTTTGCTCATCAATTGTTTGATTCCACCACCGGAACCAATTGATTGATAATTGATCTTTACACCTGTCTTTGCATTATATTCACTGAACATTTTAGAATATAAAGGATAAGGGAAACTTGCGCCTGCACCCAATAATTCCACATCGCTGGCCGGAGATTTTAGTGCTGATTTTGATACCGGGGAAAAGCTACTCAATAAAATTCCCACAAAAGTGATGAATGTGAGTATATAAACGAACCTTTTTGTCTTCATAATTTTGTTTATTTAGTTTTATAATGTATCCAAGCTAATTTAGTATGGTGGTCTTTAATCTTAAATTATCTGAAAATGTAGTAAACTGTTAATCTAAACGCCAGATCATTGCTCTTGGTGCTAAGATTGTTAACAGCTGTATACCGGTTATTATACATGTCGTACCAGACATTTGGCATAAAATGTACGTTTTTCACAGGATTATAATCCAAACCGGCAAGCACAAACGATTCTGTATAAACACCTGAGTAAGATGCTGGATAAACATCGTTTTTGTTGAACTTGGTATCGGGGTTATAATAATCGTACCGTAATACATATCCCAATTTTTTACTTATTGGGCCTCTCACAAAAACTGATACACCGGAAGCCAGGGCATTGACCGTATCTTTTACAGTAGATGGAGCTGCTTCAGTGAAAATTGTATTATTTTTCTGAACTTGCTGGAACGCTTCGATCCCTATGGTAATCTGTGGAGTAATATAAGCTAAAAAGGCTTTATAGGTTGTTTTGCTTTTTTGGTAAGGACTAGCTTGGGACCATTCGTTATCGGCTCCCAGATCTAACATTATTTTCTGATCCATAAATTTAGCATATGCATCACCATAAAACTTTTTGAATTTATCAGTTTCCGGTTTAGCTCCAGTCCCATTACTTATCATCAGGTTATAACCAAAGTCCCCTTTGTTATTTAATTTACCCTGCAAGCTTATTCCAACATCGGCTGAAGCTCCGATCTTCCTCATATCCATTATTGTTTTTTCCAGTGAACGATAACCCCAAACTGGTTCAGAGGTTGTTGAATATGAGGGAGTTGGCATAGCTCCAATTACGAGATCGCTGTTATGAAAAATATTTTTCCATCTCAGGTTTGCACCCTTTATATATACTGATCGGCTACCATCGGTAGTGAATTGTGCACCTTCATAAGCCAGTAATAGCTGGGCTGCAAAATGTTCGCTGATATCATAGTCATAACCAAGGTAAATCCTTCTAAACTCAAATGATGTAAAATCCTTAGCAGTGCTGCCATATTGTGTATTGGTCATCCCAAATTTATTTGTATATCCTTTATACAAAAAATCTCCAAAAGCATAACCCCATAACTTTCCGGATGGTTTAAATTCAACCTTGGTCTTGGTAGTGTCATTCTGAGCAAAAGAACTTAGAGTCAAAGTAAAAAGTAAAATAAAAATTAGTTGTTTTTTCATTTTTTTGGTATTAGGTTTAACTTGAGTTTTCATGTTACAAAAGTCATGTTTCCTTATTACAGGCCTGTTTCAAAGTGATTAAGTAATTGTTACAAAAAGTCAAACACACTATTGACTTATCTGACAATATGTTACAAAAAATGAACACGTTAAATAGACGATTTTTTAAATTCATACCTTATATATAAATCCGGAATAGTTCATGAATGAAAAATGGTTGTTTTGGGCCTCTGAGTTGCAGTCAATTGCACAGGCGGGACTGACATTCTGCGAAAATAATTACGACCGCGAGAGGTATGAAAAAATAAGAAATATTGTAATTGAGATATTGCATGAGTATACAGAAACAGACCATAAAAAAATAAGGGAACTATTTGCCTCTGAAACAGGTTACCAGACTCCGAAAGTCGATATCAGAGCCTCAGTATTCAAGGATAATAAAATACTCATGGTTAAGGAAAAAGTAGATGGTGCGTGGGCCTTACCCGGAGGCTGGGCAGATGTAAATTCTTCAGTGAGTGAATCGGCAATCAGGGAATGCAAAGAGGAGGCCGGGGCTCTGGTAAAGCCGAAAAGAATCATTGCAATACATATGGGGAACAAACATAATAATCATAATTTTCCTTTTACAATTTATAAGATTTTTGTCGAATGCGAACTGGTGGAAAACAGTTTTAAGGAGAATTCCGAAACACTTGATGCACAGTTTTTTGAAGCTGACAAACTACCTGAGCTCTCGTTTGAACGGAACACTCCCCATCAGATCAAACTGTGTTTCGAGGCAAATACATGTAAAGTATTCGAAACGATCTTTGATTGATGTTTTATACTCATCTAATCACAAATAACACAAAGAAAGCGCCCCTTTAGGGGGGATTGGGGGCAAATAAACACTTTGTGTACTTTGTAGTTAATGGATTTCAATTCAATTATTCAGATAAATATATTTCCCCTTATACTCTGTTACAGAACCGATTACTTTTGAATTCAAGAGGCCGGCAGTATTTAAATCTTCCAGGATATTACTCACTTTATCCTGTGATGAAGAGAACAGAAGACCTCCAGATGTCTGAGCATCGAAAGCTATCATTTTCAGATTATAATCAAGACCGGAGGCAAAATCAATATCCTTTTCAGCATATTCAAGGTTCCGGAATGAGGCCCCGGGAATGCATCCTTCATCAATCAGATTGTATGAATTGCCGATCAGCGGAACATCATTCATTCTTATATTTAAAGATACTTTACTGGCTCTCGCCATTTTAAGAGCATGACCGGCCAGACCAAATCCTGTAACATCGGTTGCCCCTCGGATATTGAACTTTTTCATCACCGCTGCTCCGGATTTGTTAAGAAGTTTCATTAGTCGTTTAGCTTCTTCAAGATCACTATCTGAAACCAATCCCAAACGGTGACCTGCAAGAATAATAGCCGTTCCTATCGGCTTTGTAAGTATCAATAAATCACCGGATTTGGCACCAGCGTTCGTTATAATTTTGTCAGGATGAATATAACCCACTACTGCGAGTCCGTATTTAGGAGGAAAATCATCGATTGTATGCCCACCGATAATCCTCACTCCTGCTTCGGTTGCTTTGTCGTAGCCACCTTTGAGGATCTCAGCATAAGCTTCCACAGGCAGTTTTGCTGAAGGAAACATCATAATGTTAAGGGCAAGAACCGGATCACCTCCCATTGCATATACATCACTAATAGAATTGGCAGCTGATATCTGTCCGAATTCATAAGGGTCACTGCAGACAGGTGGGAAAAAGTCGGTAGTTAATACGAGGGCGAGAGAATCATTGACCCGGTAAACGCCTGCATCGTCGTGAGTATCAATATCAACAAGTATATTCGGATCCGTTGGCAACGGGAGATATTTAAGAATATCCTCTAATAACTTAGGTGATATTTTTGCCGAACATCCGCCATATTCTACCATCTGAAGAAGGTCAATTTTCTTGCTCATCCTTCTATACTCAGGGTTTAATAACTTTGTCTGAAGTAGCCATGGCTTCGGCTATTGTGTACATATTACTTACTGTACCCACTCCAACTACAGTTTCAAGGCAATAATAATTTACGCAGGTAGCACAGAGCATTAATTCGACTCCCATTTTCTCGAGATCTCTCAGGTGTTCAATAGCAGGAGACGATTTGGTAGCCAGTTTAACACCGTTATTATAAAAAACTATCTTCCGGGGAAGTTTGTCAAGGTCCTTTAGAGCTTTAATATAATTGATCATCAGTAAATGTCCCAGCTCGTCATCACCCTCTCCCATTTTATCTGAAGAGATAACCACAATATAATTACCCTGTTGAAAATGCGGAATCTCCGGAGCGCAATAATCTTCAGGCTTAATTTGTACCAGATCATTATCTGACCTGGTTACGGTCAGAGACCATACTCCGGCTGATTCACTGACCTCGAAACCTGCTTTGTTGTCTTTAAGAAACCGGCTTAAATTATCTAATGATGTCTTATTATCAGTAATCAATACAAAAGATTCTCCGGGAACAGTTTCTTTCAAAGCTTTCTTTGCCGCAATCAATGGGGCAGGACATAGTTGTCCTTTTGTGTCTACAATTCTCATGGATATAAAATAGAAATGAATTGCAAAAATACAAAAGAAAAGTTGAATGACGAAAAGGAGGAAGAGTCTTGCAGTCTTGAGGTCATGCGGTCTTGGGGGTCTGCTGTCTTGAAGTCTTTCAGTGTCGAAATATTTAAGATTTATAATGTTTGGTGAAACTTACATTACTTTGCAGCCGTTGCTAACTCATTGACTGCTTTATGGTATATGGCTTTTCTTGGATAATTAAAAGTATATGATTTTTTATACCTTTACTTAAAATAATTAACCGCTCTTCTATTTTAATTAATATGAAAAAAATATATCATCTTTCCTTACTTCTGATTGTGATATTGATAACTAATCCATTAACGGCACAAAATACAGCAAACAAAAATATTCTTCCCGGTTCATGGCTAGGTAAAATTTCAACCAACGGGGTTGATCTAAGGCTGGTCTTTAATATTAAATTAAATGATAAAGACAGTTTGATTGCAACTGCTGACAGTCCCGATCAGGGTGCAAAGGACATACCCGGCGGTCAGGTTACTCTTAACAAGCAAAAGATTGTGATTGAGTTCCCCTCTATAAATGGAGAATATACCGGAACCGTGGCAAGTGATTCGACAATTAACGGGACGTGGGCACAGAATGGGGTTACACTCCCTTTAAATCTTAAAAAACAGGCTGCCTCAAAATAACCACAACTTTGCCGGTTTAAACTTATGGCTGACTTGATTTTGGTTTTACAGGCATTTCACCTAGTTTTTTGAGAATCAAGCGTCCTCGGGCTGTGATGCCTGCCGATCCGTCTTCCATCAGGATACTGATTGAGGCAGAAAGTTCATTTGCCAATTCAGGATAAACCAGCGTAAGTTTATACAATATTTCCATGGCATAAGCCTTTACGGCTATAGCTGAATTTCCTGAGTTCAGTTTAAGGAAACAGAAATCGGCTAATAAACCCTGTTGATGACTGTTTATTTTTTCCAGATCGCTCAAGGAAACTATTCTCAGGAAACTTCTGATAGTGCTTTCATTTTCCAGTTTGAACAGAGTCTCAACGATCTGATTTAGATATGGATAAATGATCTCCGGAAAGCTGTCGCAAACTTTTGTAAGTGTCCACGATGCCCTGAAGGAAAGGCTCTTATCGGAAGAAAGGGAATATTCAAACAGTTTCATGAAAGTGGCAGGATTTTCTATAGCAGAAGCTGCCAGCCATTCAGCCTCTTTTCGGCCCATCATGTTATTTACAAATGTTTGAAGATCGGTGTTATCAGGAAGATCATCAGATGGATGGCCGACAAATTGCTTTTCCTCTAAATTCTCAGCATTTATTCTTTCCAGATAGCTTTTTGCGACAATAACGTCAGCTTCCGAATAATCGGGATCCATCAGATCTTTTACTTCAATCCATTTAAAACCAATATGTTCCGAAAGCACTGGCACCTCATCAAGCGTGTCACAAATAAATGGTAACAGGGCGATCCGCTTATGGCCATAGTCATATTCAACTTTTGACAGCATTCCTCGTATTACTATCTCCATCGACAATTCTTCTTCCACTTCGCGGATAACACATTCTTCGTCAGTCTCCCCAGGTGCAACTTTCCCGCCTGGAAATTCCCATTTAAATGGGTGATCAGTTGCCTCTCCACGCTGGACAACTAAAATTTCATTCTTCTCGTTCCGAATAATAGCACATGTTACAATCAACATAATTCATTCTATTTGAATGTACTCATTTAATTCTAATCTCTATAAGTCGTAAATAATCAATTAAAATTCTCTGTGAAACTCTGTGCTTCTCCGTGATTCTCTGTGTCAGTTCTTATTTTTTGTTACACAGAGGGTCACAGAGTACTCACAGAGTGACACAGAGGCGGGTTTTTATACATGACTTTCAATAATATCCTCATAAAGAGGAATAACAAGCAAATATTCAAACTTCATTGCCTGATGATCAATCGTAAATGCATAATGATGAATTCCATTTGTAACTATCAGGTATGGCACTTTATATTTCATATTGTAAGTGGCTATCTGTTCACATACATCTTCGTCAATCTTGATATCAGGAGATTTACATTCTACGATAAGTATTGGGTTTCCCGTTCTGTCATGTACAAGAATATCAACTCTTCTTTTTAATTTATTGAATTTGAACAAAACCTCGATTCCAATAAGCCCGGGAGGATATTTCCCTTCGCTTATCAGGTATTGAACAAAATTCTGCCTGACCCACTCTTCAGGAGTGAGCTTAACATATTTCTTCCTTAATGGATCGAGGATCATTTCATTTCCTTCTTTTCCAGTTATCCTGAAGGAATATTGAGGCAGTTTTAACTGTTTCAACTTAGTTTCGTATTTTTGGCATAGAATTAATAATTTCTAGTTCACCCTTAGTGTCACTTCGTCATATCCTTCGAGTTCCTACGTGTTAAAAAAAAGATTTATCACAAAGGGACTCGAAGTTCATCACAAAGGATCACAAAGAAGAACAAAAGAAAAGCTTAGACAAATATATTGAGATAATCATTAACTAAAATAACCAGATGAAAACCAAAGAGGAAATTGTTAATAACTGGCTTCCCAGATATACCGGAAAATCGATTGATAGTTTCGGCAAATACTTTCTTCTTACGAATTATATGCATTATGTTGAACTTTTTGCAAACTGGAATAAGGTAAAGGTTGAAGGAAGAGACAAAAATATGCCAAGTGCAACTGCCGACGGTATAACTATCATAAATTTTGGCATGGGCAGCCCAAATGCCGCTACAATTATGGATCTTCTCAGTGCAGTGAATCCAAATGCAGTGCTATTTCTGGGTAAATGCGGAGGACTGAAAAAAAAGAACACTTTAGGTGATCTGATCCTGCCTATTGCAGCAATAAGAAGCGACGGGACATCGAATGATTATCTTCCAAATGAAGTGCCGGCTTTGCCGGCTTTTAAACTTCAGAGTGCAATATCTGCCACCATCACCCGGTTTAACCGGGAGTACTGGACAGGTACAGTATATACTACAAACAGAAGGGTTTGGGAATATGATGACAGATTTAAAAAATACCTCGTTAAAACAAGGGCCATGGCCATTGATATGGAAACTGCAACAATTTTTACTGTCGGATTTGCTAATGAAATTCCCACAGGAGCCCTCCTGCTTGTTTCTGATCAGCCAATGATTTCTACGGGTATAAAAACAGAAGCCAGCGATGTTAAAGTCACAAATGATTTTGTTGAAATCCACCTTAAAATAGGAATTGATTCCCTTCGGGAAATAAAAAATAACGGAGTATCCGTTAAACATCTAAAATTCTGATAATGCCTGTTACATACGAAGAGATAATCTCAGATCTGAAAAACAGAATTTTTAAACCTGTATATTTCCTGGCCGGTGAAGAACCTTATTACATTGACCTCATTACGGATTATATTCAGGAGAAGGTTTTGCCTGAGGCTGAAAAGGCCTTTAACCAGATTGTTCTGTATGCCGATGATACAAATATTGCAGCTATAATTGATACTGCCAGAAGGTTTCCGATGATGGCAAGTCATCAGGTTCTTATTATCAAGGAAGCTCAAACGCTTAAAAAACTGGATGACCTTGCAATATATCTCGAGAAGCCTCTTTTGTCGACCATACTTGTATTCAGCTATAAATATAAGACCCTGGATAAAAGAACAAAACTTTATAAAACTCTCGATAGTCACGGAGCATATTTTGAATCGCTAAGAATTCGCGATTATCTCATTCCGGCATGGATTGAACGGTACCTGATGATAAAAGGTATAAAGACTGATCCGAGTGCAAGCGCCTTGCTGACTGAATATCTTGGCACTGATTTGCATAAGATTGTAAATGAGTTGGATAAACTTATTATAACTCTTCCTGCAGGAAAACCCTTTATCACGACTGCATTAATTGAAAAAAATATAGGAATAAGCAAGGATTACAATAATTTCGAATTACAAAAGGCAATCGGAGAAAAGAATATCCTCAAAGCCAATATGATAGTCCATTATTTTGCTGATAATCCCAAAGACAATCCTATCACACTCTCCATTGCATCTCTTTTCAGCTTTTTCAGCAAGCTTCTTACTTTCCATTATCTCACAGATAAATCGAAAAACAATGTGGCGGCAGTTCTTAAGGTAAATCCTTTTTTTGTTAAAGAATATGAGAACTCAGCATTAAGGTACGATGTATCAAAGACCGTTCAGATTATCAGTCTTTTGCGTACATACGACATGAAATCAAAAGGTTATGGTGACCCGGGTACCGAACCGGGAGAACTTCTGAAGGAGTTGGTATTCAGGATATTACATTGATGATCGTTTTTTACCTCTTCCCTCTGGCCCCCTTCTCCCAGGAGAGACGGGGGTAACTTCATGATTCGTATAATGATTAAGCCCCTTCCTTTTGGGGGAGGCGTTTGGGAAGAGGTAAAAAGATTTAATTCATCTCCGGAGAATCGGGGAAATCGGCCCACATCCTGTATTTGTTCTTAAAGCTTCTTAAAACTTTTTTCCAGATATCATCACCTCTGTTATTCAGTACAATATTGGAGTTGACTTTTGCAATAACCCATGAATTTTCTTTAAGTTCGCGTTCAAGCTGGCCCGCAGACCATCCTGAATAGCCCAGAAAAAATCTTATTTGAGATTGGTTTAATTTCCCTGTTTTTATAAGCTCTCTTACACTGTCAATATCGCCTCCCCAGAAAATATTCCCTTGCACCAGAACGCTTTTTGGAATCAGATCTCCGGCGCTATGCAGATAATGAAGAGTGTCAGGAGCAACCGGTCCTCCCATGCTGATGTTTTCATCACAGTTTTCAAAACCTTCTATAGCATCACTGATCTTTAAATCGAGCTTTTTGTTAAGGATAAAGCCTACCGATCCCTCCGGATTATGATCAGTAAGGTACACGATGCTCCGATTGAAAAAAGTATCGGGCAGAAATGGTTCTGAAATCAGAATCTTTCCTTTTTCCGGGATTTTATCTTCCGGCAATATTGCAAATAAATCGAGTTCCGGTTGCATAATACTAATAAACAATTGAAATTGAAATATTGTACAAAAATAATTAAGTAAAAACTTATCTTCAATTAAATATTATCATATTTTTACCCCAATTGTTAAATAATGTCATGCAAAGAAGTACTTTAAGTATAATTGGGAATAAAGTTGTTTTGAATATCCGTGAAAGGATGTGCGAAACAGCAGAAGAAATGCTGGCGAGTGACAAATTTCGGCTTATCCTTGACCATTGTCTTAATAACCTCAGATCTAAAAACTCGCCATTGCTTGAGTTTTTTGGAGGTTGCACTGCTGACGAAGATTGCGTGAATGATCTAGTCAAGACTCTTTCATTACTCGTTAAGTATGAAAGCAATCTTATACCCCATATTTTTGATAAGTCCAGGATCTTTCTTAAAGACCTTGATAAACTTGCCGGTTTTGTAGAATACCTGTATGACTATTGGCGCCACTTTGACCGGTTCATAATCAATGATTCTGAAGGCGACCGTCTCGACAAAAGGCCATATCGCACATTTAATGAAACAATTGAACAGCTTACACATCTGATAAGAACTGTTTACAGACATATTCAGGAAAACATTACAGGTAGTCATCCTGCCGTTTACAGACAGGTTCCGGCAGGAGCTGAGATGGCGGTGATTTCACTTCCGAAAGATATTGCTTACAGGGGAGAAAAATATAAAAAACTCAATAGTGTTCCTGTGATCCGCCAAATGCTGATCTATCCTCCGCTGGTTATCCAGCAGCCTATGAATAAGAGGACAGGCCATTTCAAAAAGATTAACAAAAATCCTGTCGATCTTGTAGAATTAAAATCAGGAGAGTGGATCTGTTACCCGGCAAAAGTAGGTAAGTTGCTAATCATGGTTTACTTCCATCAGGATTTTTTTGAACTTGGTTTCTCAATGTGTAACCTGTTTCAGCTTGCAGATGATTCTGATCTTGAGAAAAAACCCGATGCTCTCTTCATTTATGGAGTTCCAGGGAGTGCGATTGACGGTCTGGCTAAATATTCAACAGTATTCTACGATGACGAGGAAAATGAAATATTCGTGGGTGCGATTCCTGACCGTGCCGAATTTGGGTACTTCGGTTATCTTAAAAAAATGATACTAACTCTTCATAATTCCATAGTTATGAAAGCCGGTAAGATGCCCTTTCATGGCGCTATGGTGAAAATAATGCTGCAGGGAAATAAAGAAGCCACTATTCTGATGATGGGCGATACAGGTGCCGGGAAATCAGAGACTCTTGAAGCTTTCAGGGTTTTGGCTGACAAATATATACGGGAACTTACAATTATTGCAGATGATATGGGGTCCATAGACCTGGACAAAAACGGATTCCCTATCGGATACGGCACTGAGATAGGTGCATTCCTGCGTCTCGATGACCTGCAGCCCGGATATGCATTCGGACATCTCGACAGATCAATAATTATGAATCCAAGCCAGGTTAATGCCAGGATAGTATTTCCGGTAACCAACTTTGAAACAATCATTGCAGGACATAAAATCGACTATATACTCTATGCTAACAATTATGAGGAAATTGACACTGAACATCCGGTAATTGAAAAATTCACATCTGCAGAATGGGCACTTGATATATTCAGCGAAGGGGCAGTTATGAGCAAGGGAACTACTACAACAACCGGACTGGTGCACTCATATTTTGCAAATATTTTCGGTCCGCCCGAATACAAAGATTTACATGATAAGATCGCGTCAAAATACTTCGCTTCATTCTTTAAAAATAATGTTTTTGTCGGTCAGATGAGAACCAGGCTTGGGATACCCGGTTATGAATCAAGCGGTCCGAAAGAAGCTGCTCTTGCATTGCTGAAGATAATCGGGGTTACAGATATTACATCCTCTTAACTCTGTGATGCTCAGTGCTCCTCTGTGAACCTCTGTGTCAGTTCTTGTGCATTCTTGTTACACAGAGAACCACAGAGGAGGCACAGAGAGCCACAATGTAGAGGCTTAAAACTTCTCCGGAACAGCCTCTTTCATCATTTGATATACAACATCGAATACATCTTCAGAGCTGGGTTTTGAAAAATAGTCTCCATCAGTGGTGTAAGCCGGACGATGTTCTTTTGCCGTGAGAGTTTTCGGAGGGCTGTCAAGATATTGCCAGCCTCCTTGTTTCTCAATGACTTCCTGCAGCATATACGCTGTTGTTCCACCCGGAACATCTTCATCGAGAAAAAGAATCCTGTTTGTTTTTTTCAGAGACTCAATTATTATTTTTTTTCGGTCAAACGGCATAAGTGTCTGCACATCTATTAATTCAACAGAAATATCATGAGCTGCGAGATGCTTCACCGCTTCCATTGCAATTTTGACTGTCGATCCATATGTGACAATCGTAAGGTCAGTACCCTCTTTCAATATTTCAGGAATTCCAAGCTCCATACGGAATTCGCCGATATTATCGGGCAATTTCTCTTTCAGCCTGTAGCCATTAAGAGGTTCAATGACTATTGCAGGATCGTTGCCTTCAAGAAGTGTATTATAAAAGCCTGCTGCCCTGGTCATATCTCTCGGAGAACAAACATAAATACCTCTTACTGAATTTATGAGCATGCTCATGGGTGATCCGGAGTGCCAGATTCCTTCCAGGCGGTGTCCGCGGGTGCTTATAATTAACGGGGCGATCATACGTCCGGCAGTTCTATAGTGAGTCGTTGCAAGATCATCGCTCAAAACCTGCAAACAATACATTAAATAATCGAGATACTGAATTTCTGCAATAGGTCTCATACCTCTAAGAGCCAATCCAAGTCCCTGACCCAGAATAGTTGCTTCCCTGATCCCTGTATCTGTAATACGCAGCTCACCGAATTTTTTTTGTAATCCTTCGAGGGATTGATTCACACCTCCAATGTTACCAGTATCTTCACCAAATGTCACCAGGAGAGGGTACTTTGTGAATAGTTTTTCATAATTATCACGAAGTATCTGCCTGCCCGGGACTTCTGGTGAATCGGCAGAATACACCGGGGCAATTGGTTTAACATTCAATACTGATGAAGGTGTTTCATTATACAGGAATGAATCATAGCTTTTCCGTGCATCTTCATAATTCCTCTTAAGCCACCCCTGCAGCTCTTCTTTAAGGTTATCGGATTTAAGACATGTACCGCAAATATTTCTTAGAATCTTCCTGGCTGTTACAAAATTATCTTTACGGATAGGTGCCGGAACTCTCTTCAGCTCATCTGTATAACTATCAACAGATTCTTCTTTTGCCTTTTCAGTACACCTGCACGATCGATCATTGATGATTTTTACAAGAGCATCCCTTTCTATCTTTATAGGAGACTGAAATGACTCCCACCCTTTGCGTCTTGATTCCTTTGCTTCCTCTTCAGCCTCAAGTGCAAGCTTATCGAGCTCTTCAGAAGTGGCTATTTCAGAATTGATTATCCATTCCCTCATTTTCTTTATCGGATCAAATTCTTCCTCCCATTTCAGCCTCTCTTCACTTTTATATCTCTCGTGTGAACCTGATGTAGAATGTCCCTGAGGCTGAGTAACTTCTTCAATATGAAATAATACTGGTGTATGTTGTTCCCGGCATATTGCAATGCCTTCCTGATAAAGTTTAATCAACCCCTCATAATCCCATCCTTTCCCTTTGAAAATCCTTATTCCTGGTTTATCCTTTTCAGTTTCAAATCCTTTAAGGATCTCTGATATGCTTCCTTTTGTTGTCTGGTATTTCTTAGGCACCGAAATACCGTAACCGTCGTCGTAGACAGAAACTGCCAATGGTACCTGAAGAACACCAGCGGCATTTATGGTTTCCCAGAAGTAACCTTCGGAGGTGCTGGCGTCGCCAATCGATCCAAATGCTACCTCATTCCCTTTTGTAGAAAGAGTTGTAAATTGTTGCAGATCTTTATTTTGCCGGAATAACTTCGATGCATACGCAAGGCCAAGCAACCGTGGCATTTGTCCGGCAGTAGGAGAAATATCGGCAGAGGAATTTTTTTGTTTTGTAAGATTGCGCCACGATCCATCTGGATTTATATTTGGGATGGAAAAGTGATTATTGAATACCCTCCCTCCGCTACCGCTGTTAAACTGATTATCTGTGTTGCCGTATAACTGGTGAAAAAACTCAAGCGAGTCGTATACTCCCATCGCCATCATCCATGTTTGGTCGCGATAATAACCCGATCTCCAATCCCCATTTTTAAACTGCTTTGCCAAAGCCAGTTGTATTATCTCCTTTCCATCTCCGAAAATCCCGAACTTTGCTTTTCCGGTGAGGACTTCGCGACGTCCTATAATACTCAGGCTCCGGCTGAGATTTGCCATTCGGAAATCAGCAAGAATACTCTCTTTGTTAAAATATTGTTCTGATTGATTTTTGATTTGTTTCATCTCAATAATCTCTGTGTTCAGATCATGCCCGGTCTGGTTGTTATTTTGTTTCATCCCTGATTGAAAGTTTAATAAT
The DNA here is from genome assembly GCA_003157015.1 of Bacteroidales bacterium. Classification (GTDB taxonomy): domain Bacteria; phylum Bacteroidota; class Bacteroidia; order Bacteroidales; family VadinHA17; genus LD21. The sequence continues at coordinate 67,803 of PMIJ01000028.1, forward strand.
TGTAATCAAACTAGAAACAAATTAATACCGATGTTGTTTAAATATGCTTAAATAAGAGTTGTAAAGACCCTCAAAGATTTGGTTTCACAACCATTTTAAGGTTCGGAGAGATATCTCCTCAATTTTTCAGAAGCCCACGTTTTAAAATTCCCCTGCTCATCGGAATATATCATGTAGGCTTCAAGCGTGGGATGCATGCCAATAAATTCAATTGCTTTTTCTTTTCCCATTACAAGACAACCTGTTGCCACCCCATCAGCTATGGCACATTCGTCAGTTATAATAGAGACACTTAGTAAGTTATTTCTTGTGGTATACCCTGTTCGCGGATCGATATGATGTGAATATTTGATCCCATCCTCAACATAGAATTTCCGATAGTTTCCGGAAGTTGAAATAGCTTTATTACTCATCTTTAGTATTGCCTGAAGTGATTCCCCCGGGGTCAGATTGTTATCTATCGGTTTATCAATTCCTATTCTCCAGAGATTGCCGGCTTTCTTTCCTTTTGCTTTTACTTCGCCTCCTATTTCGACCAGATAATTTTTAATTCCAAGGCTGTCGAAAAAACGGCAGATCACATCCACAGAATAACCCTGGGCTATTGCATTAAAATCGAGACAAATATGGGGATCAGTTTTTATGAGCCTTCCGTTTATAAGGGATACTTTTTTCATACCTATAAGCTTCATAAGGCTGTCATGTTTAGCTTCCGTGAAACTTTTATGTGCATCGGGACCAAATCCCCATGCTCTCACAAGAGGACCCACTGTTATATCAAATGCGCCTTCAGTCATTTGATTTACCAGGACCGATTTTCTGTAAGCTTCCGTAAAAAATGAATCAGGAACGGCATCTTCATTCCTGTTTATCCTTGAGAGAATAGAAGAATCGTTGTATAGAGAAAGCGACTTATCAAAATCATTCAGAATCTTGTCGACTTTTTGTCTCAGTTCTCCCTGATCAATTTTTTTTGTATTCTCATATACTACGCTATAAGTGGATCCCTGGGCAAAGCCTATGAAATTTTCAAAAACAGGTTTACTTTTCGTGCAACCGGAATTTAAAAAGGCTATTAGCAATAAAAGAGATAATAATTTATTAATCATGATCTTAACTTACGATATTAATAGTTCCTAAACCCTCACAATCTTACTGAAAATTTATTCACCTTCAAAATATTAAAATTTCTATTCCAGCATTGATGCAACAATTCTTTAAATTTATGGTTTAAAAGATATTATAAGATAAGTCTTACAAGAACAATATCCAAATGGGGTATAGGAGTTTACTGGTCCGTCCGCAAAAAGAGGAATAAGGAATCCCCAATAGGATGTCAAAACATAAAAAATGAGATATATATTTATTTTTATCTTAACCTTCAATATTTATTTAGCTCAGAGTCAGCAATCTTACCCCGATTCTGTATTATATTCAAATCACATCTATAGTGAGAAAATAAAAACCGTTCAAATTTACAAAGACGGATGGAATCTTTCCTATCCAGTGATGAAGCTTAACAGTGATGAAAAACTGGTACTGAATTTCGATTTACTTGGCGATCAGCCTGAAACGTACTATTATACTTTCATTCATTGCGACAAAGACTGGAAAAAATCTGATATTATTCCAAATGATTATATGTCAGGAGATACAGAAAACCCCATTGAGGATTATAAAAATTCGTTCAACACAACTGTCAGCTACTTCCATTATAAACTCACTTTCCCAAACGACAGGGTAAACTTAAAGATTTCAGGCAATTATGTCCTTTTTGTTTATCCGGCTGACAAACCGGAGGATCCGATAATAACACAAAGGTTTCTGATTACCGAGGATGCATCTAAAATTGAAATAACTGTTCACCGGCCCCAGATGACAAAAGAAAATAATACTCATCAGCAGGTTGACTTCGATGTTAATTACACCGGGCTTCAAATCACAGACCCATACAGGAATATCTTTGCTTTTATCCTTCAGAACGGAAGATGGGACAATGCCAAAAGAAATCTTACACCGGAGTTTTATGGAAACAATGAGCTTAAATTTAATTCATTATCGGATAAAAACATTTTCCCTGGAGGAAATGAGTACCGGTATTTTGATATTAAAAGTATACGTTATAAGTCTGAATATGTAAAGAGAATAGATTTTGCAACTCCCTATTATAACGTATACCTTTACCCTTCGGATGACCGGGAACACAAACCATATTTCTACTGGCAGGATTTCAATGGCAAATACTATATAGCCTTTCAGGAGGGTCAAAAACCCGATATCGAATCAGATTATGTAAATGTGTATTTTACCCTACCATCGGATCAGATGATTTCCGGAGGGAGATTGTACATCTCTGGCAGTCTGAATAATTGGGATTTTGATAAAAACAATGTTATGATATATAATTCCGCAACAAAAGAATATGAGGGCACAATGCTTCTGAAACAGGGATGGTACAATTATGAATACGTATTCCGAAAAGATGGGGAAGGCACTGTAATTGCATCCAGATTTGAGGGCAGTCATTATGAAACCGAGAATGATTATATTGTTTTACTTTATTACAGAAATCCGCATGACCGATACGACAGGCTAATTGGTTCTGCTGTTACCAATACCCTGAACCATCTTGCTAACTAGTTATCAGAGTGTTTATCAATCCCATATTGCATAAAAATGGTATGCTTTAGAGTTTTCACTATTTCGGTCATGTATTCTTCGACTGCTTTCACTGAACCTGGCAGTGTATAAATCAGTGATTTACCTGTAACGCCTGCAACACCACTGCTCAGAAGGGCTGCTGGTTTTTCCGTTCCATATTTGATCCTTATGAATTCCATAACCCCGGGTATCTGTTTATTGAGAAAAGGAGTAACAGTCTCTACCGTAATATCTCTTGGACCAATGCCGGTTCCACCGGTAGTAAAAATTATATTGTAAATATTTCCAGCTTCATTGAGCAGGTCCTTTAGCATTGACGATTCGTCAGGAATAAGAGTTGTCTTAACATTGAATGACCAACCTGAAGAAGTAAAGAATTCTGTTATCCTTTCCTTAACTTTTGGGCCGCTGAGATCCTTATATTCGCCACGGAAAGCCCTGTCGCTCAGAGTTATTATAAGAATTTCAAATTTTTCAGGAAGATTCATTTTTTTGTTTTTTCTGTGAGACTAATATTATCAATTTTCATATTCTTATCAACTGCCTTACACATATCATATACTGTAAGCAGTGCAACGCTGACGGCTGTTAAAGCCTCCATTTCAACACCTGTTTTTCCCGAACATCTCACCTCGCTCATTATTTTAACACCGGTAGAATCAATAAATGCATCTACTTTTACATTGTCCAGAACAATATTATGGCATAAAGGGATAAGTTCTGAAGTTTTTTTGGCAGCAGTGATGCCGGCAAGTTGCGAAAAAGTTAGAACATCGCCTTTTTTCAACAGGTTTTCTTCAATGATCCTGATAGTTTCGGAAGCAATAGAAATATGTCCGCTTGCCTTCGCTATTCTAAGCTGTGTCTCTTTATCTCCTACATCGACCATAACAGCTCTCCCTTTATTGTCAGTGTGTGTCAGCTTTTCCATAATAAGTTAACCTCCTATATTATAAAATGCACCTGTTTCGTTCTTTGTTCCGCATTCGGGTTTTGATTCTGTCGCAAGTTGAATCGCTTTTTTAAATCCAAGTTTTCTTATATCAAATTCTATATTGCTGAAAAGGCATGGCCTGAGCTTACCATTTGAAGTGAGTCTTAACCTGTTGCATAATGCACAGTTGCCGCCTGTGCCCCCATCAACTTCTGAAAAATGGCCTCTCACGAGGTCCATCTGATGTATATATCTAATCTCCAAATCATTATCTTCACAAAAGCGGGTAACTGCTTTGGCGTCTTTCTCCTCCTTTGAGTCTTTTATGACACAATTTATTTTTACAGGCAATAACCCGGCTTCTTTTGCTGCCTTAATCCCCTCCAATACATCGTTTAAATCTCCTATACGGGTAACAGCTCTGAATTTTACAGGATCGATTGTATCGAGGCTGATATTCACCCTGTGAAGTCCTGCTGTCCTGAGTTCCTGTGCATAACTTTTCAGCAAGGTGCCGTTAGTTGTCATCGACAGATCTTCGATACTTTTAATCTTTGAAATCATACTGACCAAAACAGTTACTCCCTTCCTGACAAGCGGCTCTCCACCCGTAATTCTCACCTTTGTTACTCCCTTGGAAACTACCACTTTAGTAAATCCGGCAATATCATCAAATGAAAGGATATCTTCATGATTGAAAAGCTTAATTCCCTCTTCAGGCATACAATAAGTACAGCGTAAGTTGCACCTGTCGGTAACAGAAATACGAAGGTAATTCAGCTTTCGGTTAAATCTGTCGAACATTTACTATTTCTCCTTTTCTCAAAAACTTTATTCCCGGTTGCAAAACTATTATCCCATCAGATTCCGAAAGAGCAGTAATATGTGCAGATCCATGAAAATCAACGGGAATTACCTCCATTTTTTCATTGATCTTAACAGGAATTAATCCAAGTCTGGCAGAGGATTTTCTTTCGTAGTTCACACCCAATGGCAGGTTGTTCTCAGGGGGTCTCCAGTTGTGGCCCATCATCTTATTAATCAATGGTCTTATGAGCATTTCAAATTGAATAAAGGAGGAGACCGGATTTCCCGGGAGTCCGAATACCAGGGATTTCGAATGCAGTCCGAACGTTGTTGGTTTTCCGGGCTGTACATTCACCCTGTCGAATAAAATCTTTACGCCTGCACGTTCAAGTACTGACGGTACAAAATCAAAGTCCCCCATCGAAACGCCACCAGTGATAATTACAATATCACATTCCTGAATTGCTTTCTCTATTATTTTAAAAGTAATGGTTTCATCGTCAGCAGCTATTCCATAATCACATCCTTCTGCGCCTGCCCTGGCAATCTGAGCAGCTAACTGGTAAGCATTGCTGTTGCGTATCTGTGAAATGCCAGGAATTTCTGACGGGTTGACAAGCTCATCACCGGTACTGATTATCCCGACTAACGGCTTTTTTTTAACAGACACTTTTGTATGCCCGACCGATGCCATTATTGCAATATCCTGAGGTTGAATGACCTTTGCTTTGTTAAGAACGATATCTCCTTTTCTTACATCTTCGCCTCTGAAGGAAATATTCAGTTTTGGATCAATTCCGGTAAACCTGATTTTGCTACCTGGGAGAATTTCTGATTCCTCCACCATAATAACCACATCACAACCATCAGGAACTATTGCCCCGGTCATTATTTTCGAACATTTATTTTCCCCTACCTTTTGTACCGGTGCCTTGCCGGCAGCAATAATCTCAACAACATCAAGTTCATTATTCAGATCAATTCTGTGGCAGGCATAGCCATCCACAGCTGACCGGTCGAACGGAGGCATATCTATATCGCTGATGATATCTTCATCGAGAATTCTATCACATGAATCTGTAAATGGAATTGTCTCCGTTTTAGTTTCAAAAACATATTCCATCACAATTTTAAATGCTTCTTCAAAGGTTATCATAGCAATTTTAATTCTTGACTTTTGCCTGTTAATCAAAATAAATATTTGCGCCGGGATAAATAAATATCAGATAAAGGAATCCTGTCGCGGCGCTTAAAATCGAGAGGGTTACCTTCTTACATTCGTTGTTTTACTTTTATCATTTATCTTTATGAAACCCCATTTAAAACGATCACCGATTCACGAGGAAAACTCATCCATATTTCTTTTTCTTCAATAAGGCTGAGCTTCCCCATTGCAGAAGCAGGTATATTTACATAGAACAAATCACCGGCATTTATTGTTACTTCCAATCCAAACTCAGAAGGTATGATTTCATCAATCTTACCTTTTATTGCATTGAGATCTTTATCCAAAGGTACTTCATCCGAGAGAACAATTGAGTCGCTTTTAATAATTAAAAGACTGTCGTTTCCCGGGGAAACGCCATTTAGACTGAATTTTACATTATTCGCTGTCACTCCAGTTAACAAGCCATTCTCATGTAACATTTTAACCCGGAAAAAATTTCTGACACCTGCATAGCGTGCGACAAATCGGTTTGACGGGTTGTTGAATACTTCGTTTACAGATCCTTCCTGAATGATCGTCCCATTATGGATCACTCCAACCTTTTTTGCAAGGCTAATAGCATCACCATAATCGTGGGTCACATGAATTATTGTCTGACCTTCTTTATTCAGTTTTCTTAACAACTTTTTGAGGTCGTCTTTCAATGAAGTATCCAAAGAAGAAAGAGGTTCGTCGAGCAATAAAAGCCTTGGTGATGTAATAAGAGTACGTGCAAGTGCCACCCTCTGCAGCTCACCCCCTGAAAGCTTTTCTGTACCCCGCTCAAGGATATGGCTAATATTCATAGCTGCTGCAGCCTCTTCCACCTTCTCAGCAATACTTTTCTTATCTTCCTTCCTCGTTTTGAGCGGGTAGGCAATATTTCCAAAAACAGTCATATGGGGGAAAACTGCATAATCCTGAAAAACAATTCCTACTTTCCTGTCCTGAATTCGTTGTCTGGTAATATCTGTATCATCAAGGAAAATTTTACCGCTGTCAGGGTGTTCAAGGCCGGCAATCAGTTCCAGAAGCTGGGTTTTTCCGGATCCTGATCTGCCTAAAAGTACATAGTATTCACCATCTGACACTTCAAGGTTTAAATCCCGGAGAGCGAAATCGCCAAGTCGTCGAGTTATATTAATCAGTCTGAGCATCTGTATTAATTAATTTCTCTTTTCTTTTTAAAGTTAGCAACCTAAGTGCAATCAGGAAGAGCAGAGCTACAAGTATAAAAAAAACAGATGCGGGTCGTGCATAATTAAGTCCGTAAGAACTAAACCTCTCATAAATGAGCACCGGAGCAATCATAGGATGATAGGCAATAATAACGACAGCACCGAATTCACTCATTCCCCTGGCAAACATCATTACAAATCCTGTGGTAATGCTCCGCCAGGCCAGAGGCAGTGAAATTGTAAAAAATACTTTGGTGTGGCTCGCACCAAGATTAAGTGCAGCTTTCTCAAGCCTTTCAGGAACTGCAGCAAAACCATCGCGGGCTGCATTTATCAGAAACGGTAAACTGACAAAGGCCATTGCCAGAGCAATTCCGGAAGGATGATTTACAAGATTTAGACCGAAAATGGAAGCCACTTTACCCAGAAATCCATCACGTGAGATAAAACCAAGTAGAGCGATACCAGCGGCTGTATGAGGAAGAACTATAGGAAGATCAATAATTCCCTGGACCACATTTTTCAGAGGAAAATTTTTGCGTGCAAGCATCCAGGCAAAGGGAACAGCTCCTATAGCGAAAATAAAAGTTGCAGTGAATGAAATCCAAAGGGTCAGCCAGATACTCTGGTGAACCTCTTTATCCTTTATTGTTTCGAGAAACTCAGAGCCTCCTGTATGCATAAACATGCCAGCCAGGGGCGCAAGAATGAACAACAGCATAAGAGATGACAAAATCATCACAATCCATGTAAATATGCTGTTCCTGCTCATCAGAAGACTATTTTTTAACGGCCTTCATGAAATATTTCAATAACCTTGGCGGAAGTTTCATAACGGGGTCTGCTATAAGAGGTATAAGTGGATTCTGTCCGTTCTTCCTGAAAATCCTCATTCCGTCAGGGCTCAGAAGAAAATCCACAAAATTCACTGCCTCTTCTTTCTGAGGCGCATCGTTAAGAATTGTTATGCTGTAATTTATGTAATCACCTGTGACTTTCATTTTTGTACCTGGCTTATCTCCGGCTACATCTGTACTTACAGATGAATAAATATCATTTTTTGAAGAATCTGAGAGGTTAATTTCTTTGGGCAGTTTAATATATTTTAGGCCATGCTGGATTGCAACTGACTTATACTGAAACATATAATCAATAGTATTGGATTCAAGAAGGGCCACAAGATCGACCTCCTTGGGTCTGATATATTCCCTGTCTTTTGAAGACATCTTCTCCATCAGTCCCTTTTTTTTGTAATATTTTTCAGCAAGCATAAAAGTGAAGATAGTTCTGTAACCACACGGATCGGAATCGGGATCAGATCTGGAATAGATTACATCCTTTCTTTGAAGGACATCCATCCAGTTATCCGAATTGATTTCTTTTGCATACTTTGATTTTTCGAGGAATGCAATAACAATTTCATTGGTGGCAAACCTTATACTCCAGCTGGCATACTGAGGAACAAGAAGTTTATTAATAACATAGTAATCTGATGACGCCAGTATATCGCATGGTTTTTTAAGCTCAGTGATTTTCCTTGCACAAACCAGGCTTCCCGACGATTCAAGATAAATTTTAACGCCTGGGTTTCTTTTCTCATATTCCTGAGCTATCTGTTTCATTGGCACAGAGAGAGAACCTGCATGAAATATGATTAATTCCTTTTGTTTAGCAGCCGGTTGTGCTGAAGGGTCTGACGGCCTTAATAGTATAGTTAAGAACATAATAATTAGGATTCTCATAATTAATAATCAGTTAAGACCAAATGATACAATTACAAAATTAGTAAATGGTTTGGAGAGACATCCGACTTGCACATTAAAATAAGATTATTTATTAAAATCTATTTTCAGCGATATTCAATATTGTTCTTATAGTTTTCCAGTTTCTGCCGGTTCCGATAACACCCATTTTATTTTCAAAAAAGTTTGTATAAATCTTGGTCCTGCCAAATCCGTTTGGACAATAAATGAAAATCTCTTTGCCGATTATCTTAAACTTATCCGGAGGATAGTCGATATGTGCAACTTTTTTAATCTGAGCCTCAGATGGTTCGTCATGAAGAAAAATGACTGCCTGTTTTGCGGGGTCAAAATTAGGTTCTCCTGTAAAAGGATTAGCGGAAAACAAATCAGTTAATTCCTTCTTTGTTCTGATCATGACAGGAATGGTATAACCAAACCTATCAAGTATAGTTTTTTCAACTTGTTCACCAATACGGGGTAAGCTTTTATCGGGATCACTGAAAATAACGTTTCCGCTCTGAATATATGTCTCTGCATCAGCAAACCCCATGCTGAGGAATGCGGCTGAAAGTTCGGTCATCTTAATTGAATTATGGCCGGTCATATTTACACCGCGAAGAAAAGAGACATATGTTTGCATTTCAAAATCTTTTGGGTATATCGGCCGGATAGTAGTATTGACATCAAAGAAAAATTGTCGAATGCCCGAAAAAAAATAGTAAAGACCCCGGTGAAAAATAGTAGAGACGACCTAATTGGGCGTCTCTACAATGTAATATCATTGAAAATCTTTTACTACTTCAATTACCTCAGGTAAATCCATTCCAATCTTCTTAAGAAATTCGATTGTCGGTACACCATTCGTATTCCACCCTCTTCTTTTATAGACTGCATCAATAAGCGATTCATACTGAGACTCACGGTATTTCCTCAGCATATTCATTTTCTCTACAGTTGTCTTTCCTTCCGGATCGAATCCAATCTTTTCCTTCAGCTGTTTGTCATATCGTTCAGACCGTGATTCGTATTCTTCAATGGTAACAGGACCAGCGGCACGATACGGCTGCCGGTCATGAATACGGGTACCGAATCCGCGTCTGAGGTTAAAAACCCTTTGGAAATTATATACACGTTCAGAATCTTCCACCAATCTCTTCTTGTCAAATTCGCGACCTGTTACTGCTTTATAAATAGTTACATAATTGTCGACATGTTCAGGCACTTTTGCCGGTTCTTCAGTCTGGGCATTATTCTCGGGTTCCACATCGTTCCATGGTAGTTTACACAGTCCTACCAGACCGAACCAGGTGCGGAACATCGGAAAATAATGAAGAGCCTCAGCCTTATTTTCAAAAGTCGGTATCTGGTTATTTACCATATCCATAAATATAAGCCATGCTTCATCATGTTGCGGCCCTTTGTTTGTCAGCGCAAAACCTCCCTGCTGAGCAAGAGATTCTTTTGACATATACTGTGAATACTCCAGCCCTTTGTTTTCCATTCCTATATCATTCAGAAATGCAGCCTCGCCCCAACCCTTTTTTATGAACAACTCTTTCATCCTGCGGACCCCCGTGCCTGCGATCTTTCCGAATCCTTCTCCGCTAGCAAGCTGATGAAGCATTTCGAGAGCGGCTGCGGAGTTTCCAAAGTTAAGTTCGAGGCCACCTGTTCTTTCCCTGTTCAAAATTCCGTTCTGAAAACATTCCATTACAAATGCTGTGAGGGTACTCCAGGTGATGGTACAAATTCCGTAAGTATCGCAATAAAAATTTGTTTCAATAATATATTCCGGATCGAATATTCCGCAATTAGATCCTAAACCTGCAGCATTCTCATATTCAGGACCATCTACAATTACTTTCTGTCCCTTATAAGGACCGGTCTTCAAAATAAAATCATCTATCCCTTTGCTGCACGACATGTTGCATCCAATCCAGCAACCGTCCGGTATATTCTGCGTGAAATTTCTTTTCCATACCGAGGAATCGATCTTATAGGAATCGGGATGGCTGCCGTATTTATAATTCATAACCGGCAACAGGTCATGATCATTCATCACTTCCATCAGATGAGCTGTTCCTATTTCCCTCATTTGGCATTGTTTGGCATCCAATTCCCTTATTTCGCGGTTAAACCTCTTACCTCTCTCCATAATTGCCTCAAGGTCAACGACATTATTGAGATTCCCTTTAACCCCGGGAATCTTGCAAACAAGAGCCTTGATTTTTTTATTTCGGAATACTGATCCTATTCCACCTCTTCCCGCTTGTTTCAACCGTACCTTTTTCCTTTTTGAGTCATAAAAACTAAAGTTTAACATCCCGATCAATGAGTGTTGAGCCGCTGAACCAGTAGAAACAATTCCTATATATTTTTTTTCACTTTCGGTATCGGCAAATATTTCCGTGAGCTGTTCCGCAAGGAGATGACTGTCAGTCGCTTCAGCGGGAGCTTCGAATATTTCCACCTTGTGATTTATGCCATCAATAAAAACCACAACATCTTTTTCTGCCTTTCCCTGGATTTCTATTGCGTCAAAACCTGAAAATTTAAGGAATGGGCCGAAGAATCCTCCCACGTTGCTGTCCATAACTGAGTTGGTCTGAGGTGACAAAGTGACTACCAGTGACTTACCTGTCCCTGAATACTGAGTTATGCCTCCTATAGGCCCTGAAGAAATAATGATTTCGTTTTCAGGATCATCCCATTTTGTTTCAGGTTTTGTTGCATTCCACAACAGACGAAGTCCATATCCTTTCCCCCCTATGAATTTTTCTTTCATCATGAGCGGGACATCCTTCTCTTTTATCTCAGTAGTCCCAACGTTAATATAAAGTACTTTGTCGGTATAACCTTTACTCAGAGGGGTCCATGTATAATCCCAACCTTTTAAAAGTTTATGTTGAGCTTTTATCGAATTTATATTCATAAATACAAATTTTAGAAGCCTGTAAGTCCGCTATTTATAAAATCAAAATTAACATTTTATTAAGTTAATAAGTATGATTTTGCTCAGTATGTTATTGAATTCAGTTTTGTAAAAACATTAAAAGGTTCTTATCTTTCGGATTGAAAATTGGGAAGAAATAAGAAAGAACCCGGTCAATAATGAGATTTTCAGAAATCAAAACTCATCTTTCGAAATTCAAAGTCGGGATTGCCGGAGCTGGAGGCCTCGGTTCAAACTGCGCAGTTGCTTTGGCAAGAAGCGGTGTTGGTACACTTGTAATTGCTGATTTTGATGTTATTGAAAAACCAAATCTCAACCGCCAATATTATTTCACCAACCAGATCGGTTCAATGAAAACTGTCGCGCTGAAAGATAATATCAATAAAATAAACAGCGATGTAGATGTTATAATTCATCAGAAGAAACTTGACAGGTTAAATATTCCGGAAATCTTTTCAGGATGCAATATAATTGTGGAAGCCCTGGACAGTTCAGAAATGAAGGAGATGCTTATCGAAACCGTACAGACTAAAATGCCCGGTATTCCTGTAGTAGTGGGATCAGGAATGGCAGGATGGGGAAAAACAAATGACATCAGCAGCAGAAAAATAGATGACACCTTATTTGTATGCGGCGATGAATACTCAGAAATTTCTGATAATTTGCCTCCTATCGCACCACGTGTCGGAATTGTGGCAAATATGCAGGCAAATATTGTCGTTGAACTTCTGATGAATATTAAGTGATTGATAATCTGCGAAAAAAATGAAGATCCTCTTAAATAACAGACAGGAAGAATTTTCAAAGGAGCTTATCAGCGTTAATGAGCTGTTATTTCTTAAGAAATTTTCATTTAAAATGAGGATCATTAAAATCAATGGTGCTCTGATATCAAAAGAGGAGTATGACTCAACTTTTATACATGACGGCGATGATGTGCAGATGCTTTATCTTATGAGTGGCGGTTGAAAAATAAATTGTAGGTTTACACCATGCTTATCAGATTTAGTTTTATAGAAAAGATTCCTCATATATTAAGGAATAAATATGTCCTGACAATTATTATTTTCGTTGTATGGGTAGTGCTTTTAGACTCTAATAATCTGATTACCAGGTATAGAGATATGAAAGAAATGCACAAGCTCGAAATCGACAAAGAGTATTATATGAAGCGAATTGAAGAAGATAAACGGAAGCTTCATGAATTGAAAACCGATAACCGGAACCTCGAGAAATTTGCCAGGGAACAGTATCATATGAAAAAGCCTGATGAAGATCTTTATATTATTCTTACACCCTCTGAAGATCGAAAGATTGCCAGAAAAAACAAATAACAGTACCATACCTGAATTTTCTCTGTGAACCTCTGTGCTCCTCCGTGTCACTCAGTGCAAGTTCTTAATTTTTTGTTACACGGAGGGCCACAGAGATAAGAAATGCTTTAAGGTAGATAGGAGTCTCAATTGGGGTGGAAAACCTTATTAATCAAAAATGGTGCTTCCCGTTTTTTTCCAGTTGCCTGTACAAGAGCAACAATTCTTTTGTTCCTTTTGATTCAAGTCTGATACCCCTTTCTTTTAATAATTCACATGCAGAAATATCAACAGGTTGCTTTTCAAAAAAATCTGAATGAACGAAGTTCATATATTTTACAATTCTGAACATATTGAACCAATCGAAAAACCGTTTCTTAAATGAAGCTATCCCTGATGTATTGTTTTTCACCTCCATTATTTTTATAATCCACTCATATTCAGCAAGGAACAACCTTAGACCCGGAGGAATCAGACCGAATAACCTAATTAAATCGCTCTGACCTGATTTAAAATACAGCTCAACCGATTCAAAGAAGATTCGGAGTTCCTTAAAGGCCTGCATATTATATGTTAACAGTGTTGAGCTTTTATCAGAGCTGAGTTTTCCAACTGAGGCACCCGTCCCGAACGGCACCCTAACGGAAATTCTGGGCGAAGGGTAAACTGTGGTTGAGTTCAAATTGAAGTAACCTCCGAATGGAACCATCTTCTGAACAAAATAAAAATCCTCCCCGGCCTGCCGCCTGTTCATGCCTCCTGCTTTTATGTATGGCAGGGCTTTTACTGCAATTGCAGAGCCTACGGTATGAAATACATACGGAAATCCTGAATATGCCAGTCCCTGAAAATAATACCGGAGGTGAAGCTCATACAAAGCAATGTAGTCAAAAAGGGGATCCTGATAGCCGATCCCCGATAGGGGATGTTCAAAATATATTGAACAGGCGGTTCTATCGCTTTGTTTTTGCAATTCATTGCAGATTGCATGAAAGTAGTTTTGTTCAACTGTACAGTCTGCATCGAGATTTAAAATAACACCGTCGGGGTTGTCAATCTGGTTAAAACGGTATACTGCCTCATCCATTCCTGTTTTTCGTGCGAGTCCTACTCCCCATCCCCTGACAGACGGATGTTCGATTATAAATGCAAAAAGCCGGAAGAAACAGCTTTTGTGTGCTTTCTTCCAGCTTTCAATCTTTTCAAGGGTTTTTATATTATTCTCCAGAATATCATTGGTCGCATCATCCGGAGAATTAATGACAATTATTACTTCTGCTTTGCAATCAGGTTCCGTACATTGTGCAAGAGAATCAAGCAAGGAGCATATTCCGGGCTCATTATATGCAGGAACCACTACAATTATGCCAGTCTCGTGATCAACGGGCTCTTTAATCTTCTGAGGGAACAGGGTTCTTTCTTCAAGGTAAACTGAGGCAAAACCCATTGTCTTCTATTTTTTCTCCTGCTTGTACTTTTTGTTAATAGCATCAAGTACCTTTTGTGTGATATCCAATGCATTATCCCCGTAGAGAACAACACTTCCAAAACTCTTTCCCAAAATATACTGATAGTTGTAATCAACCCTGTTTTCCTCAAGGAATTTGGTGATATATTCGAGTATCTGGCGGTTCATTACCTGTTCTTCTTCAACAAGATTTGACTGAAGTTTATCGCGCAAAGACACCAGTTCCTGCTGCTGCTGAACGAGTGATTGTTCAATCTGTGCTGCAGTAGCTCTTGTAACAAGACCTTTGTTTACTTTATCCTGATAATCATTTGCCCCTTTCTGATATGCAGTTCCTTTTGAATTAAGTTCAGCTTCCGCATTTTTTTGTTTAGCCATCAAATCGTTCCTTCTGTCGAGAAACATATCAAATTTAAAAATTACCGTATCGATATTAATGTATGCAATCCCCTGAGCTGGTGATCCGGCAACATTAACTGAAGTTTCGCCTTTCTTAGATTTTTTATTCCCTGAAAAATGCATACAATAAAGACCAGCCACGGCCAGAAATAAAACAACGTACAGAACTATAGATAGTTTCTTCATCATGAATTGATTATTTGTTAAACATTAGTCAGCGGCAAATATAAACAAATTAATAAATGCGACTTACTCGCAATCGTAATTTTAAACTTGTTTTTATCTAATAGGCGCAAAGGGGATAAAACAAAATAGTGCAAGAGAATACAGGTTCCAGTGATTAAAATAATTCTGTAACGGATTTGCCTCTGTGCCCTTAAGCCGTTAAGCCAGTGAGCCCTTAATTAGAATTCCGGGCATGGAATAGCCCTGATTCGCTTTTTAAGCTGCCCTATCGAGAGGTTATTGAATTCATAAACAAGTGAAATCTCATGGGCACCTCCGGTTGAACCTATCAGGCTCGATATCGTAAAGTCGTAGCTATATCCGATATGAAGTTGTTTGGTTTTAATTCCAACCAGGCCAATGATTGCATCCCCGACCTGAGATGTTACCAGTGGTATTCCCCTATACCAAATTCCGAATATAATCGGATCTTTATAATAGTATAACCCAAGATCAGACTGGTAGAATTTACCCTGTTTCTGAAAGTTAATAGCTACCGATAAAATATCCTGTGATTTTTGACGTAACCGTGTCTGTTTCAAAATCTGCGTGCCACCATAAAAATTAATTTTTACCGGAACTGTTGCATCATTACCATAAAATGATGTTTTCGGAGCGAGGAGGTGATCGAGGGTAAATCCTCCCCAGGTTCTTGAATTATACACCAGGGCGGAAGTTGCAAAATCCACATCGGCCACATTTTTAAAAGGAGGAGGTGTGATTGAGGGTGATGTTCCGCTTCCTGTTATCTGACTGTTAAAGACTAATTTTCCTATATCAAGTCCTTCATAATAGAATTTGAAGTCAACTCCTGGTCTTATATGCCACTCCTTATTAATGTTAAAATCGTAGGAATAAAGAAGACCTATATTAGTGGTACTCAGGTTTCCTGACCCTGCAACATCATAGGTTGCCAGTACACCTATTCCCGAATTAAAGTTAGTCAGAGCTTTATCGAATGAGATGCTGTAAGTATTAAATACTCCGGGTACCGAAGGCCATTGATCCCTGTAGTTCAGAGCAAACCTGTATTCGTTGGTTGCACCTGTGAATGAAGGTGAAAGATATAATGCGTTGGCATAAAACTGGGAGAATGTAGGATCCTGACCAAAACTATCCGTTAAAATGATGAATGACAGTGCAATTAAATATATAATCCGCTTCACCAAGATCGATCCCATTAGGTTTATATTGACGAAAATAGTCAAATGAATTCAAAATCTAACATGATTTAACGAATTTTATATCTAAAAGATTCGTCTTCCCTTAAATATTTTAATAAAAGGGAAAATATTTAGACGAATAAATGGTATTATTGGATAAAGAATCAGAAATGTTTAAACCATCCCGGATCGGGATTTTCATTCTTTAAGGAGAGTCACATCGCCCATTTTCGTGAAAGGTTCCCCGTTTCTGAATTTAACCCGTACTTTCCATATATAAACACCTGGTTCACAAAGCTGTCCGTTATTATATCCATCCCAGCCTATATTAATGTCATTTGATTCAAATATCTGGATCCCCAATTTGCTGAAAATTTTTAACTGATAATCAGATACCCCTGAATATGATGGATGGAATACCTGTGCAGCCTCGTCACTTTTCGATGAATAAAAGCCACCTGTAGGACCTTGAGTATTTGGTATGAAGGCATTAGGAAAATTTATAAAATATTGTGAGCCCGAAAGTGCATTAAAAAGAGTTACGGAATCTGAACAGCCAAATTCGGAATATGCAACAAGCCTGACATTGTAATTACCGAATTTGGAATATCTGTGACCCGGCTCAAAGACTTCAGAAGCAGAACCATCTCCAAAATCCCATCTGAATTGTACTGCATT
This sequence comes from Bacteroidales bacterium, assembly GCA_003157015.1. Taxonomy (GTDB): domain Bacteria; phylum Bacteroidota; class Bacteroidia; order Bacteroidales; family VadinHA17; genus LD21. Next base: position 84,534 of record PMIJ01000028.1, read on the forward strand.
TATTGAATAATTCAGAAAATGCATCTCATAATTCGTCGCAACATCATTTTCAGTGGCAATTTCAAAACGTGCCTGTGGCTTTGGATACACAGTGACTAAAGAGGAGGAGGATGCAAATTTCTGTCCATTCCTGAATACATCCAAAAAAACTTTATACTCGCCTTCAATATCAAAGATCCATTCAGGATTTTTCTCGTTTGAAAAACCGCCATCGCCAAAGGTCCATCTGCAGGAATCATACGATGTTGATTTATTATTAAAATGCACTTTAAGAGGAGCGCAACCAACAGAATCGTGAGACTCAATTAAAAATTCTTCAGGTCTATAACCACTCTGTAGCTTTTTCTTATCCGGTATAGCTTCAATGAATAAGTCATTTTTTGAAAGTGAGCTATTGATTTCTGCAGGAGGAATTGCATTTTGCTGTTTTACATCTGCCTGGGAAAACTCAGATTGAGTCTTTTCCGGGTTTTGCGAAACCTTATAGCTGCTTATTGAGTTTTTATGGAATATATTTGAAATAACAGGTTCTTTCCTGAGAGGTTGTACCACGGGGACTTCAATATAAATGATTGAATCGGTTTTGTTTAATGTTGCAGGTTTACTTGACTTATTCTGCCCGGCAGAGTTATGCGATCCTGAAAAAAGCAAAACAGAAGCTGTAATTCCTGTAATAATAATTCCACCCAGGTAATATATATTTATCCTGGCAGGATTAAACCGCATGAATTCTTTTCTGGCAACCCGGCGCATAAGTACCGATTTTACAGTTGCATCAGGAATTATTTCAGCATATTCCAGGCTTTTCCTGAATAAGTCTCTAACGCTAATATTTTGCTCTTTTGCTTTCAATTCACTTTGACTATATTCTTCACTATTTTTCAGTCATTTTCTGAATAACTGCTTTTCAATTTTCCAAGTTTCTCCAGTTTGTCTCTTATTACAGATTTAGCCCTGCTATACTGCGACTTGGATGTATTTGTATCTATGCCCAGCATCTCAGCTATTTCTTTATGTTTATATCCTTCCACAGCATAGAGGTTGAAAACCATTCTGTAACCGGTCGGCAATTCATTCAGGACTTTGTATAATTCATCCGAGGTAAAAAAATCCTCTTCAAAACTTGTTACGCCCGTTTCAACCGATACATACTCCTCAATCTCAATATGATACCTGTATTTAAGGTTTTTATGGTAATGAGTTATTGAAGTATTTACGGCTATCTTTCTCAACCAGCCTATGAAAGAACCTGATCCTGTATAATCTTTTATATTAAAAAATATCTTTAAAAAACTATCCTGTAAAATATCTTCGGCCTCAGCTTTATCAGTCGCATATCTCAGGCATACTCCAAGCAGAAGACGCGAATACTTATCGTAAAGTATCTGTTGCGCTTTTCTATCATGCCTGGCACACAACTCTATTATTTGCCGGTCACTCATCATAAACTGAGGACAATACTAAGACTTTTCAAAAAAATAAAAGGTTGCATTAGTTAAAAAAGTATATTCAAATTAACTGATTTCATGTTTTTTTCATGTTTCATGAATGACAAAGGTCATTAAAATATTATTTGATATCTGTTTTATTAGCATTTTAAAACATATATAAAAAGAAAGATAATTTAATTCGGATATAAATTAAAATTATGTTCAACAAATTTGTAGCGGCAATACTGCCATATTTCCCGAAGAAATTCATCTGGATATTTTCAAGATCATATATATCGGGTGAAAATATCGATGATGCAATGCGTGTATCTAAAGACCTGAACAGCAAAAACATAAAAGTTACGCTCGATGTTCTGGGGGAATTCATTAAAACTCTCGACGAAGCTGAGTCGAATAAAAAAGAGTATCTTAATCTTATTGATATATCCTACAAGAACAATATTAACGGCAATTTCTCACTTAAACCGACCAGTTTTGGTTTATTACTCGACAAAGAGATTTGTTATAACCATATCCGGGAAATTGTTGAGAAAGCAGCATCTGTCAGGGGATTCATTAGAATTGATATGGAGGATTCTCCCTGCACAGATGATGAGATTGTTTTGTTCCGGAGGCTGAAGTCTGAATTTCCGGCGAACGTTGGTCTTGTAGTACAGGCGTATCTAAGAAGAACATTGAAGGACGTTGAACAAATGGCAGATCTTAACAGTCAGTCAGCTCCCTTAAATTTCAGACTTTGCAAAGGAATTTATGTTGAATCTGAATCTATCGCATTTAAAAAATATGAGGAGATAAACAGTCATTACCTCGAAGACCTTGAATTCATGTTCAGAAATAAGATCTATGCAGGAATAGCCACACATGACAAAACTCTTGTTGAAAGCTCGTATAATCTGATTAGAAATTATAACGTACCGAGAGATATGTACGAATTTCAGATGCTATACGGGGTTACACCAAAACTACGTGAAAGCATTGTAAATGAAGGACATAATATGAGAGTTTACGTCCCATTCGGAAAACAGTGGTTCGGTTATTCAACTCGTCGCCTTAAAGAAAACCCAAAGATGGCTAGTCATATCATAAAAGCTTTATTCTATAAAGGATAATATAGACACATAGTATGAGGCATTCAATAAACCCTGTTTCAACTATTCTTCGTAACTCATCTTCTCCATTTATTTCACCCCTAAATCCCACAGGGGGGACTTTTATCTTTGTTAAGAAGTCAAATAAGGGATTTTCAGAAGTAGGGTT
>PMIJ01000216.1 GCA_003157015.1 Bacteroidales bacterium
CCAGTTATATGGAATGACCCGTCCGACAGTCCGTCAGTCGCTAGGTAACCTTGCTGCCGACGGATACATCAGAAAACATCAGGGAAAAGGAAGCATAGTTCATCACCTGCCGAGGGAGATTGGGATTCTTTCAGTATCGGGTACTACTTCGGCAGTGGGTGACCGTAAATTGAAGACTGCGATAGTTGTAAAGCCAGTGCTGATAAAATGGCCTGATGATTTTATGTTTCCTCTGACAGAACTGGAAAAGGAATCGGGCTGCATTTATATGGAGAGAGTCAGGCTTCTTGACAATGCACCAATCTTTTACGATATCAGTTACATTGGCAATATAAACCTCCCCAGGATTACTTCAAGGCAGTTTGAAAACAGATCTCTTTTTCAGATACTCAGAGAGTATTACCATATCGGGATAAAAGGAGGTGAACAGAGAATCAAGGCAATTCCTTCGACAATTAAGATCAGCGGGTTTCTCCATCTGAAAAAGAGCCAGCCCGTACTTCACCTTGAAAGAAAACTTGAAACAAATAATCCCGAACTTTTTCTTTATTCATCTATTTACTGCAACACTGAAAAATATTCAATATTCGGTAGATTTTAGCAGCTATAAAATTCTCTAGTTTAAGAAGAAAATCGCTATTTTTATCGGAAGGATTTTCTTAATAACGTATCAAATTAACGTCAAATAATTAATCTCTATGAAAGATCAGAAAAGAACATGGTCAAGAAGGCAGTTCCTCAACTCGGGTATTGCCGGAATTGCAGGGATGATGATAATTCCAAAATTAGCATCATCTTCCAGATCACGGGTAGTTGCGGATATAAAACTTGGTTTTATAGGTATGGGGCAGCAATCGATGTTTTTGCTCAACGGTTTTCTTCAGATACCAGGAGTAAAAGTTATTGCTGGTTGCGATGTATATGGCGTTAAAAGAAAACGTTTTGAGAAAAGGGTCACGGCATTTTATACAAAAGCCGGAAAGGAATCAAAAATTGAGACATACGAAAAATTCGAGGATCTGTTAGGCAGAACTGATATTGATGCCGTAGTCATTGCTGTTCCTGATCACTCTCATGCAAGGATAGCTATTGCCGCATGCAAGGCAGGTAAAGATGTTTATCTCGAAAAACCCATGACATTCACAATTAAGGAGGGTCAGGAATTGAAAAAAGCGGTTCGTCAATACAACAGAATCCTTGCAATTGGAAGCCAGCAGAGGTCGGACCCCGGGTTTCAGCATGCAGTGAATCTTATACAAACCGGCGCTCTGGGTAAAATATCAAAGGTAAATGCTTACGTTGGGGCTCCTCCTAAACCGTATAATCTGACGGAAGAACCAATCCCGGCTGATCTTAACTGGGATCTCTGGTTAGGATCACTTCCTATACCTATTCACTTCAATAGTCAACTCGATCCTCCTATAACAATTGAACCTGAGCAGAATGAAAAACTATGGGGAGCGTGGCGCTGGTACAAGGAAATGGGAGGCGGATTTACCACAGACTGGGGTGCCCACATGTTTGATATTGCTCAATGGGGACTCGGAATGGATAAAAATGGCCCTGTTGAAGCATCTCCTATTGGTGATGGAACAGAATATATGTCCTTTAAATATGCAAATGGGGTTATTATGACGTCGGAAACCTTTGATGAGAAGAAGACAAAAGGCGTTAAATTCTGGGGAGAACTGGGCTGGATAGAAGTTGCGCGAGGATATTTTAAAGCCTCAGATCCAAAATTTATGCCTCCGAAAACTGAACCAGCTGATCCAAATGTTCCTTATGAAACAAAAATTCCACACCAGCTGAATTTTATTGATTCGGTCAGGTCAAGAAAAGACCCAGTTGTACCGGTCGAAATCGGACATAGCAGCTGCACAGTTTGCAACCTTGGAAATATTGCATGCACACTTAAAAGGACTGTCAAATGGAATCCTGCCACTGAAACGTTTGTGGATGATACTGATGGGGCAGCCACAAAACTGATGCATTACGAATACAGGAAGGGGTGGAAACTGGTGTAGAGTAAAATGAGAATATTAATTAATTTTGTAGAGACGCCCAATTTGGGCGTCTCTACGTTTTTATGCCAATTTTTTTAATATTAAAAAGATGAATCTCAGACAGTTTTTTATCCTGATTGTATTGTTCTGCATAGCCATCTCTTCTTGCCAATCAACAAAAAATGAACTGATGGTGCTTTCAGCACCTGCCGGAAATCTGTACACTTCAATAAATAAAAATGGTATAACAATTCTCCCTAACGGAAGGTTGTTAACACCCTCAGGAAAAAGCCTTACAGTTGCACCTCATCCTTTCGGTCTTGCACTGAGTGGCGATGGCGAAATCGCAGTTACTGCCAATTCCGGCGTCAGCCCTCTTTCAATATCGATTATACATAACCTGACATCAGGCCCGGAAATTATACAGGTACCTCCGGGAAATTCCAGCAATGCCGGTGTACTGGAATCAGTTTTTATGGGACTTGCGATTTCACCCGATAATAAGAAAGTTTATGTTGCAGCTGGTCAGGATAACAGTATTCTTGTATTCGATATTCTGACAGGAAACAAGATCGATTCAGTGGACTGTTCCGTTTCAGCCAATGGTACAATATTTCCGGATGGTTATATAGGTGATATGGTTCTATCAAGGGATGGCACGCACCTTTTTGCCGTCGACCAGATGAACTTCCGTCTTGTTATCGTAGATACCCGTAAGATGCAGGTTATAAATTCCGTACCTGTTGGCCGTTATCCCTTTGGTATAGCTCTGAGCCGGGATGAAAAAAAGGTCTATGTGGCTAATGTTGGAATGTTCCAGTATAGCAAAATCGGGAAGATTGAAGAGAAGTCTGATTATAAAAATGCCCTTGCTTTTCCGGCTTTTGGCTATAATACCGAAGCGATGAAGAACGGAATAGTTACTGATTCTCTGGTTATTCCCGGCCTTGGAGATCCGAATAGTGACAATGCTTTTTCTGTCTGGGCAATTTCAATTGAAGATATTAATAATCCGAAAGTAACGGCTAAAATAAAAACCGGAAACCTTGTCGGACAGATGGTTGACGGAATCCCGGCAGTTGGGGGATCGAGCCCTAACTCACTGGTCGCCGCTTCAGACTGGGTTTTTACAAGCAATGGCAATAATGATAACATAACAGTAATAGACACTAAAACTGATTCTGTTGTTAAGGAAATATATCTGAAACCTGATGAGAGTCTGAAACATTTTAGGGGTATTATTCCTTTCGGCCTTGCAGTTTCACCCGATGAAAAGCAACTCTTTGTTGCGGAGGCAGGTATAAATGCAATAGGAATGATTGCTCTTCCTTCTTTTAAAGTGGAAGGACATATTCCTGTTGGCTGGTTTCCATCCAAACTGAAAATTACGCCCGATGGCAGGAATATAATTGTTACTAATGCAAAGGGTTATGGCAGCGGGCCTAATGGCGGAAAAAACTTTAAAGAGGGAGGGGAAGGTACATATATCGGAAATCTTATGAAAGGTACTGTTTCAATAATCGGGATACCTTCTGAGAAAGAACTTAAAAAGATGACATCTACGGTATTAAAGAATAACTTCCTCAAACAAAGGGCTTCTGATCTTTTAAAGTCACGTTCAGATAATCCTGTTCCATTGTACGGGGGACAGAAAGAGTCTCCCATAAAGCATATTGTTTTCATCTCAAAAGAAAACCGGACTTATGATGAAGTATTTGGTCAGATTAATAAAGCGGAGGGAGATGCTTCATTAGCCAGGTATGGCCATAATGTCTCTTTCTCAAACAGGGCCAACACGATGAGAGTTGAAAATGCCACAGTGATGGCTAACCATTATAAACTGGCAGAACAATTTGCCATAAGCGACAATTTTTATGTTGATGCTGACGTATCCGCTGACGGACACAGGTGGCTGGTAAATACATATCCGAATGAATGGGTTGAAACATGTACACCTGCAAGTTATGGCGGTAACCGGGATTATAAGCCGGCTTCAAAAGCTCCGGGAAGTCTGGGAATGAATGGATCTGCAGGTGCAATCTATCCTGAAGATTATAATGAATCAGGATCAATGTGGGATCATCTGGAGAGGAATAAAATTGATTTTTTTAATTTTGGGTTCAGTGTAATGTTCGAACCTGCTTTTTATGATGATTCTTATAAATACACAGGAATCAGGCAGTTTGCTAACTTTCCTGTTCCTGCTCCAATCTTCAGCAGAAGTTCCAGGCAATATGCCACATTTAATATGGCAATTCCCGATCAGTTCAGGATAAGCCAGTTCATTAAGGAGTTTGGAGAAAAGTGGATCGGTGATGGGAAAGTGATGCCACAGATGTTAACGGTAATTATTCCAAATGATCACGGGGCCAATGAGCGACCTGAAGCTGGTTATCCTTTCAGGGAAAGCTATATGGTTGATAATGATCTGGCGGTAGGAAGAATTATTGAATTCCTTTCTCATACGCCTTATTGGAAGGATATGGCAATCTTTATTACCGAAGATGACGCACAGAATGGCGTGGATCATATTGATGCACACCGGAGCATACTGATGGTGGTTTCTCCTTATGTCAAAAGAAACTACGTTAGCAAGGTTCATTATAGTTTCGGAAGTATTTTTAAAACATTCTGGAATATACTTGGCCTTCCGTACCTTAATCAGTATGATGCAACGGCAACCGACCTTTCAGATATGTTTACCGGAGTTCCCGATTTTACTCCCTATACGGCGCTACCTCCCGATCTCAGGATATTTGATCCTCAGAAGGCTTTATCGCCTCTGGACGAGAAATTTGACTGGAAATCGCTCAAAGAATCACCCGAACTTGATGATCCTAAAGAGATGATTAAGTATCAGAAGGAAAAAGCTCAATACAGGACTGGGGACCAGGAAAAAAGTAAGAAGTAAGTAGTAAGTAGTAAGTTGTAACAGGTAACGAATTTGAGGTTGCGTCATAAAAAAAGGCTGTACATTTCTGTCACAGCCTTATTGGTATTAGTTTGAGAAAGATTAATCTACTCTTTTAACTTTTATAGCAACCGGTCCTTTTTCTCTCTGTTCAATTTCAAATTCAACTGCCTGACCTGCCTCAAGTTCGGTGTGGGAAACCTCTAAACCTGAACGG
>PMIJ01000156.1 GCA_003157015.1 Bacteroidales bacterium
ACGCCCAATTTGGGCGTCTCTACGAATTCAATGATAAAACAAGGAAACAAACATTGGAAATCAAATTCAATTGGATCAATTATTAATCAATTTAAACGGATATGCACAATTAAAGTAAAATCATGTGGTTTAGATCTTTCATGGCAACCACGTTTTTATGATCATATTATACGTTCTGATAATGAATTAGATCGCATACGGACCTATATAAAAAATAATCCAAATAATTGGTTAAATGATATGTAGAGACGCCCAATCTGGGCGNNTCTCAAAAGAATCAACGATCAAAATGTAAAATATGAGACGCCCAATTTGGGCGTCTCTACAATGTTTATGATATATACCAGACCTGATTCAGGATTCCGGTTTAAACAATGTTTTCTACCATTCACGTATCAGTTCTTACTACTCTGCACATTATATTTTTATTTGGAAGCGGCATGCTTTTACTTTGATCCTGATTATATATTTAAATTTAAAAATTATGACAATGAAAAGGAAATTGAATTCAGTTTGGACGGGATTAATTTTGGGCTTGCTTATTATTGTACCTTTCGCTGCAAAAGGTCAGAGCGAGAAGGCAGTCACGAGAAAGTATTTAAGAGAATTGCCAAAAGTGCAGATGAGTAAAACTCTGCAGAAATACAGAATGACTGCCCTCTATACTAACCGGGACCTATATGGAAATTTTACTGGTAAAATCAGAGTTTCCGGGGATTATACCAAAGGGCTGCCGGGTGATAGTGCTGCATGGAATAATGTTTTTATTGCTAATTCAAATAAGGAAGATCAACCTTTTGAGGGAGAAATAAAGCAGGATTATATGGAAAATTTCAAATATGTACCTTCTGGTAAAATGATAAGTGAGAAAGAAGCATTTAAGGATTTTCCATCATCTCTGGAAAGTATTTATGCAAAAAACCTTGTTTGGGACATGCTGTCTTTTGAAATATTCGCCTGGAACTATTACGATTCACTTAAACTTAACAAAACTTATATTGTACCTGATATCAACGGTCAGTTTGATATAGCAGGAGTCGGCAAATATTCTCACAAAAAGATTTTAATATGCTGGAAAGGGATTTCGGAAATCAATGGGAAATTATGTGCAATTATAGATTTTGATGCAATAGACAATAAAATCGAATTTAGTATGAATCAGATCAAAACTAAAGGTACGGAACAATATTGGGGAACCGTAATGGTATCAATTAAGACGAAAAACATCGAAAGTGCACAAATGTATAGCGGAACAATCCAGGAGATTGAGGTAGCAGGAATGAAAGACAAAATTCTCGTCAAAACAATAAGAGAACTTGAAGTTAACAGAATTCAATAGGAAAACTTAAAATTTGTTACAATGAAAACGCCTTTACTCTATAATATGCTTAATCTTCGTAAGCCTGTTTCACATATAACTTTTCTGATTTTTTCATTCCTAGTTACAGCCATTATTGCATTATCGGGGAAATATGATGTTAATCACTCTTTCTCATTTAGTATTTTCATAATGTTATTTGCTCAGCTGGAAGTCTTCATTTATTTGGGATCCAGAATATTCGGAGATTTGAACTTCGATAAAAGCCCTGGAGAAATTACTCGGATAGTACTTGTCAGGTTTTTGTTCTTTTTGGCCGGTTGCATGCTTACATCAATGATATTGTTTTTTTTACTGCAGTATGCGGAATTTTGGATTAACGGAGAAGACCTTTCAAAAGTGTTTTACAATTTTATTCATTTTGGTATCAGAAGCTGGTTTAAATCGACAATTACCGGATTATCGCTAGGCGCTGTGATATTTGTTGTTTTACTCTGGCAGACTTCGCTAAGGAGAGAACAAAAGTTAAGAGAGGAAAAGCTGATCTTTCAGAATGAAACATTAAAGACTCAGATTAATCCGCATTTTCTCTTTAACAGTTTGAATACTCTTTCGGCCCTGGTTGTTGCCCAACCGGTAGTTGCTGAAGAATTTATTCACAGATTGTCAGCAATTTATCGTTATATTCTTGAGAATGGTTCAAAAGACAGAGTTCCCCTGAGCGAAGAACTTGTTTTCATCGGGGATTATTTCTACTTACATCGAATCCGTGATAATGGCAAAATTCAGATGGAAGTTAATATCGGTGATTCTGGAAAGTATAAAATCCTTCCTGTTTCACTTCAGATACTGGTCGAAAACGCAGTAAAACATAATAAGGCGACAAGGGAAAGCCCGTTAAAAATTTCAATATATATTGAAAATGACCATATTATTGTAAAGAATAATCTTCAGAAAATGGCCCTGCAATTAGCATCGACCCGGATAGGATTGAAAAATCTTGCGCAACGTGTAAGTCTTCTTACAGGAAAGGTACTTATTATTGAAGAGACAGCTGCTGATTTTATTGTTAAAATACCATTGATGTTATGAATATCCTTATAGTTGAAAACGAGAAGCCTGCTGCTGATAAGCTTGTAAGTTTATTAATGGAAATTGATGATTCGTTAACTATACTTGGTGTTATTGAAACTGTCGAAGGTACAATAAACAGACTTCAGGAGAAGCCTCAACCTGATCTTATCCTGATGGATATTCAGCTTGATGACGGACTTTGTTTTGAGATATTTGAAACAACCAAAATTGATACTCCAGTTATCTTTACCACTGCGTATGATGAGTATACACTGAAAGCCTTTAAAGTTAACAGCATTGATTATCTTCTGAAACCAATTGATAGCAGCCTGCTTAAATCGGCTCTTGCCAAATTTAAGAAACTATTTGTCGACAATGATCCTTTTAAAAAAGACTTTAAGCAGCTTATGTTTGAGTTCAGGAATCAATATAAATCGAGATTTCTCATTAAAATTGGAGAGAAATACAAATCGGTACCAGTTGCGGAAATCAGTCATTTTTATATAAATGAGAGGAATGTATTTCTCAATGATAGTCATGGGAAAGACTATGGGGTTGATTATTCACTCGATCAGTTACAGAACCTGCTTGACTCCCGTAAGTTCTTCAGAATTAACCGCGAATGCATTGTCAATATCGAATCCATAAGCCTGATGTACAGTTATTCTTCCAGCCGTTTGCAGCTTACATTGAATGATAGGGAAAAAAGTGATTTGTTCGTTGTGAGCCGTGAGAAAGTAGCTGAGTTTAAAAAATGGATCGATAAGTAGTGACAGGTCTTGACCTGTCACTGCTTTTGTGGAGATTAGGGGAATCGAACCCCTGACCTTGTGACTGCCAGTCACACGCTCTAGCCAACTGAGCTAAACCCCCAATAATATAAAGAAAACTTTTCACTCGCTTCTAGCCTCCCGATAGCTCCCGATAGCTATCGGGACGGGATGAGCTAAACCCCCGTAGAGTTCGTAAAAGTAATAATAAAATGGAAAGTTGCAAATACGTTCAGGTTGACCTCATCCTTAACCTCAACCTCAATATTTATGATTTCCTTAACATTATAGTTTTGGCAAAAAGCCACTATTTTGTAATTTTGCGCGATAGTTTAAACTCCGGGTTGCCTTTTACTTACATTTACCCGGTAATAAGTATAATGGCATTATTATTGAATTATAAATTTGCAATAATTATACCCTGATGACTGTTTGATAAAAAGATATTTTCAACAGCTTATATTACAGCAAGAATGTACGATAATCTCAGGAGATGGCTTGATATTGATGATCTTCTTTTCCATGAGCGGAACAAGGATTATGGAGCCTATCAGCTTAGGAAAAGATATAATTCTGTTGTTATTACAGGAATTATATTTGCTTCCGTGGTTGTTAGTTCGGCCGTGATACTTCCTTTTGTACTTACTTCTCATTCTGATAATGTTCTGATGGGCAACAGAAGCTATGTTCAGGTTAATATGGAAGCGCTTGAGCCTCCTAAAGAGGAGATATATGTTCCTCCTGCTCCGCCGCCGCCTCAAGCTGTGCATGTTGAGGAGATTGTTAAATATGTTCCGCCTGCTATCGTCGATAGCATCCTGCCTCTCGAAAAAGCTCTGTTATCAACTGACGAATATCTTAATCAGACTACTAAAGAGAAATCTGATATTACAACTGGTACAGGCACTGGGGATAACCTTTCACAAGGACAAGACGGGACAGAGACCGATGCCCCATTTGTCCTTGTACAAGTAATGCCCACATTTAAAGGTGGCGGACTTGAAAAGTTCAGAGATTGGGTCGCTAATAGAACAACATATCCCCAGGCGGCAATCGATAAGAAGATAAAAGGTACTGTATATCTGACATTCATCGTTGAGAAAGATGGATCAGTAAGCAATGTAACGGTTGTAAAAGGCGTCGACCCCTTGTTGGATGATGAATCTGTGAGAGCTATCTCTGCATCTCCGAAATGGACTCCGGGACTTCAGAGGGGAGAACCGGTAAGAGTGAGATATTCAATTCCTCTGAGGTTCCATTTTTAGTATAATTTGTCAACCTGGTATAGTCTATCATTTCTGCTGTTTCAATGTTTTTCTTATCTTTATCAGCATCTATACTAATTTTAATTCGTATGAAAAAAGTTCTACCCTTTGTTTTTATATTAACAATCCTGCTTTCGGGTTGTGGTTCCTCTAAAAAACAACTCGAAAAAGGAAACTATGATGCTGCTATTCAAAAAGCTGTGAAACAGTTAAGGAAAGACCCAAAAGATGCAGATCAGATTGATATCCTCAACCAGGCTTATAAAGTTGCTAATGACCAGGATAATGAAAGAGTCGGGATGTTAAAAATGGAAGGGAAACCCAATAGCTGGGACGAAGTATACCTGGTATACAAAGCACTGAACGACAGACAGTCACTTGTAAGAACAGTTACTCCCTTGAATCTGAAAGGAAGAACAGTTGATTTTCCATATATCGATTATATGCCCGACATGGTCAATGCAAAACGCAAAGCCGCCGATTTTTATAACACACATGCTGATGATCTTATGAAAACCGGCATCAAAGAATCATTCAGGCAGGCATATACGGAATATCTGAGGGCAAAGGAATATGTTGGTGACTATGAAGGGATTGATAATAAAATTCAGGATGCACAACTCAGGGGTATGAGCAGAGTGTTTGTTTCAATTCAAAATAGCTCAATGCTGAAATTTCCCAAGGAATTTGAGGATGACCTTCTGGCTCTAGATTTCCCGCGGCTGAACTCGCAGTGGGTTGAATACTATACACAAAATCTGAACGATAATACTCAGTTCGATTATTATGTCAATGTGAATATCAGAAGGGTATGGGTAAGTCCCGATCAGTCCCAGCAAAGAGATTCCGTCATTAAAAAAAGGATCCAGGATGGTTTTACATATGTTCTTGATAAAAAAGGTAACGTAATGCAAGATTCCCTGGGCAATGATATTAAAACGCCAAAATATAAAAATCTTCAGTGCGCACTTGTTGAAACAGTGCAGTCTAAGAAATGCCATATTGATGGTGATGTGGATGTAATTCAAATGAATCCTAATAAAGAGCTGAAAAAAGATCCGATCAGGGCTGAATCGAACTTTGAAAATATTTCATCCCGTGCTGTGGGTGATATCCAGGCGCTTAATTCAAATCAGCTTGAAAGAACAAAAACATCAATTGTGCCATTTCCAACTGATATTGAAATGGTTATAAGGTGTTCGGAACCTCTGAAGAGAGTTGTCAGGGAGACAATTCAAAATGATAGGAGGTTCATTTATTAGGAAATTCATGCGATTATATTTTTGCATGATAAAATATCGGTAGAGACAGGTCTCAGACTTGTCTCTACATTTGTAATATTTTTCAAATAACATTGATGATTGAAACAAATAAACCCCAGGAGAGGGCAATTCTGATTGGAGTTTTATATCACGGGCAGGAGGAAAGTGAAGTTGAAGAATTTCTGGAGGAACTCTCATTTCTTACCCAGACTGCAGGTGCTGATCCGGTAAGACGTTTTATTCAGAAACTTGATGTTCCAAACCCCAGGACATTTGTGGGTTCGGGTAAAATTACGGAACTCGCATCATTCATTTCTGAAAACAAAATCGATATTGCAATTTTTGATGATGAACTTACGCCAAGCCAGCTTAGAAACATCGAGGAAGCTCTTAGCTGCCGTATCCTGGACCGCACAAACCTTATTCTTGATATTTTTGCCCACCGGGCAAGAACGTCTCAGTCGCGCACTCAGGTTGAGCTTGCACAGTATCAGTATCTTCTTCCCCGGCTTACCGGCTTGTGGACACATCTTGAACGTCAAAGAGGAGGTATCGGATTTAGAGGACCAGGAGAAACCGAGATAGAGACTGACAGAAGAGTTATCAGGGACAGAATTTCTTTTTTAAAGGATCAGCTCAAAAAAATAGATACCCAGATGGCCACGCAACGCAAAAACCGTGGCAAGATGATCAGGGTATCACTCGTAGGCTATACCAATGTAGGGAAATCAACCATTATGAATCTGTTGAGCAAATCCGATGTGTTTGCTGAAGATAAACTTTTTGCGACTCTCGATACCACGGTCCGTAAAGTTGTAATCGGAAATCTCCCGTTTCTGCTTTCAGACACTGTTGGATTTATACGCAAGCTTCCAACTGACCTTATTGAGTCTTTCAAATCAACGCTAGATGAGGTAAGGGAATCAGATCTCCTGATTCATGTAGTTGATATCTCCCATGCAGCCTTCGAAGAACAAATAAAGGTTGTCAATAATACCCTTAAGGATATGGGAGTGTCCGAAAAGCCGCTGATAATAGCATTTAATAAAATAGATGCACTCAATTATACTGTGAAAGATGAATATGATCTGACTCCGGTTTTAAAAGACAATTATTCCTTATCAGATCTGAAAAAAACATGGATGTCTGCAGATAAACATCATTCTACAGTATTCATATCAGCTAAAACAAAAGAAAACATTGAAGAACTGCGTAAACTTCTTTATGAAGAGGTAAAGAAAATACACGTAAAGAGATATCCTTTCAATGATTTTCTGTATTCAAGCGGGGAATGAAATTATAACGCTCCGTGACTCTCTGTGTCTTCTCTGTGGCTCTCTGTGTAACTAATATAAGAACTGACACAGAGTTACACAGAGGTTTTTTAATATAATTTGTTAGACACCATATACTCTGCTATCTGAATTGCATTCGTGGCTGCCCCTTTACGGATATTATCCGAAACAATCCATAGATTCAGGCATTTTTCCCTCGAAAGATCACGTCGAATCCTGCCGACAAATACCTCATCCTTATTATGGGCGAGGACGGGCATTGGATATTTGTTCTCTGATGGATTATCGTAGACTACAACTCCGGGGAACTGGTTTAACAGTTGAATTACATCTTTTATGTCAAAATCTTTTTCAAACTCGATATTTACAGCTTCGGAATGTCCGCCGACAACAGGGATCCTTACCACAGTTGCAGTTACCTGTATTGTCTGATCCTCAAGTATTTTCCTTGTTTCGTCGAGTAGCTTCTGTTCTTCAGTAGTATAACCGTCGGACTGAAAAGTTCCTCCGTGAGGAAAACAGTTTTTGTCAATCTGATGTGCATAAACCATCTCTCCCTTTATACCTGCTCTTTCATTCTCCATCTGGGTAACGGCTTTTACTCCTGTGCCTGTAACCGATTGATATGTTGCTACTACCAGCCGTTTGATTTTATACTTTCTGTGGAGAGGGGCCAATGCCATTACCATTTGTATAGTTGAGCAGTTCGGATTAGCTATTATACGGTCTCCCTTTTTTATGACGTGACTGTTTATTTCAGGAACGACAAGAGGAATATTTTTGTCCATCCGCCAATAAGAAGAGTTGTCAATTACGACAGTACCGTTTTTGGCAAATACAGGAGCCCAATCTCTTGAAGTTGATGCTCCTGCCGAGAAAATAGCAAATTCCGGTTTTGCTTCAACTGCTTCCATAACACTAATAACCTTGACCGGCTTTCCCTGAAAAATAATCTCTTTACCAACAGATTTTTCAGAAGCAGCAGGCAACAGTTGAGTTACAGGAAAGTTTCTCTCCTCGAGTACTTTCATCATTGTCCTGCCAACCATTCCGGTTGCTCCAACAACAGCAGTTTTCATTTTTATTTGGAATAATTTAAGTTATTGTTTAAATTTACTATGACATTAAAACTGTCAAAATTAACTTTTTTTTCAATCCGTCCCGCTGCATGAAAAAAGTTATTTTGCTGGCTTTATTAATGCCTGTTTCGGCATTTGGCCAGATTGTGGAAAACTTTGAATCTGGAAATATTGTCAACTGGGTTCAAAGTACCGAAGGGCGCTGGAAAGCTGACACTACAGCGAGCCTTTCAGGAAGGTTTTCATTGCATCATATCTTCGATAATCCCGATGCTGGGGTTGACCAGATCGGTATACCGTTAAAAAACCTGCATCCGTCGGAGGGTCTTACCAGATGGTCTTTTCTGGTCAGGCATGGATATGAACCCTCCTCCTCTAATAACTGGGCCGTATTCCTGATGTCAGATAATGCCCCGGTAAATATGTCACCTGATGGAAACACAAATGGTTTTGCTGTCGGAGTTAACCTGACAGGTTATGATGATACCCTTCGTCTCTGGAAAGTAAAAGGGAAAGAGGTCACAACTGTAATAAACAGTCATATTAACTGGCAGAGCTCCATTGGGATAAATGATGCGACAAAAATAATTGTTGAAAGATCACCGGAGGGAACCTGGACCCTTACAGTTTACCGTCAAAACGGCGATCTTGCAGGGAAGGCGGCAGAATCGGATATTGAGTTATTCACGGCCGCATGGGTTGGAGTTTATTATAAATACACCTCAACGCGTGACAGGCTTCTCTGGCTCGATGACATAAGCATTGACGGAAACTTCCATGCCGATACTGAAGCTCCTGTTATCACCGAATGCAAAGCATCAGGAAAGTATTCGGTAGAACTCACTTTTAATGAGGAACCTGCTGATCAATCAATGTTCCCTGAAAATTTTTCTATCAATTCTGCGGAAAACAAAGCTATTTCTATTATAAAAATAAGTAGCCTGACCTGCAACATTGTATTTCCTGAAATGCTAATAAACAGGGAGCTAAATAATCTGAATATAAATAGTATATGCGATAAATCAGGCAATTGTGCTCAAAATACACAAACAGGGTTTACTCCTGTATGGGCCAGGACAGGTGATGTGGTAATCTCAGAAATCATGGCCGATCCTTTACCCGAAGTTGCGTTACCGGGTAAGGATTATATTGAAATACTAAACAGAACCGGATATAACTTCGATCTGAAAAGATGGAAATTTTCAGTTGGTGATAAAAGTGTTCTTTTACCGGAAATTACTATCCCGTCCGCCGGCATACTGATTTTCTGCGCATTGCAGGATACTATGCTTTTTACTAAATATGGCGGAGTTATAGGGATGAAGCAGTTTCCGACTCTTATGGTGAGTGGAGGACTTGTGTGCATTTATGATAGCTCTGGAACACTGATTCATGGCGTGGAATATTCTTCTGACTGGTACAAAGATGATCTGAAATCTCATGGAGGCTGGTCACTTGAGATGATAGATTCACAATTCCCATTTTACGACGATAATAACTGGATTGCATCGAAATCGAAAAGAGGCGGCACACCCGGTGCAGTCAATTCTGTTGCAGGAAGTAATCCTGATATTTCATTTTATGGAATTCAGAATGTTTTTCCCGATGATAGTTTGAGCATCCATGTTAGGTTTTCAGAACCGGTTTTTGATCTGCTTGAGAGAATTAACAATATTGCCATTGAGGGGAGCACAATATCTGATATTTATTTAACTGACCCTCTCTACCGTGACTTTTCGATCAAGCTTGCGGTTCCATTGAACAAGTCAAGGGCTTATTCGCTTGACCTGACAAAAGAACTTGAAGATTTCGCCGGGAATAGAATTCAAAAAAGAGATTTTAGTTTTGGCATGTCTGAGCAGGCTTTACCTGGAGATATTCTGTTCAACGAACTACTGTTCAATCCATTTCCGGGTGAACCTGATTATATAGAACTCTTTAATAATTCGGAAAAAATTATTGATGCATCAAGACTACAACTTGTTTCAGTTAATGACGCCTCTGGTGATACTTCGGAAATAACACCGGTTTCAGTCGAAAAAAGATGCATAATACCGCACTCATACTATGCAATTACTACAGACCCGGAAATTATTTCGCAAAGATATTTCTCGGCAAATAAAGAGTATTTGTTTAAGACCGGAAATTTGCCTTCTATGCCTGATGATAAAGGACATGTTGTTCTTTATAACAGGGAGCTTGATAAAATAGATGAAGTTTTTTATAACGAAAAAATGCATTTTTCGCTTCTTTCAAATTTTGAGGGTGTTGCCCTTGAAAAGACTCTGCCTCAAAATAAATCTGGTGAATCAGCATATTGGCATTCCGCAACAGAGAGCTCCGGATGGGGAACTCCGGGAGCTCCTAATTCGATCTTGACAGACACACTGCCGGCCTCTGACAAAGTTGCACTTTCTTCAACTAAAATAACACCAGATAATGATGGCATTGAAGACTTTCTTAATATAAGGATGAATCTGAATGGGAGTGGGAATGTTGTTTCAATAATAGTATTTGATGAAGTGGGAAATTATGTGAGGAAGATTGCAACAAATCTTTATACCGGGGCTGAAGCATCATTTATCTGGGATGGAACAGCAGATGATGGTTCTTATGTCAGAACCGGGATTTACATCATACTCATTACACTTTATAATGATGCAGGAAAAACAGAACGCTGGAAGAAGGTCTGCACGGTAATAAGAAATTAGAGGCTAAGGTTAAAAAGGACCCCGCCTCAACCTTAACCTCAATCTCAGCCTCAACCTCAACCTCAGCCTTCTGTTATTAAATTACAAAGTCGAAATCATCTCCGTCATAATTGTAGTCATACGCGATTCGGTTTTAGCTGCCTCATTCTGGACAGATTCGTGGGTGGTATATTCAATTTTGCCCTCAACACCCAGGTCGGTAATAACGCTGACAGCAAAGCAGCGAAGATTCATATGACGTGCGATTATGACCTCAGGGGTTGTAGACATTCCCACAGCATCAGCACCGATTATCCTGAAATACTTATATTCAGCAGGTGTTTCAAAAGTAGGTCCACTGGTAGCCAGATAAACACCTTTATGAATTCTAATATTATTTTCTTGCGCAATTTGCATTGCCTTATTCACAAGGTCTTTATCATATGCTTCTCCCATATCCGGGAATCTGGTACCAATACTGTCGTTGTTAGGTCCGATCAGAGGATTTGGCAAGAGGTTGATATGATCAGTAATTATCATAATATCTCCAATCTGGAAAAATGGATTAACCCCGCCCGCTGCATTGGAGAGAAATAGGCATTTAATTCCAAGATATTTAAGAACCCTCACTGGTAATGCAACTTGTTCATGGCCATATCCTTCATAATAGTGAAACCTTCCTCTCATTGCAACTATTTTCTTCCTGCCGAATTCCCCATAGATCAGTTTCCCTGCGTGACCTTCGACTGTAGAGACAGGAAAATTCGGAATATCCCTGTAATCGATTTCAATCGGCTTCTTAATTTTACAGGAAAGTTCACCAAGTCCGGTTCCAAGGATAATGCCGGCATCAGGATTAATAATCCCTTTTGATTTCAGAAACTCTGTTGTTTCGATGATTTTTTCTAACATAGTTAATTATCAGATTATCAAACTCGTCTTTATCTTCATTCAAAAAATATATTTCTATGGGGATATAAAAAAATGCAGATCTCATTGGTTCAGCAATATTGGCAAATTCGCGTAACCTGATCGCATCTTTTTCTGTTGTAAACAGATACTTTCGTACCGACCTCAGATTGTTAAAAGCTGAAGAAAAATTTATAATGTCCTTTTCACTGTAATTATAATGATCGGGGAATGAAAGATGTAAAATCTCAGTGTAAGTTTTCTGAAGGTATTCTATAAGTGGCCGGGGATTGGCTATACCAGTTATAAGAACAATACTGCATTTGTCACAATCAGTGAGTTCAGGTTGAGTTCCTTCAATAATATTTTCAAAAACATGAACTGGAGCTTTATATCTGAATGTTGTAAAATAAAGATTCTGATGTGGCGACTTGTCAATTTCTTTTACAATCAATCTTCTCTGGATAGGGGAGATATTCTCAGGTGACTTTGTTATCAGTATCATGTCGGCTCTCCTCATATTTCCTTTGTTTTCTCTCAGATTGCCATAAGGAAGCATATGATCTCTGATAAAAAGTCTGTCATAATCAGAAAGCAGAATGGAAAACCCGGCTGTTATCCTTCTGTGCTGGAACCCATCATCAAGTATTATTACTTCAGTTTCAGGGTATTCCTGTAGAATTTTTTTTACTCCGTGTACCCGGTTTTTATCAACGGTTACAAGTATATCAGGAAAATTATGGAATATCTGCATGGGCTCATCGCCGATTTCACTAACCGGAGCTTCTGATGAAGCAATTCTGAAATCATGGGTCTTTCTCTTATAACCCCTGCTGAGGGTAGCAACTTTAAAGTTTTCTTTGAGCAATCCTGCGATATATTCGGTATGCGGTGTTTTGCCAGTACCACCAACAGTAATATTGCCGACACAAATAACCGGAAAGTGAAATTCTTCCGAGTGAAGGATCCCAGAATCGTACAAGAAGTTCCTGATTCCGGTTATCAGACCATACAGAAGTGAAAGAGGGTAAAGTAATATACTTTTAAAATGGATCATTTCTTAGATAAGTGCCTAAAGTGCCTGGAATTCATGAAGTTATTCTGAGAATGTTGATATTCATCTTCTTTTAACTTTAGTCACTTCACACTTTAGTCACTCCAAACTTTAATTAATGTATATCAATAAAATATGGTAGTCGTGCCTGTACCCCCGACATATTTTTTAATTCCTTAACAAGGTTAAAATACTTAACCGATTCTCCAAGTTCATTTTCCAGGATACTAAGCTTTATTTCGCCCGTAAGCTGGTTCAGAATTCTTGTATAAGGGTCTTCAAGTACCGGTAATTCTTTTATTGAAAAGGATCTGATACCGGCAAGTTTTGCTGCGCTGTTTATAGCATCGTTTAGCCCGCCTATTTCATCGACTAGCCCAATTTTCAAAGCGCCGGTTCCACTCCATACCCTGCCCTGTCCTATGCTGTCGACAGATTCAATGCTCATCTTTCTTCCGGAAGCTACTTTCCCTACGAAATCTCTGTAAATCTTTTCAACGCTCATCTGCATTATTTCTTTTTCATAGGTATTCATGGGCCTGAGAATTGTAGGAAAATCTGAATTTTTATTTGTATTTACTGTTTCAGTGGTCAGTCCTAGCTTATCCTCAAGTAATTTTCCGGCATTAGGAACCAGGCCGAAGACTCCGATTGAACCTGATATAGTCATCGGATCGGCATAGATTTTTGAGCCTGGAGCAGAAATGAAATATCCCCCTGAAGCTGCGTAATTACCCATTGATACAACCACTGGTTTTACCCTGACCGCCAGGCTTAGTTCGCGCCAAATGATATCTGCAGCAGTCGCGCTTCCACCCGGTGAATTAACTCTCAAAACAATGGCCTTGATTGAAGTATCGATCCTTGCTTTTCTAATCACATCGGCATAGTAATTTCCACCTATATTTGTATCGTTTCCTTTACCGGTCACAATAGTCCCTGATGTGTATACTACAGCTATTTTATTCTTTTGAGAATATATTGTTTTTGTTTCCGGCACCTTACTGTATTTAGTCATAGAAATCAGGTTAAGTTCTTTATCCCTGCTTATTCCTGACAGGCTTTTAAGCGTATCTAACAGTTCATCACGATACATAAGTCCATCCACCAGCTTGTTTTCATACGCTCCGGATGCCAGGTTTCCTCCAAGATTGTCAGCGAGCCTGTTAAGTTGTTCCGCAGGTATGTTTCTCGATTTTGATATGTCTTCAATAACCTGATTCCATAATGATCCTGCGTAATCTTTTATCTGGCTCCTGTTCTCATCGCTAAGCTTATTGAGAATAAACGGTTCTACTGCACCCTTGAATTTACCGTGCCTGATTACCTGGACTTCGACGCCAATCTTATCCAGGGCTTTCTTATAGAACATTATCTCACTGCTCAGTCCCTTGAAATCAACCATTGCTCCGGGATTAATATAAATTTTATCAGCGGCAGTGGCAAGATAAAAACACTCCTGTGTCAGAATATAATCTGAATAAGAGATAACGAACTTTCCTTTTTCTCGGAATTTAATTAGAGCATTCCTGATTTCCTCAGTTGTTGCCCAGCCAGAGGGAAGAAGTCCATTTTCTATCAGGATTCCCTTTATCCTGTTGTCACCGGAGGCTTTTTCAATGTTATAAAGAATATCATTAAGTCCGGGGGCCTGAGAAAGCGTAAGATTAAACAGGTCAATTCCGGAAAGCGGATTCTGATCACCTCTGTCAGGAATAGATACACCGGCTTTGAGTACCAGAATGGAATTATTACTCACTGATACAGGTTTGTTACCCGATGATACAATGGCGCTTAAGCTTGCAAGCATAACAACGAAGAAAATAACAGAAGCAATTATTATTCCTGTTATGGTTGCAAGTGTGTATTTGAGAAAGTTTTTCATTTTCTAAAACATATTAATGGAATGAATTTTAAATATATAAAAACAAAACGAATTCATAAAGGTATACATGTATTTGATACATTTGATATCTGATTGATTTGATAATGAAGAATGTATTTCTGGGTATAGGAACAAATCTTGGAGACAGAGAAAACAACCTTGAAAATGCTCTTGCAGAAATTGAGGAGTTTATCGGACAGATCTTGAAAAGTTCATCAGTTTACGAAACTGAATCATGGGGTTTTTATACAAAGGATATGTTCCTTAATATGGTCGTAAAAGTTGAAACGCTATTGAATCCTAATGGATTATTGGAAAGAATTCAAATGATAGAATCCTTATTGGGGAGAGTCAGGGGTAAAAAACGATACACATCAAGGCTGATTGATATTGATATCCTCTTTTATGAGGAGTTGTATACAGAGAATGAAAATTTAAAAATTCCGCATCCTTTATTGCATAAACGGAAATTTGTTCTGGTCCCTCTTTGCGAAATTGCACCTGAGATGATTCATCCCATTCTGAAAAAAACTGTGTCAGAATTACTGGAAGTATGTGAGGATATGAGTGAAGTGAAAAAATACTCCGGCCCATCAACCTCGTAGCCTTCAACTTAAGAATTTTGTTTAATTTGATTTACCGGCCTCTCCCCCTCGTTCCCCCTCTCCCGATGTGAGAGGGGGAAGATCATTCAGGACGTTGTATTTAATTCTTTTATAGTAGCATTTATCTTTTCAACAACCAGATCGCTATCATGCAAAATCTGGTTATTTGTAAACCGGAGAACTTTTATTCCGAATCTTTCCAGTTCACCAGCGCGACCTTCATCATGGCTTTGAATTTCCTTTTCTGTATGAATTTCTCCATCTACTTCAATGACAAGTCTCAAATTATGGCAATAAAAGTCAGCGATGTAGAATTCAATTGGATGCTGTCGGCGAAATGGAAATCCTGATTGACGGAACTTTCTGAGTATTTTCCACATGACTCTTTCCGCTTCAGTCGGATTCTTTCTCATCTGCAAAGCCAGAGAAAACAACTCAGCTTTTGCTCCGAAGAACATGTTCTTTTCTATTACCTTCTTTATTATTCCCATACTTTCATCCAAAATATACACATTTATCCTGAATTAAAGCCCCTCCCACTTCGGGGGAGGGGTTTGGGGAGAGGCCAACTGAGACAAAGTACTTAGTAAGTGAATCGAATAAACATATTTAATTGATTTTCAGCATCCTTAAAATTAATTAAATCTTAGGTTGACGGCTATGTCCCCCAACCTTCCTGAAGGGGGGATAATTTCTGCTCTCAGGATTAATTATTCATAATTACACAATTTAGTCCCCCTTCATTGTGATGTCCTCCGCCTGTCGGCGGAGGACAGGGGGTTTCTTTATAGCATCCCATTATCCGCAAAACTGTAATAATCTTTATCAGAAATAATGAGATGATCAAGAAGCTGGATATCCATCAGATTTCCTGCTTCCTTTATTTTCTGAGTTATTTTTGAATCTGATTCACTCGGATTAAGGTTACCTGATGGATGATTGTGGCATACAATTATACCTGAAGCAAGACATTCAATTGCTTCTTTCATCACCAGACGGACATCTGTAACAGTTCCGCTGATTCCGCCCTGACTCAGTTTCATTCTGTTAATCACTTTATTTGATCTGTTCAGGAATAAGATCCAGAACTCTTCATGCAGAAGGTCAGAAAGTAAGGGTTGAAAAATATCAGCAACATCTTTTGAACTTCGGATCTGAGGTACATATTGAACTTCAGATAGTTTGCGTCTCCTTCCCAGCTCAAGGGAAGCGGCAATTGTAACAGCCCTTGCAGTGCCGATTCCGTGTATCTTTTTTAGGTCGGCAATTGTAAGCTTGCCGAGGCTATTCAGGTTATTGTTAACAATACCCAGTAATTCGCGACCAAGATCAACGGCCGACTTGTTTTTTGTCCCGGAACTGATAAGGATCGCCAGAAGTTCGGCATCACTCAGACTGGCCGTGCCTTTTAGAATGAGTTTTTCCCTGGGTCTGTCCTCCGCGGCCCAGTCGGTAATTTTTAGAGACATCCAGCAACAATTTAGAAATGCAAATGCAATATAATCAAATCGCTCCGAATTTGCAAATTGAAAAAAGACGCACGGTACACGATGCACGACTCAAGGAAAACCGTGAGTCGTGAGTCGTGCATTTTGAGTCAGAAAATAAAAAAGACCGTACCTAATCGATACAGTCTCCAGTATATTTTAGAATAAAATTATAAGCTGCTTACGTGCTTTACAATTGATGATTTTAGGTTAGAAGCTTTTTTCTTATGAATAATATTCTTCTTAGCCAGTCTATCAAGCATAGACGTTAATTTTGGAAGAAGTTCTGCTGCCTCTTCTTTGTTACTGGTTGCACGAAGTGTCTTAAGAGCATTACGCGTGGTTTTTGCATAATATTTATTATTCTCTTTTCTGACATCGGTCTGCCTGATCCTTTTTTCTGATGATTTATGATTTGCCATATATATATGAATTATCTTCTAACTCTAAAAATTGTAGTCCATAGGGGAATCGAACCCCTGTTACCAGGATGAAAACCTGACGTCCTAGCCACTAGACGAATGGACCTTGTAAAGAACTTTAAAATGCGGATGCAAAGAAAGGATGTTTTTTTTGAACCGCAAAATATTTTAACTTAAATAATCTTCAATAGTTCATGTGCAGCTACTCCACTAACCAGTTAATATCAAATCCGTCAAAATCACCTGAACTCATTAAAAGATAAACAGGAGAGGAATAATTTTGAGACTTTATAAAAGAAAACATCTCTTCGGAATTGTCAAACACCCTTATATTTTCTCCACCGAATGCAGTCTTTACTGTCTCTTTGGACAGATACTTCAGCTTCTTATGTTCAATTTCATGTGGATTGAAATATACAAATGCCGATGAAGCATTGGCCAGAGTGTTTTTATACAGAGGAAGGAAATCAGTGCTTAGACTAGAATAAGTGTGGAGTTCCAGGCATGCAATGATCTTTCGTTTTGGATATCTTGAAGCAACCGCTTCAACTGTTGCTTTCACTTTTGAGGGTGAATGAGCAAAGTCGAGATACACCAGCCCTCTTTCATTATCTTTCAGTTTCTGAAGTCTTCTCGATGTTCCTTCAAAACTCTTTATTGCTTCATAAAAATCATCTTCAGAAACTCCCGAAGCCAGACAAACTTCCCTGGCTGCAGAGAGATTTTGCATATTATGTTCTCCGAATATCATTACAGGAACAACCCTGTTATGCGTTGCAGCGTAAAACCCCATTTTGTTTTGAAAGTAACCATGAACTCTGTATGGGATTTTATTAATATCGCCTTTTGTTGCAAGTGCAATTTTCTTTACTTCAGGATCACCATCAAAGTATATTAAAGAACCGCCTTCAGAAATACTTTCAGCAAATAGCCTGAACTGATCAGTGTAATTGTCAAAAGTCGGAAATACATTTTTATGGTCCCATGCAATACCGTTAAGTACAGCAATATCAGGCATGTAATGAAGGAATTTTGGTCTTTTATCAAGTGCTGAGCTAAGATATTCATCACCTTCAAAAACAGCAATCTTTGCTTCATCAGACAATCCAACCATGGTCTCGAATCCGTCGATCTGAGAACCCACCATGTAATCAAATTTTATTTGCCTGGCTTTAAAAACATGCATTATCATGGCCGTGGTGGTTGTTTTGCCATGACTGCCCGCAATTACAATCCGCTTTTCAGGAAGGAGCCCATACCTGTCTAACCTGGATCTGGAAGGTTCAAATATTTCATCATCAGATCCTGTTACAGTGTTTCCTTTATTTTGAAGAGCAATTGCCAGGTTATGCATGACTGCCCCGCCAATGGCAATGAAATGAACTCTCATTCTATACGTCGCATATCTGGATGCATTTGCGCAAGGACTCAAGTTTATCTTTCTGAGAGGGGACAAATTCCTGACCAACGAATCCTTTATAGCCTGTTTTTAAAAGGGCCCTCATGATTGCAGGATAATAGAGTTCCTGAGTCTCATCCAGTTCGTTTCTTCCGGGTACACCACCGGTATGAATATGGCCTATGTGCGAGATATATCTGGTGATTGTGTCAATAATATTCCCTTCCATTATCTGCATATGGTAAATATCATAGAGCAGCTTGAATCTCTCTGATCCAACCATTTCGCAAAGCGCTGATCCCCATGATGTTTTATCGCACTGATAGTCTTTATGCCCATAACTGTTCAGAAGTTCCATAATAACGGTAACTCCATACTTTTCGGCTGAAGGCATTAGTTTGCGTAATCCCTTTGCACAGTTTATCATTCCCTCATTATTATCCTGTCCTTCACGGTTGCCGGAGAAACATATGAGATTAGGAACCCAGGCAGCAGCAGCTTTAGGAATCATATTCTCAAAATCAGTTATAAGCTTCTCATGGTTTTCGATACGGTTAAATCCTTTGGGAATGCCCCAATCGGTTGCATACCCTACCGCACATTTCAGTCCTGCGTTTTTAACCACAGCCCAATCTTTTTCACCCAGTAATTCGATGGATTCTAATCCCATTTCCTTGCAGGCTCTGGCAAATTCTTCAAGAGGGATATCGCTGTAACACCATTGACTCACAGAATGATGGATATTCCCTTTCAGATGAAGGGTTTCTTTACCATCTCCTGCAAAAACACTGTTTAAAGGGGTTGCTGCTGTCACCACGGCTGCTCCTGCAATCCTTCCTATCATTTTTCTTCTGTTCATGGTTAATAATCTTAGGAAAATTCAGTTTAAAAGTAGTAAATATTTTCTCTTAACATTCTATTTTCTTCTGAGACCTATAACCTAAATACCTGCGTTAAAGATTTTATTAACCGAAGTGTGCTCAAAGTTAGCGCAAAGCATGAAATATATAGATATGTCATTCAGTTATTTGCGACCTTTATGTATAATCTTTGCGTCCTTTGCGGTTAATATTCTATATTTGTATAAGAGATACGAATGTCGGTTGATCTTATGCAAATTCCTTCACGACACGATTACAGAGATGGTCACAGAATTGAACTTCTGCGAAGCGGAGAAAACTTTTTTTCTGCAGTTGAAAAGACTATTGATGAGGCAAAGCAATATATCCATTTTCAGACCTATATAGTTGATGATGATCAAACCGGCAGACGAATAACTGATGCTCTTATACGGGCTGCAGAAAGAGGAGTCAGAGTCTATTTTCTTCTGGATGCATACGGAGGCAACAGCTTTTCCAAAGACCTTATAAATAAGATTGAGAAAGCCGGGATATTCTTCAGATTGTTTTCTCCTCAATTGATAACTAAAGGGTTTCAGCTGAGTCTGAGGCTTCATCATAAGGTACTGCTTACTGATGGCGACACTGCGATAATCGCGGGTATGAACATTGCTGACCGTTACCATGGCAAGCCGAGCCTGAAAGAATGGCTCGACTTTGCGATTCTGATAAAAGGTCCTGAATGTGCACATGTTCTCTTTATAGTCAAGAGACTCTGGAACAGAACTTTTATTTCAAGGAAGGAGAGATCGCGAGAGACTATGCATTATCCTGAGCAATTTGTGGAAAACATAAAAGTAAAAGTCCTTCAGAATAACTGGTACAGGAATAAAATTGAGATACTGAAAAGTTATCGTTCAGCCCTTAAGCACGCACAGTTCCGTATGACAATTTTTGGCAGTTATTTTTTACCGGGAAGAAATGAACGAAGGCTCCTGAGAAATGCCAGTCGCCGGGGAGTGGATATCAGGATAGTTCTTTCGGCTGAATCAGATGAGCCTTTGGTTAAAAGAGCGACAAATTTTCTTTATGATTTTATTCTTCGTAATAACATATCTATTTATGAATATCTTCCTTCAAACCTGCATGCTAAAGTAGCAACTGTCGATGGCAACTGGAGCACAATCGGCAGCTATAACATGAACCATCTCAGCGATTACGGCAGCGTGGAAATGAATGCAGATATACTTGACTCTCAGTTCGCAGAACAATTTGAGGGGCTTCTTCAGGATATAATTAAGAATGATTGCCGACAGGTAACCTTTGAGGAATATATCCGGCGCAAAACATGGCTGTTCCAGCTTACCGACTGGTTTTCATATCAGATGATAAGGATTATGATGAGACTTATGTTCGCACATGCCGCAAAAAGGTCAAAACCGGTCTAAAACTGATGAAATCCCATCGACACAAACTCCAGCACTTTTGGTAATGATTCTCTCCAGTAGGTCCAGTTATGTGCACCATCGCGGATCCTGAACTCATGCGGTATTTCTTTCTGACGCATTGCAATATGCACCAGACAGTTGCCTTCATAAAGGAAATCGTCATCACCACAATCAATGTACCACCTTACAGCTTTTTTCTGATCGTCGGGCATATTCTGAATAAGACTAAGTACGCTATAACGCTTAAAGTATGATTCTTTTACAGAATCTGCAATACTCTCAACACCGGGCCAGAGCCTGTAATTATTCAAATCATCGATATTTTTCGGACCGGTTGCGGCACTTAAGGGGCAGGCTGCGGAAAATAATTCAGGATGATGAAGAGCGTATATGAATGTACCTTCACCTCCCATTGATAAACCCCCAATTGCCCTGTATCTTTTTTCAGCCTTTATATGATATTTACTTTCAATAAAGGGCATGAATTCCTGAAAGAAAAAATCCTCATACCGCCATTCTCCTTTTACATCATTCACATAACCTCTTTTACCGGTATTGGCATCAGGCATTACAATTACCATCGCAGTTGCGGCTCCCGATTTTATAGCTTCATCGGCAATTGTCAGGACTTCACCGAACTGCACCCAGCCTGTCTGATCATCACCCGCCCCATGCAACAGGTATAATACAGGATAACTACGCTCTGAAGTATAGTAATCCGGAGGAAGGTATATGGCATATTTCCGGTCCATCTTTAATATTTTGCTCGGAATAATAAGATTGTCTTTAACCACTCCTGTCTGAGCCATCATAACGAATGAAATTATCGAAATGAAGAATAATGATAAAAGCTTTTTCATGGTTCGAAATTTTATGATTTTTAAGGGTCTTTGATTTTGATTGAAAGGTATTAT
The DNA here is from genome assembly GCA_003157015.1 of Bacteroidales bacterium. Lineage (GTDB taxonomy): Bacteria > Bacteroidota > Bacteroidia > Bacteroidales > VadinHA17 > LD21. The sequence continues at coordinate 21,716 of PMIJ01000156.1, forward strand.
AAAATTTGGAATATTTATATCCTTTATCTTTGGTTTCCATGGTGCGTCTGTGACTCTTTGTGTAATAAGAAATTAAGAAATGACAAAGAAGATAAACATAGAAAACAAAGAGTTACACGTGGATGCCAACAATTATTACCTTTATCTGTTTTAATGTAAAATTGTTTAAATATGAAACTTCAGCTTTTTAATATTTCCAATTTCAAGGTCGACGGGGGTGCAATGTTTGGTGTTGTTCCCAAAATTCTTTGGTCGCGGGTTTATAAATCTGATGGAAATAATCTCATTAATCTTACTCTGAGGTCGATGGTAATTGAGACCCCGGGTCGTGTGATCCTGCTCGACACAGGATGGGGAGATAAGCAGGACGAAAAGTTTTTTCGCCATGCAAATCTTCACGGGGGAGAAGGATTAATCGGAGGGCTTGATAACTGTGGCTACAAGCCCGAAGATATTACTGATGTTTTTCTTACCCACCTTCATGCCGATCACTGCGGAGGAGGAGTGAAGAGAGATAAAAGCGGTGAAAAATATGAACTGACTTTTCCTGAAGCAACATATCATATTAGCAGAACACAATGGGAATGGGCCATTAAGAATAATTTGCGTGAAGAGGATTCCTTTCTTGAAGAAAACATACATCCGATAGGGAAAAGCGGCCATCTTCATCTTGTGGAGAAAGAGGGGGAATTGTTCCCGGGTTTTTCCGTAATGATTTGTTTCGGACACACTCCTGGTATGATGATCCCGTTCATTAAATATAAGGAGAAGACTCTCGTTTATACAGGAGATCTGATTCCCACGATTGCCCATATTCCACTTATCTGGAACATGAGTTACGATATTGAGTCACTAAAAACAATAGAAGAAAAGGAAAGACTTCTGACTGCGGCTCTCATAGGAGGATACATCCTGATATTTCAGCATGATGAACATATTGAGTGTTGTACTCTCGAGATGACGCCAAAAGGGATAAGAGCCAGAGATAAATTTGATTTCAAAGATTTTTTATCAAAATAATTTTAAAGAACTTACACAGAGGCCACAGAGGAGGCACAGAGTTACACTGAGCGTTTTCTCCGTGGTTCTCTGTGAACGGCGAAGCCCTCGACGAAGTCAATCCTCTGTGTTTCTCTGTGTAACTTATAGAGTATTGTTTCTTTCAGAATTTTTATTTTATTGACTGGTTTGTTCTTATATTTGATAGAGGTTTAGTTTAAGTTTTGAAAATTCAAATTAATCATTTCATTGTTAATAAATTAACATCATATTTATGACAGAGTTTATTTACGAGAAACCGTTTCAGATTGAAAGGGACACCACTACCTACAAACTGCTGACAAAGGAATATGTCGAAGTGGTTGAAGAAGGAGGCAGAAAAATACTTAAAATAGATCCCAAAGGACTGGAAATACTTGCAGGAAAGGCTGTTTCTGATCTTTCGTTTTACCTGAGAACATCACACCTCGAAAAGCTTGCTGCAATACTTGACGATCCGGAGGCCACAGATAATGATAGGTTTGTTGCCTACATGATGCTTCGAAACACAGTTATATCCTCGAAAGAAGATCTTCCATGGTGCCAGGATACAGGTACTGCAATTGTTATCGGTAAAAAGGGAGAAAATGTCAGAACCGGAGGGAATGATGCCGAAAACCTTTCAAAAGGCATATTTGAAACTTTTAAAACAAAAAACCTCAGATATTCGCAGGTAGTTCCGTTTTCAATGTTTGAAGAAAAAAACACCGGAACAAACCTCCCTGCCCAGATAGATATTTATGCAACCGACGGTAGTAAATATGAGTTTCTTTTTATAACCAAAGGTGGTGGCTCTGCAAATAAAACATTTCTGTATCAGCAATCAAAGTCATTATTGAATGAAGAGTCGCTTGTCAAATTTGTGAAGGAGAAAATAATGGATCTGGGTACTTCAGCCTGCCCTCCCTATCATCTTGCTCTGGTAATAGGCGGTACTTCCGCTGAAGCCACACTTAAAACGGTCAAAGAGGCTTCAGCAGGATATCTTGACCAGCTGCCGCTTACAGGAAATGAAGCCGGACGTGCTTTCCGCGATATTGAGTGGGAAAAGAAAATTGAAAAAATCTGTCATGAATACGGTGTCGGGGCTCAATTCGGAGGGAAATATTTTGTCCATGATGTAAGGGTAATAAGGTTGCCGCGGCATGCCGCTTCATGCCCTGTCGGCCTTGGAGTGAGCTGCAGCGCTGACAGGAATATTAAAGCGCATATCACGGACCAGGGTATCTTCATTGAAGAGCTTGAAAAGAATCCTGCCCGCTTCATGCCGGCAAAAGCTCCTGAGCTTGAAAAGCCGGTTGATATCAACCTGGATCGTCCTATGAAAGATGTTTTGGCAGAGCTGACTAAATATCATGTTAAGACAAGACTGAATCTGACAGGTACATTGATAGTTGCAAGAGATATTGCCCATGCTAAGATTAAAAAAATGCTGGATGAAGGAAAGCAGATGCCTCAATATTTTAAAGAACATCCTGTTTATTATGCCGGTCCGGCTAAAACACCGGAAGGGATGCCATCAGGAAGCTTTGGCCCCACAACGGCAGGAAGAATGGATTCATATGTTGATCTTTTCCAGAGCCTTGGAGGATCATTGATTATGCTGGCAAAAGGTAACCGCAGTAGACAGGTGATAGAAGCCTGCAAAAAACATGGCGGATTTTACCTTGGTTCAATCGGGGGACCGGCAGCTATTCTGGCTGCTGAAAATATAAAATCGGTGGAGGTTATTGATTTCGAAGAACTCGGCATGGAGGCAATCCGGCAGATTCGTGTTGAGAATATGCCTGCATTTATTATTACTGATGATAAAGGGAATGACTTCTTTGATGAATACAATAAATAGATAAGTCCTTTTTACTTTCTTTGTCTTGAAACAAAGAAAGTAACCAAAGAAAATTCTCTTAGGTCATTCAAATCCCATGATCAATATTAATTTCACTAAATATTTTAATCAGAGGTGCGTGGGCAATCCGGAAATGGTGCGAACTTCAGGCAAAACGGTAGCGTCGATATGGCAAGTGTAGCAGACGCCCGTTTTGATTGAAGTTCGCATTTCCGGCCTCTTTTTCTTTGGTTCATTTCTTTTGGAGGAGCAAAAGAAATGAACAATAGGGGATTTAATTCTTCCTTTTATATTTCCAGAAAGCAATAAAAAAAGCCAGACTCACCCAACAGGTAAGCACAATAAAGCTCATATGCAGTGATCTCAACTCTGCTATGAAGCCCAACAATGCCGGACCCACCAGGAAACCTATATTCGTGGTAGCGGCAATGAATGAAACACCATCGGCAGTTTTTACTCCATCAACATTTGAAGCCAGACGATATACTTCAGGTACAATAACTGAAAAGCCAAGTCCTACTGTAAAAAACCCGGCTATGGCAAAAAAAGGATTCAGTATCAGAACAAGCAGGAATCCCATAATAGCGATTAAACTCGAATATGTGATCAGCTGCCAGGAGCCAAGTTTTTTACTTAATGAGTCACCTGTAAAACGGCCTATCATCATCGCCAGAGAAAAAGCTGAATAACCAAATCCAATATATTTAATATTCAGGAGTATTATCTTCTTTAAATATAGAGCGCTCCAATCGGCAATAGCTCCTTCAGACACCATGACAACCAGTCCCACAAGAGCTATGATAAATAGTGGCATGATTCCGTTATGTTCGTGCTTTTCTTTAGGTGTATGTTTCCCTTTCCTGAAAAAATATTGTGACTTAAATCTCAACTGTATAATTTGTATCAGGATGACAAGAACAGAAATATGCAATAACGGATTATGAACTGATGCAGCAATGAAGCTTCCAATTGCAGAGCCAATCATGCCACCCAGGCTCCAGAATCCATGACTTCCCGACATAATGTACACTCCTTCCTCTTGTTCGATGGTTGCAGTCAGGGAGTTTAATGAAATTCCATATGATGAACCTGCCGCTCCGAAGATGAACAGGCTGATACAAAGTGAAACATAATTGAATGCCAGAAATGGCCCGAAAAAGCAGATACAATATATCAGCAATGCAAAGTATGTGTACCTGCCGACACCTATCCTGTCTATTAAGTGCCTGCAAATGCGTATCATGAAAAATGCACCCAGTGCAATGAAAAAGATAGCCTTGCCAATCCGGCCTTCGGTAATTCCGATTTTCTCAGCAATATGCGGGATATAGGTTACCCATGTACTGAAAATAAGACTGAAGCAGGAATAGAGGAAAGCGGAAGCAAAATATTTTTTATTCCGGAAGAAAAATTTTATTGAAATCATTATTGCCGGGTCTGAAAATTAATGCTTTAAAAGCAGTAAATGCGTAAAAGCTATAATATCATTATACAAAATACATCACAGAGCCTTTAAGGCCTCTACAGCCTTTATGGCTTCTAAAGATTATCATTTATTGACTTCTTCAATTATAAATATATCATGCCTGTCAAGGTCACGCCAGTATTTGAGTGAATTCTTCCTGACGAGTTCCCAATATATATTACTGTCGAGTCCATTTACAAAATTTATCTCCTTCAGGTCGGAAACAATCTTATCTGCAATCTTCGGTTTAAGCGTCAGACGAATCTTTCTGTTCATATACCTGAATTCAGCCTTTGGTGAAGAAGGAGGATCGTTTATTACTGTCAGTAAACCATGACCAGGAGTCGAGCCGGTACTTACCTGCAAGCCATCATTTATACAACTCAGAGGAGGATCTGAACCTGCAAATGAAATTGTACTGAATTCGTCAACTCCTGTATCGAAATATTCTCTTGCCCTGATTCCCATTTTAACACCTATAATAGAAAAGACACCCAGATGACGGTGAAGTTCGTTGGTGATTACTGATGACACCCATTCATCCATACCGTATTTCCTGATAATCTCAGCTACAAATGGTTCAACATCTGTAGAATAAAAAGTGGAATCAGAAGGGAAAGTCTTAATAACCTGGTTTTTTGCAACGGTTTCTCCTGAAAGGATCTTCAGAGCGCTCTCTTTCAATAAAGCGGTGTTTCCAGGCGGACATACAAAATCATCAGCTATCGTATCATGCTGAAAAAGTTCAGGATAATGAAGAAATACAGGTACCATCTCATCTGTTGCTGAATACGAAAAATAGTGATTTTTCCCTGCTTCAGCTTTGAAGAAATCTGAAACCGCACCTGCATAAACGTTTGGTGTCAGGGAAATTCTATTTATCATCTGTTCATCATAAAAAATCTCCCTGCCAAAACCAGTTATACATTTCAAAGGAATATTACCTTTTATAACTTTCTCGGCTGCAGGTACATCTATTTGGAAATTAAAAGATTTTTTATCATTTGTTCCGTTAGAACTCCATATAATCTCTTTAACCTGCTGCCTGAAAACTGGAATCTCCTTCATGGCCAATGAAACGGTGGACATGCCTCCGAGGCATATAAAACTGACTTTTGTAGTTTCTGCAGACAATACTCCTTTAATAACACTGACACAATCAGGAGCATTTAGTAAATCAATTCCAATCTCATTCCCCCATATTGTATTTAAGGCTACAAGGAAGTCAGGCGATTTAAAATCACACGTTCTGTTTATTCCCACAGGAACTCCTTCGTGCCAGAAAGAATTCAGCAGGCTTTTTACCTTTAGATATGCATTTTCCGCACTTAGAGCCCCGGGCGATACTGTGATTGCCAGAACCCTTACGTCGGGTGATGCAAGAAGCATGGCTATAGCTCTTATGTCATCGATTCCTGCATCTGTGTCAATTATTACATAATGACTTGGTTTCCAGGGATGTGAAAAAAGAGTGAGGCTAAATGTAAAGCATATAATGATAATTAGTAATCTTTTCATGGAGCATGGATTTGCCTGCAAAAATACTGAAAATCTAATGACCTCACCCCTAATTACCTTCCCTTTACTTTATTACCTCTTCCCCCTCCCGATAGCTATCGGGAGGGGGAGAGCCTGCCCCGCCTCGGCGGGGGATTGGGGAGAGGTCAATAGAAAAGATGGCTTAAGTGCTTATATTATCTTCTTAGATTTTTTCCTTAAAGTGATCAATACCTGTGTCGATTATCAGATATTTCTCTATCTTGAACCCCGCTAAATCTGATCTATGAAACGGTTTCTATTATGGTTCTTACCCGGGCTTATCGTGGGAGCTTTGATCATTCTGGGAGGAGGAAAAGCTCTGCATATGACATCAACTAATGAATATTGTATATCGTGTCATATTCATCCTTTGGCTGACGCCGCATGGAAAAAATCCGTCCATTATGATACACGATCGGGTTACAGGATTGGTTGTGTCGAATGCCATCTTCCTCCAACAGGGAGAGGGTATTTTATGTCAAAAGCAAAAACAGGTTTACGTGATCTCTGGAGCAAATGGACAAAAAGTCCCTCTTCGTTTAACTGGGACGATAAGGGTCGTCTTGAAGTTGCCCGCGGTTATGTTTATGAAAGCAGTTGTATTAATTGTCATTCGAATCTTTTTCCTGCAAAACTTTCCAAAGCAGGGGAGGATGCACACCTTTATTATACGCAGACAAAAAAGACAGACGAACTTAATTGCATTAACTGTCACCTGAATGCGGGACACTTTATCGAAGGATATACTCATGGAAGCAATTCCACGTTCGGAAATACATCTTCAGCAGCGAAAGAGATATTTACACAACCTGCAAAAGTTGACGGATTTAAAAATTTCACTGAACGGATACCTAAATCTGCGATATCTTTCAATATGGTGGCTATCCCGGGTGGAACTTTCAAAATGGGGAGTCCGGCTACAGAGCCTTTCAGAAAAGAGGATGAAGGTCCTGTCAGAGAAGTTGAACTGAGCCCGTTTTTCATGGCAGAAATAGAGGTTTCGTGGGATGAGTATCTGGCGTTCTATGTTCAGACTGCTGCCGAAGGCAGATCAACAGATACAGAAGGCTTAAGAACAAAAAAGGCATCAGAGACCGATGCAATTTCAGGCGCTACACCTCCTTACGGACAACCTGACCAGGGCTGGGGGCTGGGTAAGAGACCCGCAATTTCTTTTTCATTCCACGCTGCTGAGACTTATTGCAAATGGTTAAGTAAAGTTACCGGTAAAACCTATCGTCTTCCCACAGAGGCAGAGTGGGAGTATGCCTGCAGAGGAGGTACACTGGGTCCTTATTTCTTTCCGGGTAATCCAAAAAAGTTTGAGAAAACCGGATTAAAAGCAAAACTTTCGAAAAACGATACAACTATTATCAATACCTATATAATATATAAAGGTAATAGCCCAACGAAAACGCAACTGCCCGACAGGGTAAGGCCTAATCCTTTCGGATTAAGGAATATGGCAGGCAATGTCGCCGAATTCTGTTCCGACTGGTATCAGCCTGATACCTACTCACTATACCCGCGGGGAATTGTAAAAGATCCAAAGGGTCCGCAGCAGGGAACGGAACATGTTGTGCGTGGAGGTTCATTCTTAAGTCCTGCATCAGGAGTAAGAAGCTCTGCCCGCGATTATACAAGAACAGCCTCATGGCTGAAGACCGACCCGCAGATGCCGAAGAGTATCTGGTGGTACTCCGATTGTTTTAATGTAGGGCTCCGGGTTGTATGTGAATTTGATGAAAAAGCCGGGAATGCTGAAGTTAAATAATCCTGCCGGAATTTAATTCTTTAAAAAGAGAACTAAATTTATTAAAAAATTTGTTTTTTTAAATATCGCTTACTATATTGCATCATAATTTACCTAATCGGAATACGACAAATAAGACTTAGACCAAAAACGAAATGTTATTTAAGGGCATGATATTTTTTTTTGTAAATTAGCAAGTGTAAATTTTACACTTGCTAATTGAAACGAAATTATTTTTCTATGAATAATTATTAATAATCCTAATTCCAACTATTTATTAACTAACTAACAGTGTAACAGTATGAAAAAAACTAACAACTGCATCTGGCTGTTAAAGCCAAATGTGAATTTTCAAAAGTTACTACTAACTATGAAAATTGTTACTATGCTTCTGTTTTGCGGATTGGCACTTCCTGCCTATTCGTTCGCTACAGAAAATCCTTCCGGTAATAATACCACGGGAACTGTTGCTGCCCCGCAGCAAATCAAAGTTTCCGGGACTATTTCCGACGCGTCAAACAACCAGCCATTACCTGGTGTAAATATTCTTGTTAAAGGAACTATCACCGGAGCTATTTCCGATGTAAACGGTAATTTTACGGTAACCGTAAACGACCCGAATGCAACCCTGGTGTTATCATTTATCGGGTATGTAACCAAAGAGGTTGCCCTGGGCGGAAAAATAACTGTGGCCGTTGCCCTTGAAGCTGAAGTTTCACAATTGGGCGAAGTTGTGGTTATCGGGTATGGTACAGCAAAAAAAGCTACTTTAACCGGTGCCGTCAGCTCTGTCGATGGTTCAACCCTGAAACAGTCACCGACAACTAACCTGACCAATAGTCTGGTTGGGAAAATACCGGGTCTTACTGCCATTCAGACAAGTGGTGAACCGGGCGAAGACGGAACTACAATTACAATTCGTGGGGCCAACACATTGGGTGATAACTCACCTCTCATAGTTGTCGACGGAATTCCTCATCGTTCACTTGAGCGTATTGACCCAAGTGATATCGAAAGCTTTACTGTTCTGAAAGATGCATCTGCAGCTATCTATGGTACCCAGGCTGCAAACGGCGTTATCCTGGTTACCACCAAACGTGGTCAGCTTGGAAAACCGACGATTACAGTAAACTGGAACGTAGGCTATAACCAGCCGGACGTTATTCCAAAAATGGCCGACGCCGCAACTTATGCCACTATTCAGAATGAGATTTCTTACTATGCAAATCCTGCAGGCGGACGTAATCAGGTATATTCAGCTCAGGATATTCAACAGTTTGGTGACGGATCCGATCCGTGGGGACACCCCAATACCAACTGGTTTAAAGCAGTTTTCAAACCATGGTCGGCACAGAATAGAGAAAACGTATCTGTTTCCGGTGGAACCGAAAAAATGAAATACTATCTTTCTTTTGGGAGTAACTATGAAGATGCTTACTACAAACACAGTGGAACCAATTTTACACAGTATGATTTCCGCAGCAACATCGACGGAAAGATCACGAATAATATAAGCATTGCATTAGATATTGCAGGACGCCAGGAAGACAGGAACTTCCCAACTGTAAGTGAGGGAAACATTTTCCGTATGCTCATGAGAGGGAAACCCACAATGCAGGCATGGTGGCCAAATGGTGATCCCGGACCCGATATTGAATACGGTATGAACTCAGCTGTTACCGTTACCGATGCTACCGGATTTAACAGGGACCGTCTGTATAATATGGAGAGTAACCTGAGGCTGACTATTAACATCCCATGGATAAAGGGATTGACTTTAGTTGCTAATGGTTCATATGATAAAACATTCGACTTCGATAAGGAATTCGATACCCCATGGTATCTTTATTCCTGGGATGGAATCACAAAAGATGCTAATGGTATTCCGGTACTTGTAAAAAATTTGAGAGGATATGCTTCCCCTCAACTTACAGAGAACTGGCAGGAAGGTGGTAAAAAGACCTTTAACGCTTACTTCACCTATGAAACGAGCATAGACGAAAGAAACCATATCAAACTGATGGCCGGTACAGAAAGCCAGTATGGTGAGAATAACTATGGAAATGAATTCAGAAAGAACTTTGTTACATCCGCTATTCCGCAGATGTTTGCAGGCGCTGCTGACATAAATATGTCAAACGGTGGCTGGGCAGACCAGAATGCCCGTGAGAGCTACTTCGGTCGTTTAAACTATGACTTTAATCAAAAATATCTGATCGAGCTTTTAATGAGGTATGATGGTTCCTACATGTTCAAACCAGGTAAACAGTTCGGGTTCTTCCCGGGTGTATCTGCCGGATGGCGTATGTCCGACGAGAACTTCTGGAAAAACAACATCTCTTTCATAAATGACTTTAAGCTTCGTGCATCATGGGGACAGACAGGTAATGACAGGGTTTATTACAATGG
>PMIJ01000228.1 GCA_003157015.1 Bacteroidales bacterium
ATCCCCTAAGGTAAATTCTTAATGCTCACTGACTCTGCAGCAAGCCCCTGATAACCGATCCGCCACTTGGCGAAGGGCTAGGCGAAGCCAATGAGCTCGCGGGGATCCAATTGCAATAACTCAGGCTATAAGCTAATAAGCGACCTGATGTGTTTTTACTTTGAGTCGTTAAAACCTAAAGCTTCAAGTGCCCCTTTGTAATAATCACCTCCAGATCCTCCTGTGTTTTTATGTTGCTTTACGTATGAAATTAATTTTTCTTTTATAGTAACTGATTCAGGAAATTCCTTGTTTGTCCAGAAACGTTGCGATTTATCAAAATATCCAATGCGGGCTAAAAATGATATGCCATAGTACTGTGCTTCTTCTATCGAGCTGTCCTCAGGTATAGCTTTAAAAGAACCATCGGGCTGTAATGAAACAGTTAAACACCATTGAAGCATTTTATCAATTTCATAACTCATTTCATTTTGTTGCTGATCATTTACCTGATGCCAGCCATACTTAAAAAGTGTGACTACATCCATGTTATTATGATTCCAGTATTCATTTTTCCACAACCATCCGACCGGGTAAGGAACATTTTTAACAACAAAAAGTGTGGCGATTACTTTATCCATATCAGGCACTTTTCCCTTCAGATAGGATATAGTATGAAATGTTGTACTTAAATTGTCAACAAATTCGATATGCCCGTTACGTATATAACTTTCACCCCACCAACCTGTTACGGGATTTCGCAATTTATTGAACAACATGTTCAGTAATGATTTTTTAAAGGTCGAATCAACAGTATAATTCTGAGGACTGCCTTTGATGATCATCTCTAATAATGTAGCATGCATTTCATTATACTCCCGGTCATTATCAACACCAGTTTTTCTGATGTCGGAGACAGAAATTGAAGTGAGATAATTCTCCAGTTTTTCAGGGGTATTTATCCGATCTAAAAATCGCGGAAGCGGATGAGGTGCAGGATTATCGCCGGCAGTTTTTTCGAGTTGGTTATAAGAAGCAACCACTTTCAGAAACCATTCATTATAACATCTCCCGTAACTATCGTCAGCGGAATCTTTTACTCCGATACTAGTTTGTGCTTCAGGATTTGAAATGGCTGCTTCCAGTTCATTCAATCGTTTGTTTATAAGAGCGAAATCGGCAGAGGAATACAAAAGTGATCCGGCTTCATATAATATCTGATGAACGCAGGAGGTGTTATAACCTTTGGCTTCTAATTCAAATACTTTTTTGGCAAGGATTTTAGCTTTTATGGCTGCCTCACTCCTTTTTTTTACATACAAGGAATCGTAAGAAATAAAGTCTTGCAGTAATCGCTCACTTGCATGCAAATCAGATTCAGGGACAGAAACAATTTGGCCTTTGGCAAGAACAGAAAGAAAGATAAGACATCCGACAGAATATTTTTTCATTCCAGATTTTTATTTACGTGAAAATACTTCATTTCAATTTATGTCAAAATGGTTTTTAGGTGAACGTGCAATTTTTACCGGCAAATTAAGTTTCAGTGAAATTAAATGCCATCTTCAATAGCTTCAGTTCTATAATTTATTCAACTACATCCAATCTTGTTAGTTTAAGTTTTAACCATTACGACTTAATTTAATATAATCCGCAGACAAAGTTTTATGCTGTTAGTTCCGATGATTCGCAAACAGGAAATGATCTATTTTTTTATCGTATTTATTAAGACAAAAGGAATAGTAAGTTTTATACCTCCCAGTATTTTAGACTGATCGTTAAGCCGCGTTTCAATTATATCAAATATCTGTTCCAGTTTATTCTCAGGCAGTATCTTAATCCACGAATCCATAAATGCTAAACGGATAAAATAGTGGTTCAGCATAGCTGTGCCATTGGAAAACCTGTAATTAAACTGGTCATGTTCTAAATCCTTGATTAAAAAACCATGACTCTGAATCATTGAAATCATTTCATCGAGAGGGCGTCTTTTTTCATAGATATGATTATGTATCAGGCTGATCTCTTTCCTCATATTCATTTCAGATAATATGTTCTCCAATTGTCCGTAAAACTCAAACATAGATTTGTCCAGGTTCATTGTCTGAATAAATTGCCCGCCCTTTTTTATAATTCTGGAACACTCCTTTATTACCTGATTAATATCCCTGACATTGTTTATGCCGTTATTGCTTACTATTAAATTCACTGAATTGTCCCTTAGGGGAATAGATTCCGCAACCCCTTCAAAGATTTTGATATTTGTTATACGATAGTAGTCAATTTTTTTCTTCGCCCTTTCAATTGCTTCTGACCATGGATCAATTCCATAAACCGTTGAACTTTCTCCAAGTCTGAGAGCTATCTCAGTTAAAGGAAATCCGGTTCCGAATCCAATATCGATGGCTGAAATATTTTGTTTATAATCAATATATTCAAGGAGTTTAAGACCAAAAGGTGCCGACCAGACTGAGCATTCATCAGCTACATTTACATACGCTGTAAGATCAAAGTCGTTGCTTAAATATTTTTTCATTTATATGATTTTATTACTGGAATGTATTCAAATTCAAGGACATCTATCTTTTCTTTTTAGGTAGGCGTTGCCACATCGTGGGTTGGAAATACAAAGTGAAAAGTTTCCAGAGTTAAAACTTCAGTCTTTTGCGGCTGCCCCAGCGCAGCCAAACAAATCAGTGTAAAGATTAAAGTAATATTTGTGCAAAGGAGATTGCAAGACACCCCCTGATGAATCGGATTTAACCAAAATACACTAAAACAAATAGTAGGAATCATAACTTAAGATGTAATCATATAGGTTTCTGGTCTCAGTACTGAATAGTTCGCTTGTGGTCTTAAGCATATTTAAATATAAGTTCCACTCCGTTGGTTTTCTTAAAATTATCGGGAAAACCTGATTGATATCCAGAGTTATGGTTTTGTCAGGTATCCATGAATCGTCGGAATAATGACCCTCGTAAAATGTTTGATATGCAATGCCGAGATATTCCATTAAAATTTTCTCATTTTTTATTGAAATAACGGTAGTAAAATTACAGGTACTTCCGGTTTTAAGATTTAAACTGTTTCTAAAAATTATCTTTCCGTCTTCCAGGTTAGAATATATGTAGGAAGGAACTAACCCATAATTTATTGTCAGCCATTCCAGAGTTCGGTTAAACAGTTTTTCTTTATTAAAATTCACAAATTTGTTGAGAAATGAATAATGAACCTGTTCGCTTTTATCAAAAGGCAAATCGGGATATTTCTTTAATTCACTTATTGTCTCGTTCCATTTCATTGCTATTCTTGAGAATTCGGCTTGTATTATCTCCTTGTCCAGCATCTTTTTATAGAGGATGGCCTTTTCTGTGGAATCTGTTTGTGCAAATAGGTTTGAACCTAATATCAGGATTAGGAGAATTAATAATTTTTTCATAGTCTTATGTCTTTAAAAGAATGCACATTTTTCATGCTGGTGAATACAATCACTCTGTTTTTTTAAATGAATATGGAAGCATATCTCCAACACGCTGATTCATCATTTCACCTTCCCAGCTTATGCCTCTTTTGGACTGATCAAAATATCCGTCTTTGTCAAAGTAAACTTTCTCTTTAAGAAAAACAATCCAGGATAATCTTGTACTATATAGTATGGTCAGGGTTTCAGAGTATTTAAGAAATTTTGTGTTTTTATTAAGCGAATCCGCGGGAGTATCTTCTACAATGTCTTTATAGTTGAGATTTCTGCCACTTGAATTTTTGACCTTAAATCCCGCTGTTTTTAAGTCATCAGCCCAAAGTGCCCTGAAAAAGTGCATTCTCGATCCCCGATAAACTTCATTTCTTGTTTCTTCATAAAGATGCTCCTGTGTTTCACTAATTCCCAAGTCTTCATTGAAGATCATGTTCCCTGCAAAAAACATAGACCTGTCTTTTTTACAATACTCAAATTTATCGAGATAATAGGTAATTTTGTACCCCAGTGCACCGTTGTTAATAAGGATTGGCTTTGAAGCAAAAGCTTTCAGAGTATCATGATCGGAGTTATAATTAAAAGTAATATCGTTTTCATTACTTATTTTACATTTCCGCGCGTTTACTGTTGTTCCAAGAAATATATTTTTAAACAAATTCATATTAGCTTTTCTTCTTCTGGCAAGGGATTTGGAAGCAATTACAACTTCCTTCACTTCATATACTTTGGGTGTCATATAAACGATTAACGGTTTATCAGTCGAATAATCCGTCAGAGTGACAGAATAATATCCTATAGAACTTATAGTTAATGGCATTGAAGCATTTTTTGAAATGTCCAATTCAAAATTCCCATTCAGATCTGACAAAGTCCCGGCAAATGTTCCGTTAAAATAGACTGTTGCTATAATGGGAATATTAGTTTTATTCTCCAGAACATTCCCTTTAATAACCTGATTATAAGCAACTATACTTAAACGGGTAAACAGAAGGATTAAAATAAATTTTTTCACAGAATTATAGTTTAAATCTTGGCCTACATCAAAGATATTCAGAACAATATTTAATTATCAGTCTTTTTATTGAAATCCCATACTTATATTCTGTTTATCGTCACCAAAGAAAAACTGAGTCTCTATAAGTTTGTAATAATCATTAACCAGTTCTAAACGGACTTATTATCTAAGCCTCATTTGGATTTTCTCCTTTTGTTTGGATCTCGGCATTAAACAAATAACTCTTTGTACAAAAACTCTACTGAAACGGTTTCATTCTCATCCGGTTTTAGGACTAAACCATAAACGGTTTTTGTAATAAAGCCTGTGTTGCAAATTCAGGTTGTTTTCTCTACATCATTAAAAGTAAATTATCTTCCATTAAGGTAGCTTCCTTATCATTCCTTAAATTTAGTATCCCGGATTAGCGGAGAGTTTTTATTTATTTGTCTTGCAGATGTATATTACCTTTTTATTTGTCACTTCGTTATCAAAGGCCTGATCAGTGGAATTAAAAGTATTTATATTATTTCCTGAGCAATCATATAGGTTAATCTGCTGAAAACTATTACATAATGGGTCATTCATTAAAGAATAGAATACTGTTTGTTTATTATAGGCGGCTTGGAAGATTGATATCTGACAAGTACAATTTGTAAATGAAGCTTTTATTTCCTTAAGCCATGGAAGGTCTTCAAGCGGATTGCTGCAATTACATACTTTATCAACTTTTTCACAGCTTAATATCAGAATAAAGGTCACAAAGATAAGGAGGCTCTTTTTCATGATTTCAGGATTTGGTTTATTGCAAGTAAAACAATAATCATACCAAAGGAGTATAAAACGGTCAGAAGTTTGTCTGAATAAATTTTGTCATTTTAGTAAACGGATTTTAATCAGTCAATGGCAGGCTTATTTATGCTAACGGTATTTGGTTGAATGATACTGCTTGCAACTATCGTCAAGAGGAGCCCAATGAAGCTAATAGGACGAACTGAGCTCATCGAATTCCGCCGAGGCAGGATGAGAAAATTAGCAAAACGATCAGTATTATGGGCAGTTTTTTAATTTTTTATACCCGGTTTTCCAAGATTTTACGACTTAATAAACAGCATAATCTAACATTAGTGTGATGATACTGACACTATCATTACTGACAATTATCGGATTAATGCCACCTTGTCCATCTGAGCTGTTAGCGTATAGTTTATCACTTTCTTTTATAAAAATCGAATACCTGCCAGTGTCAACGGTTATCTGGAAAAAGCCATCCTGGTCAGCATCGCATTGTGCAACAAATCGTGAATACACAAAATTATACATTGGACCCCAGTCGTCGGCCTCGTTTTTTGTCGTATAATCATAAATCATTATTGATCTGCCTACAGGATAAGTTCTGCAGGAAGTGGATGATGAGCCTATCATAGGCATACAATTTCCATCTTTCTTCAACAATGTCCCGGCTACACCCATTTTTATGGAGACTTTTGAAGCATTCCTTTTTATGAGTTCTTCAATATTAATCAGTTGAAAATTATCATCCCTCTCCTTCTTCTTTTCGCAAGAGGCTAACAAAATCAAATTCAGGAAACATATCAAACATAAAGCTTTCATGAGTTTTTGTTATTTCCAAGACTTAAGTATTAATCTGATAGCTAAATTACTAATCTTAGTCATAAAACTGTCAGTAAATGATAACCAATAACTGCACCGTGGTTTTGTTAAGTTCTTTGCCCTACTGAACAATCTCAGTCGTTCGTGCGTGCCTTACACTACGGGGTTGACGACTTTGTCCCGCAAGGATGGAGGGCAACAGAGACGACACGCTGTAAGGTAGGACGATCCTGGCGAAGCAAATTAATCAAACTCTCCGAATCATTAGCGGGCTTTTTTGTCAAGATCTAAAAGTGCATAGATCAAATTAATAGCCAGATCAAGCTGAAAATCAGTCATATCTCAAAGCTGTCACAGGATTAATACGTGATGCCTTATAAGAATGGAAAAAACCAGTTACAACTGCACGCTAATAAAGCAAGCAAGTGTTATCCCACGCCTGTCCGGGCAATTAAGCTGGCATTTTCTCCAATCAATTGTTTTGCGGACTGGAAAGCAATGAGGGTCAAGCGTAGAAAATTAATCATGATGACGAAGTTCCTGTAATCGCGCAAAACTTAAGTGTGAAATGAATAATCTAAATGGCAGTTAGTCTGTTTTTTCGTCGGCCATGAAACCTCCCGTCCAGCAGTTTGGATGAGTTCTCTACCCGACCCGCCATAAGTTTCTGCCAGGGCCTGGATGAGATAACCTGTCACACCTAAGGCGCGATTAACCAACTCATTCCAGATAGGGCTTCATTGTATTTTCTTAATCTCGATAGAATTTAATTTTTTTAATGTCTTTATTGTCTCGGTTATGCTTATGTCTTGCCGTTTATCAAGGGGTCGGTCTGAAACAATCAAGGTCTCCTTATGAAGGTCTTTGAAGTTTAGCGACAGTATATGTGTGAAAAATCCTGATTTGGCTTCAGAAACTGTCAACGCGGGAATGTGTTTATGTAACTCAACCGTATCAATAGAATCATAACTTGTTTCCGTATAAGAATCACCAATTCGTTTAATGATACATGTTCTCGTGAATTCAATATCTCCAATGGTTTTAATCTTTTCATTCTCAGATCTGAGCTTGAAACGAATAAACAAGGAGAATCCGAGCAGTACAATCATTAAAATCAAATTTGCCTCTGCAATTCCAATATTGAATAGCTGATGTATAAGAAAAAAGATTGGGGCAGAGATTATCGCAATTACAACAAATAATATATTCAAGCGTCTTCTGCGCTTACCAATCAAGGCAGGGTCATAGTGATCAACACGAAAAATCCTGTATTTACTCATGACAATTATATGAGGAGTTTGCGTTCGTTCCTTTTAGCAGAAATATGCGAGCTCACCTACTTAGTTCCGCCATACTGGACTATTTCGGTCGAAGTCCGTGAGTAATTAACCATGCAGTCTGAGCTAACGGTTCTTTGATTTTTTTCCTGCATTTAACTTGTCAGAGTAGTCCATTATTTTTTGTAATGTTCATATCAATAATTTTTATTCAACCAAACAACAATTTCTTCCCAACTTTCAACAGGTATCCTGGCATGGGTGGCGTTTTTCATAACAAAAAATTCCTTTTTGTTGCCAGGAACAGCATTATAGAATTCTTTCACTTTATCTATATCAAATAATTCATCTTTATCACCAACACCTACTAACACAGGAATATTCAAGTTCGCCGGAAGTCTGAGCTGTTTGACATCCAGCATTGTTAGAAAACGAAGAGTGTAACGAAAATTAAACAGGGGATCTTTCGAGACAGTCATGCCTTCTCTATAATATTCAACAACCTGGTAAGAAGGACGGAAAACTGAACTTGCAAGAATTTTAGTTTTTTGAAAAAATGTAGGCGGTTTTGTCAGACCTTTTTTGCCTTCATAAGCTCCAGAGAGTAATATTAATCCTGAAACCTCATCCGGAACGGCATCTGTTGCACATATCGCAGAAGCCACTCCCAGGCTATGCCCCAGAATAATTACTTTAGAAAAACCAATACTTTTAATGAATTTCACCGACTCGGCTAAATCAGCAATCCATCTTTCTTTATTTGGGCTATCTCCCCGGTTTCCATCCGATAAGCCATGTCCTCTGTAATCCAGACCAAATGTAGTATATCCGCCTGACGATATTGGTCTACCAGCCATATCATAGGCTCCGCTATGTGCAGTAATACCATGAAAAATCAAAACGGCAATATCTTTTTTTGCGGGTAAAATACTATCTGGATTCCATCTCCGTAAAAAAAGAGTTTCCCCATCTGTTGTAGTAAACTGATCATGTGCTTCTTTAAAGTTCTGCCTCAAATTAGCAGCTTCTTCAGGAGAAATCCCAATATGATTTGTCTTTGATTTAGTTGGAAGAAACGCTAATATCAATCCAAAAATAAAAATCACCGTAACCAGGGAAATAATAGAGTATAAGACCGTTTTAAATATTTTCTTCATGTATATGTTTTAAATTATTTCTTATTTAGAAATAGAAGTATCCTTTTTTTCTATCTGAGTTGAGAATTTTCAAATTTCTGTTTAAAATAAGGGAACCAAAATACAATATTTCAGACAGGTTTTTATATCCATTCCTGATTCTATTACATTCAATTAGTTTTCAATATTCAAAGTGTGTTGAGTTGCCGCCTGAGCTTCCCCGATCTGAGTGTCGTGGTCGGCCGAAGCCAACTGATGAGACCGGTCTTGCGGGACAACGAGCTATGCGATGCTAACCGAACGAAGTGAGTTCATCGAATTCCGCCAGGGTGAAATAAGATAATTAACCAAACCTTACCAGTTATATTGCGCTTTTTTGATCTTGCTGATAACTTCGTGATTGCCCTTTATGATGTTGTGAGTTTTATATTACTTTTTGCCGGCATTCGTAATTCTTTTAATTTCTTTTGCGATATCCTCAGGTGAAAGAATAAAATCTATACACCCGCTTGCTATTGCGCTTTCCGGCATATCTGGTTGTGCCGCTGTTTCCGGCTTCTGAGCAATCGTAATGCCACCTACTTCTTTAATTCCGCATAAAGCTTCTGCTCCGTCACCGTCATAGCCAGATACAATGACAGCAATGAGTATACCATCCCAGTGCTTTATAAGTGAACGTAGAAAAACCGTAATCACATCGGGCCAGCCCCGGGGTTTTGATATTGGTTTTAGGCGGAATTCATCATTTAAAATATGCAAGTCGTGCTTTTCAGGTATGATAAACACATGGTCAGGCTGAATATCCAGTCTTTCCGTAATCAGTTCAACTGGCATCGTTGTGTGGTGTGGAAGAATCTCATGGAGAGAAGTGGCTACAGTTCTCAAATGATTAACTATGACAATAGCAACACCCATATCTGCAGGCAGATTATGTAGTAGCCGGGTATAAGCGTCGAGTCCCCCAGCTGAACCGCCTACACAAACAATTGGAAAATCTTTCGCAACACTCTTTGCAATCATTTATAATGACTTTATAGGTTAAAAGATATTACCGTCCTTAATTTCAAAGATAATAGTTCTTCTTATGAATCCTAAATTTAATTGATCCTAAAAAGTTGTTTAGAGAATCAGTAAGAAAATTCATGGCCTGGTATTTGAGATTCCTGATATAATTGCAAAGGTACAATATCCAGATAAATGGACGAGAGTTGTCATGTCACGATAAAATTGTGAAGGTGTCGAGCAAAAATTGTGAAAAGTTTATTACCACAACCTTCCGTGTTAACATTTGTGCCAATTTTGAATTTAATCAAATACTAAAGTAAGGATATTGTCCCAGGTTATATGATCGAGACTTTTGAAAAAGCTGTGATTAGCAACTTACATTACCCGTAATTGGCTATATGCGATGTCAGCATTTTTTGCATTTTATTTTGATCTCTGAACTATATTCCTAAGTTCCTTAAAAGTGGAAAAAGGCACATTTTTAATAAAAGGGTTTGCCAGCCACGCTGGTATTAATCCTCCAGGCTCTACATGCATTTGATAGGTTAAAGCAGTCTTGTCCGTGTCAATTGAGGTTAAAAGCCAATAACCATTTGTTTTTACCATTCTGACGATTCCTTCCTTGGGCTGAATATACTCAGGTATTCCTGTTACAATTACCTTAACTTGTTCGCTGTTAATTTCTATATATTGAAAGCGGTATACCATATCCCGGTTTTCAAAGGGAAAGGGTAAAGACGTTTCTATATAATAGTACTGGTCATTATCTTCCGATTTAAGTAATTTTACTGCTTTGCAGTTAACAACCCAATTGTTAATGCTATCCGTGTTTTTTAAAACTTCAACAATATTTTCAATCTTGCAACTTACCTGCATTTCAGCTTTAAAAGCATTATATTTTGAACCTGATTCGGTTTTTGTATATACTTTAATTCCGGCTTCTTCTTTCACAAGATTCCAATTTTCCTGGGCAGATGCTCTAAATGTTAATAGCAATACTATTATGGCTATCCAGAATAATCGTTGTTGTATTCCTTCAATATATGTCATTCTGCTTACTTCTTAATTGATTTATACATATAAGCTGAAATTATATTTAAAACCAGAACGGCATAATGGCCAGGCGGTTCGGTTAACCTACGTGCCAGCAGTCAGGTCAACTTAGCCTTCCTGGTTTGCATTTGTGCCAATTTTAAAGTTCCCATCTACTAATTTGGCTTAAAGACCTGGAATAAATTGAAAAACTTTGATAAACTTATTTACTTTATTTTTGCATTAATATGAAAGTATTTTTGCCAAAATTCTAATACCAATCTTTAATATGAAGTCTTGCTAAGGACAAAAATCATCCATGGTGCAATGCTTAATTCTGAAACCCAGTTATAAGGATCGTCTTTGTACCCCAGCGGCTTATAAGTTGCATCTAAAGTTAACCCGGCATTTTTAAATAATTTATGATAATCAGGTAAAGTCCAAAATATGTCTTCAATTGGTCTTCTGTCTTCAACATCAAGCATAATATCGCACACAATATCCCCAGTTTTGGCATTCCAGTTATTAGGAAAGTCCTTAGTTGAAAATGACGCCCATTCATTTGTATATAACTCTGGGGTTGCGTCAAGACAAATTAGTTTCCCGGAGGGTTTCAATAAGTCACGTAGTCCTGATAGTATGAACGTTCTATTCTCCCAACCAGTAATATTGTCAAATGTAAAAATGGATTGGACCAGATCATATTGGTTACTTCCAAAATGGCTATAATTACCATCTGAAACAATTTGATAATCACCAGAAGTGTCAAGTTTTCTAGCAATTTCAAGCATGTCATTGGAATTGTCGATACCAATAACATTAAATCCAAATTGTTTTAAGAATCTGGTTGATCGACCAGTCCCGCACCCAAAATCTATTGCATTATTACCAAAAACATGTGAAGTAATTATACCAGGTAGATCCCGGTATGCCAAATAATATGTATTTGGGAATTCAAGTTTAGAATAGGATTCTGCACGTGTCTGGTTACAGTAGGTGTTATCAAATTTTGAATCAGAAGTTATCATAGTTTACATAAGTCAGAAATGTGATATAATTTATTTATTGAATATATACATACTTTAAAGATATTGAATATTTTGAATCATGGAGTCCATAGAAAACATGTTCATTGCTGTAAGCATTCATGATCGTTCAATTATCCGATAATTGTCTCACTTTAAAAAAATTGTCCAGCTGATCGGCTTAGCATGAATGCTAAAGTTCCACTGGTTTAGTTGAATTGCTTTATGTCTGCCTTGTAGGTACCGGGATACGGCATGCGTTTTTGCAATCCCGTTCCGATAGGTGGACGAATGTTTGGTGTCACAATACCAATGTCAGGGTGGCGTTGTAAAAATCATGACCCTCCGGCAAGCTCATGGTAAGCTGAGCGTCAGCCGGCAGCCCTATTAACTTTGTCTCGGCAGCTGGATCATCCCGATAGCTATCGGGACGGGTGCACCAAGATATAATAAGTAGATTAAATTTTACACTCATAAACTTGCTAATGCAGTTCGTAGTAGTCCTGGCTGACGAAGGCAACTGAGGCGCACTTTAAGGTCGACTAGCTCAGTGAAACTAATTATCCATACCATCCATGTTATGATTACTTCTTTTTTTTCAGGAAATAATTTTAATCTCAAGAGAACAATCCCAGGAGATGTAAGTGATTATCTCGCAAAAAAGAATTTGTCAAGGTCATAAATCCCAATAGATGAGCAGTTGTTGTTTAGCTGAAATGACTTTGTTATGGTTACCTGTTATTTATTTTTTATTCCCTTGTTTTTCAATTAATTCTTCAATCATACCAACTGCAAGAACTGGTGCATCAAATTTTGCATAGTNNGAGTATTCAAGTCTGGCTGCCACTTCCATTTTATCTTCCGTAGCACCAGCAATTATTATTGGTATCCCGTAAGCTAAAGCATTTTGAGTACCACCAAATCCACCATTTGTAATTAATAGATCAATGTGGGGTAAAAGGTTTCCAAAAGGAATGTAGAGTTCAGTATGTACATTCTCAGGTAGATTCATTATTTCTCCCTCCTTTACTGGTACAGCTATTACTATGATTTTCTCATTTTTCAATGCTTCAATTGCGGGAAGAATCAGATCGTCATGATCTTTTGAGACTGTTCCTTGATTAATTAGGACAACCGGAATATCTTTCTCAATTTCTGACCACCATTCCGGTTTTTTATAACTAATATTGGGGGGGGTAATAATGGGTCCAATAAATCGGAGTTTAGGAGGAAATTCTTCTCGGGGATATTCAAAGTTTGGTATTGAAGTATGTAAAAAAAGATTAGCATTTTCAAATTCTTTTTTAACAAAACTTTTACCTGATACAGGTAATCCAATTCTATTTCGTATTTCCTCTCCATATTTTTGTACATCATTGAATAGTAACTTACTAAAAAGCCAGCGTAAAATATTGTTTCTCCATTTCGATAAGAGAGATTTCCCAGGTAATAATCCTAGCCCGAACGGAGGGATGTTCTTTCCGGGTATATTTAATGGTAGTACAGATATCCGGACACTTGGTATGTTATAAAATTCTGTAACCCATGAACCAACAATAAGGAAAGTGTCACTAATGATTAAATCAGGTTGGAAATTATCAATTTGGCCTTTCAGTTCCTTTATAAGATCAGGTACCGGATCAAACATTACAAGTTTAATATATAATCTTAGCTGTGCAAGACCACTTTTGTTCCTTAATTCTGGAAAAACGTCATATGTTTCTTGGATGCTCGTATCCCATTTTAGTGGAGGAGGCAGAAAAGTAGCCCCGGTATTTTCAACCCTTTGCTGAAACTTTCTCCCAGCAAAACATATTATATCATGTCCGTTTTGAACAAGTTTTGTGATAATAGGAACAAAAGGGTTAAAGTGTCCCTCAACTGGTACTGTAATGACTATTATTTTACTCATTTCGATAAGGTTTTCAAAACTGAAGGTGCTGTTTCATGAGTCCGGTCTGACGAAGGCAACCGATCCCGCCTAAGCGGGAGAGCTCGGTGAAGCCAACCGAGGAAACCGCGCCAGCGCTTGACGAGCTCATCGAATCCCGCTTTCGCGGGATTCGGTAATTAATTAAAACGTACGAATTAGCATTAGGTAGTTTCAATCTATCTTCTTGGTCATTCATTTTCTTATGTCACTGTTTCTTATCACATCACCTGAGATCTGTCTCTCGTGAAAAACAAAATCAAAAATCAAAGAAATGCTAAAATTCAAAATCCAAATTTAGACCCTCAGCGAGCCACGGAACCCCCTGACGCTATAGTAAGAGGGCGCACCGTTGTGATACACGAAGACATGGTCGTAGTGACGATCGGCAAAAATAGCACCACCAAGTTTTCTGATTTCAGAAGGTGTTTTCAACCAGCTCGACGTTTTTGTATCGAAATTTCCAAGTTTCTGCATCTCTCGATATTGTTCTTCCGTTAAAATCTCGATGCCCATGGCAGCTGCCATATCTATAGAGGTATCTTTTGGTTTAAATTCCTTCCTTGACTCCAGCGCTTCACGGTCATAACAAACATTTCTTCGGTCTTTAGGACTTTCCAGTGAACAATCATAAAAAATGTATTCCTCCGTCTGTTTATCAAAACCGACAACATCCGGTTCACCACCGGTTCTCTCCATTTCATTGAGTGACCACAGTTTTTCAGTATTAGCTTCAAGCTTTGCTAGTATTTTAGCCCATTCAAGACTTTTATGGCGGTTCATGTTTTTCTCAAAACGGGCTTTCAATGCTCTGAGTAGTTGTTCACGTTGTTTTGGTAACAACTCCTTTTTTGTTTCAGTGTTTGACATAGTTTTTATGTTAATAAAGCAATTAGTTCATTTTTATTTTAACAATATTTTTGTATAAGTCATTATTCACCTTAGCATTCATAGTATTTGTGGAATCTAATGTTATTCTATTAAACAATGAAGATGGTTCTGTGTTCAAACTTTAAAATTCTCTAATATGCTGGAAGCCCCTACTTAATGATAATGGCCCGGAGGTTTAGTGAGTTGGCGATCCGCCAGCTGGCGGATCGAGGTGCCGCGTTTTTTACCCCCCCGAAAGATATCGGGACCTGGTAGGTGGACGAGAAGTTTTAGGTCATGATGAAGTTGTCTTAACGGTACCAAGTCCCGATAAGTGGAAGATAGTTGTCTGGTCATGATGAAGCTGTCAAGATGGGTTAGCAAAAACCATGATACCTGTACATTTTCTGCCAGCCCTATTGACTTTGACTCGGCAGCAGGATAGTTCACAAGGGTCCCCAAAGCTTAATAAGTGGCCTTAAATCTACTCTAAGAGGCTTTAAAATGCATAACAGATTTGTCCGGGCTGGCGAAGCCAATTAACTAAACCGTCCGTGTTAGCCTCAGCGATTTTTTATCTTAGTTACTAACTTGGACCTCTTTTAGGGTGGCTATATCTACTTTAAACAATTATTACTACATCTCCGTTTTTATGTCCTTTATCTACATATTTATGAGCTTCAACAATCTGTTCTAGAGGATAGCGTCTGTCAATGATTGGTTTTAACTCCCCTTTTTCAACAAGTTCTTTTAAGTAAATTAGGTCTTCGGCTTTAGGGGTCAGGGTGCCACCTAGTAGTACCTTTCCAGTCATTATTGAAGTTAATCGCATTCTAATGCTTAGTGCAGGAGTAACTACACTATGAAGATAGATACCTTCTTTCTTTAAGGATTTTAAACAACCCGAGATCGAGCTTTTACCTACCGTGTCAAAGATAATATCATAGTATTCAGAGTGATTACTAAAATCCTCTTTAGTGTAATCAATTACTTTAATGGCTCCAAGAGATTTCACCAGATCTAAATTTGATGTACTACACAAGCCAGTAACTTCTGCACCAAAGTATCTTGCAAGTTGAACTGCAGAAGTACCTACACTTCCAGAGGCTCCAAATATTAGCACTTTTTGTCCACTCTTGATATTGGCCTTTTTTAGAAAATGCAAGGCTGTTAGGCCACCCCAAGGAATTGCAGCTGCTTGTTCATAATTTAGGATTGTTGGTTAAGTACCAAACATCCATTTTCAGGAACGCAAATATACTCGGCATAGGCTCCAAAATTGTGTCCGGCAGATCCAAAAATCTGATCACCTTTTTTAAATAGTTTTACTTCTTTGCCTACTAATACAATTTCTCCGGCAAAAACACTTCCAAGTATTGCTGTTTTGGGTTTTCTTAAACCAAGAGCCATTCTTGCTGGAATCCAAAATGAAAGAGGAACTCGAAAACCACGGACCCTGGAGTCCCCAACAGTTACCGTTGTGGCAAATATCCTTATTAGTACTTCATTGCTTTTGGGATTAGGTCTTTCCACATCCATAAGTTTGAGGACTTCAGGTGGTCCATATTTTGTGCAAATAATTGCTTTCATCTTTTAATAAATTTTCAATTAGAATAGTTATTTCTCGTTAAGGCTAACAGCCCGGCAATAAAGGGAGGTTGCGTTACCCGACGCAAGCACCGGGGAGATCCAGGTACTTTAGCCGCGAATTGGTCATGGTGCAGAATTTTTATTGCTTGCAGCTGTGCATATCCGGGTGTCGGTTTAAGTACATGTCCCGGTAAGTGGCTCATAGTCATGCAAAAAGCATGACAAACAACTTACCTTTATTTTCCGTGTTAGCATTTCGTGACAATTTATATCTTAATTGATGTGGGGAATCTCAAATTCTTAAGTTGAACATTCATCTTGTTGGCAGGTTTTGCTATTGTTGTTCTAATTGTTCATTTAAATTACATCGTTGTAATTTCTTATTACCACTACTCATATCTTAATGCCTCAATCGGATTTCTATTGGCGGTCCGGTAATAGTTTATAGCAGCAATTAGTGCAACTAAAAGCAGGACTGAAAAGCTGCACAGAACAAATAATCCCCAGTGAAGTGGTACTTTTACAGCAAAATTTTGCATCCATTTATTTACTGTAAACCATGCGCCAATCAAGCCTGCAAGAACAGAAGGAATGGCAATGTATTCCAACTCTAAAATAAAAACCCTCAGTATATTCGACAGAGTAGCGCCACTGATTTTTCGTATGGCCACTTCTTTTTGGTGCCTGTTGGCCTCATTTGTTGTATAACCCAACAAGCCAATAATAGAAATGAGTAAAATAACTACATTCCCAGCCATCAATGCGTTACGAAATCCCTTTTGAGTGTTATACTTATTTTGGAGCTCGTCTTCAAGGCTGATGATAGAAGCATCTTTTTGCGGCATCCCCAGATTGAAAACATCTGTAATTTTTTTTATTATACCAGCTCCTGCCCCTTGATGAACTTTTATCAGAATTATAAATGAAGCAGCAGGTCGCTCAGTTTTCAATTGTTCAAATTTTTCTTCAGGCAAATAGAAAAACACCGAAGGTCGCAAATCTGGATCTGCCATAGAATTAATAATGAAATCGGGGAAGACACCGCATACAGTTGTAGAACCATGTTCGCTTATTTCGAGTTGTTTTCCAATGACCCCATCCGTCCAGCCGTTATTTAATTTCAGTAGTTCTGCTCCTTTTTTACTGATTAGCACATCGTTAGTAGCAGCATCCTGGGGCGAAAAATTATGCCCAACCGATACCTGAATATTTAAAATTGAGAGGTAATTCTCGTCAGCCTGGTAAAAATCAGCAACATTGAACAAATCACTTTTTCTATCTTGTGAATACACGTTATTTCCAGCAGCGCCATGCATTGGTAAATCAAAACCCAATCCAACCTTTTCCACTTCAGGCATCGCCCTTAATTCGTTAAGTACGGCAGAAAGTTTGCTACCTTCCATGCCGACAGTCGATCCATAATAAACTCCCTTTATCCGGTATCCATGATCTGCGTTCTTCATTCTGCTGTATTGCATTGTTACAATAATCATCAGCGTAAGGATAAACGAGGCACCAATAAACTGAATGGCGAGTAATACCAATTTCCATGTGTTATTTTTCAACTTGTAAGATCGAAAAACTGTTGCCACCGGGATGCGCGAAAAAAACCGTCCCGGCAGATAACTGGTGACTATTACCAATATAACAACTATTGCCAACAATGGCCAGATAACATAAGGGTTTAATACTGCACGGATACTATGTTGCAGTTGTGATTCAGCAATTGGTTTCGATGCTGCAATGATAAGAACAGCTCCAATAATTGAAATGAAGAACAGCAGAAAGGTTTCAATAAATATCAATTGCTGTAAATTCTCAGTCTGAGCACCGAAGGTTTTATATATGGCCGATGATTTTGCACGATTTACCAGTGCGCTCAACGTTAACAAAATATAGTTCATAAGCGAAACAAAGAGTACTGCAAATGCAATAGTGCTGAGAATGAGAATCATGTCCTTAACATTATCGGCA
This sequence comes from Bacteroidales bacterium, assembly GCA_003157015.1. Lineage (GTDB taxonomy): Bacteria > Bacteroidota > Bacteroidia > Bacteroidales > VadinHA17 > LD21. The sequence continues at coordinate 17,905 of PMIJ01000228.1, forward strand.
TGTATTTTCCTGATTGGCAAAAACGAGTATTTTAAAACGAGGCCTCCTTGTTCTTTTTCCAATTTCGAAATGTCCTGGTGTATCTCCTGCATTTTCCTAACAGCAAGAGCAAGACTTTCAGGACTAACTCCCGGTTCCAGCTTTACACATGAATAGTACCGATCGTTACCCATCCAATTAGCTGTTCCATCCCATGTAAACTGCTTTGTAGATACCATCGAAATGAGTATATCGTATTCATAATTAGTATTTTCAGGAAGATCTTCAAATACCCCGGCTATTGTTAGTTTTTTGTCAGGAAACCTCTTTAATGTAATCACCTTCCCAATTACTTCTCCACCAATCGCTTTAGCAATTTTAGCTGAAATCATGCAGGACATAGGCGTTTTTAATATTTCTTTAGGATTTCCGCTAACCATTGGGCGAGGTAGAACATCAAAAAGATATTCATCGCTCAGGGAGAATTTGGCTTCATAGCTATTCAGATTCTCGGTATAAAAAACATTTTCCCCAATAGAGTTCAGCCGACAAGCCGCTTCAATACCGGGAACTTCTGACTTTAGACCTGGTGCAATTGCACCACTAACTCTTGGATAGCTCATAAGCTTTTCCACTGACTTATCTTGCTTAAAGTTTTCGTGAACAACATAAATTCGACTGGCATCAGGATAAAAACTGTCGTAACTATAATAGTAAAATACTTCCGCTAAAAGCAATATGCCAAAAGCCAGTCCGGTAGTTAAGGATATGATGCGGGTAGTAGTATGTTCTCCCTTTCGAAATAAGTGGCGAAATGCTAATTTAAATGGATTCATGCAAAAATTGTATTTTCATTTCCTTTTTAGTTATAGACGAACAAATTATCATATTGTTGCATTTGTATTTAAAGCATATAATTTCTCACTTAATCTGGTGTGTATAAAGTAAAATTAGTTGCTTTGGAACTTGGGCATATTTTAATGTCATCAAAATCGACTCTTAAGAGCATTTGTGCGAATTACAATATCACGTATTTGTCATGTTATGAGTTAGTTGCCTCACAAGTCGCAGGAAGCATGAATGCTAACGGCCCGGCGGTTTGATTAGTTGCCGTTCCGCCAGCTGGCGGATCAGGGTTGGCATGCGTTTTTGCAAATCCCGTCCCGATAGCTATCGGGAGCTATCGGGACGGGTGGCACAAGATTTAATAAGTAGGATAGATTCTTCTCTCATAGACTTTTGAATGCGAAGACAAAACAGTCCGGGCCAAAGGTCCTGACCGAAGCGAAGCAAGCGTCAGGGTTGTCGAAGGCAACCGAGGAAACCGCGGAGCGGTTGACGAGCTCAGCGAAACTAATTAATTAAAGCCTGATTTTATAGAATTTATAAAAAGAAGTTTTTAATATTATTATTTAATTTTACAGAACCTCGGGGCAATGCTTTTCATAGCACCGCCCGAGTTATATGTAGGGTA
>PMIJ01000225.1 GCA_003157015.1 Bacteroidales bacterium
TGTTTTATGGTCAGGGGCAAGATAGTAAACCGCCTGGCAGTCCTGTGGCATAGTGTCATGATCCCACCAGGTCCGTCTATAGTAAGGATCTGTAAAATATACACCTCCATCCGGAGTATTCCAAAGATCATTTGGTCCGTTAAGGGGTTTGTCCTTGTACTTTGAAGGAATAACTGTTATTTTTTTATCGGGTGAAATGCACCACAATTCATTTTTCTCGTCAGCACATGCCCAAAGATTACCATCTTTATCAAAAGACATGCCATTAGAATGGCCACATGGCTGCATGAAAGTGGAGAGCTTGCCTGAGAGACTCCACAACATTATCCTGTCGTTGGGCTGATCAGTGAAATAGATATTTCCTTTTGCATCAGCAGCAGGGCCTTCAGTAAACAAAAATCCGTCAGCCAGCTTTTCAAGTTTTGTTCCAGGTTGAATTAGATCATCCAATGATTTTATTTGACCAAAAGCTAAACCAAAACATACCAAAGGTAATGTAATGATGAACTTATTAAATTTCATTTTCTATCGATATAATAATTTAATTTAATATTCTGGAATTTGATTGAAATAGTAAGGTGTTTATTTATCTATAGCTTGTGGAGACAGGTCTCAGACCTGTCTCTACACGAATTCCTGTCGTTTTTGACAATTATTGAATTTACTGATTCTACAGCCGCGGTAACGGCAACTTTCTCATTCTTTCAATGTAATTATCGATCTGTCCGGGAAATTCAAATCCAACTATTATCATATCAACAGTACCCAGCCCAAGCATATATTTAAGTGAGGCATCTATTTTTTCCGAATCATTTTTAAAATTACCATTTCCAATCAGCTTCATGCCTATAACGCCTTTACCCGATTTATGCAGCTTTTCAATTACTGGAATTACATCTGCTGCATCTTTTTTATCCATTGCTTCACCGTATGGATTAACACGCACGTGAACAACATCAACCCAGGGACTTTCAAGGCAAGCTTTCATGGCATCAAGAGAATGAACCGATACACCGTGTGCCCTGATAATTTTCTTAGCCTTAAGGTCTTCAAGAATATCCATTTGTTTTTTTTGTTTGTCGGTCCATTCAGGGTCTGTCATGCAATGAATCTGCACCAGATCAAGATAATCGGTATTAAGCTCTTTCCTAAAGCGATCAATTACCACATCAGCATCAGGTCGTTCAGTTTCAGGAATACCGCCCGGACCAACCCAGATTTTGGAGCTCAGTGTATATGATTCCCGGAGAACACCTTTAAGTGCAGCTGCAGTAAAAGGATGTGTCCCATAGCTGTCGGCACAGTCAAAAAAACGGATTCCTTTCTCATAAGCACTTCGGATAATTGATTCGGCGACACCTGCTCTGGTTATATTTGATGACCGGTTATATCCGCTGAATCCGGTACCCATTCCCAGTAGTGTAGATTTCAGACCCGATTTTCCGAGGGAAACAATCTGAAAAGGATCAGCAGACTGGCCCTGTGATCGGGCTGCCGAGCCCAAAACTGATTTTCCCAGTAAAACCGACCCTGCACCTGCTGCCAGAGTAGTTGCAACGAACTGTCTTCGTGTCAGATTTCTTTTTGCCATATCAGCATGTTGTTATTTATAAGATCGAACATCAACAACAGTTAACAATTATAGATATAAATTGTTATTGCAACACAGTTATTTTAACACTTGATGAGTGTCCGGTATCGTGATAGATTCTCATAGTAGCCTTTTGAAAATCGCTGTCTGAACACGTGTATATATCAACAAATTTTTGAGGATTTCTGTCAACCCGGGGGAAACCATGAATTCTGTATCTGAACCATGATACTATGTCCCTTTTTAAAAGTATGTGCAATGTCAGGCATTTTGTATTTGACTTCAGTTACAACACCCGGGTCAAAAGGTTCAGGTTTTTCAAAGCTATTGCGGTATTTTCCCCTGAACACTTCACCACGCACAAGCATCTGGTATCCTCCCAGCGGGACTTTAACATCGGTCGTAATATCGGCTTTGGCATCGGGGGGATAGACATCAATTAATTTTACAATATAATCCGCATCTGTTCCTGTTGTTGATACAAAAAGATCTGCAGTCAGCGGACCGGTTAAGGTTATATCCTCAGGCAGTATGTCTGTCTTAAATACCATAACATCCGGCCTGCGGGAGGCGAATCTCTGATCATCGGTCATATATTCGGCAGTACGGTGAACATTAACAGCGTCAATATAAGGCACCGGCTTCATAGGGTCTGAGATATATTCATCAAAGCTGCTTTTAACTTCAGGAGCAGAGAATGAAACAGCTCCTCCGGGCTGCAGGTACAAGTTTTTTTCAACGACATTTTTTGGCGGCCATGAATCGAAATTTCTCCACTCATTTGAGCCTGTCACAAAAATTGTGGCTTCTGCAATTTCGGGAGTGTCCTTCCCCTTCAGGTAATGGTCAAAGAAATCTTTCTCCTGGGCCTGAAATTTTTTATTTGCATCCTGTCCCCAATAAATGTTTCCCAGGTTATTGCTTTTGCCAAAAGCCCATTGCCCATGCGACCATGGTCCCATTACAATAAAATTTTTAACTGATGGGGAATTCTGTTTTTCAATTGCCTCATAGGTATGAAGGGCCCCATAAAGATCTTCTGCATCGAACCATCCGCCAACAGTCATGACTGCAGGTGTTATATTTTTCAGAAACTGCCGGGGATCCCTGTTTTTCCAGAAATCGTCATAATCAGGATGCGCAAATGCATCGTTCCAGAACTTAACACTATCACCCAGAAATTCAGGAGCAATATTTTTGTCAGCGCCAATGTCAAGAAAAAATTCATAATTGTCAGGAACGGGCCATCTGAAACCCTGGTAACCTTTTCTTGTCAGCCCCCTGTGAGGATAGCCGTTACTTGAAAAAAAGCTGAAACAATCGAGGATGAAAAATGCTCCGTTATGATGAAAGTCGTCACCCAGGAACCAGGCGGTAACAGGGGCCTGAGGAGAAACTGCCTTAACTGCCGGATGCGCATTTATCAGTCCCATAGTAGAATAAAACCCCGGATATGAAATTCCAAATATTCCCACATTCCCGTTATTGTTTTTGATGTTTTTTATAAGCCAGTCTACAGTATCCCAGGTATCAGTAGATTCATCAATATCTTTATTGCTCTTTTTCTCCTTTAATACGGGGCGAATATCTTCATAAACCCCTTCGCTCATATATTTTCCCCTGACATCCTGGAAAACCATAATATATTCTTCGCTGGTATATCTTTCATAAAGCTGCATGAAAAAATTAAAGTTTTTCGGTCCCCCCGGTTCGATATCGTAAGGTGTACGGTTCAGTAGAACCGGATGAGCCACTGAGGTGTTTTTAGGGGTATAAATTGATGTAAACAGTTTTACTCCATCCCTCATCGATATATAAACTTCCTGCTTGTCATATTTCTCTTTTAATCCCTCTGATGACTGTGAATATGAGTAAGATGAGAAAGCTAAAATAGTACCTATTATGGAAAGTTTAAGCGGGAATATAGTTTTTGATTTCATTTTACACATTTATAAATCGGAAATTTAAGATTATAATCCAAGTCTGGCTACAAGATCTCCCGGTTGTACCGGTCTTCCTTTCCGGGTTGCTACTCCTGTTACTCTGGCTTTTACAATAAGCTTTAAATCAGGCAGTCTGTAAATGTCGTGGATGAAAAGTATCCTGGCATTTCCTTCTCTCCGTATGGAAACGGTAACAATGAACTCATCGCGACTCCTGAGCGGATATTTATATTCAATCTCCACCTTTGTAACTATGAGATCTAATCCTTCTTCATGCAGCTTAACAAAACTGACATCTTTGGAGATGAGAAACTCGTGTCTTGCATGTTCAAGATAGTGCTGGTAGTTAGCATTATTTACCACTCCCTGAAGATCGCATTCATAATCCCTTACAACAAATTTAAGACTGTATGGAGCCAAATTTTCTGTCATCATTTAGGAAAACTGCCAAAAAACTTTTTAAGACTTCCATGAAACTTATGGATACTGTGTGGTTTATAGTGCATCAGAATGCATTGCCCGGTGATATAATTTATACCAGAGTCTTTAAGTTCATCGAGAGCCTCTTTGTTATCGGCCATCTGCTGGATCCAGATATGCTTTATTCCTCTTTCTTTTGCTTCACGGATCACTGAGGCGGTTTTGTCCTTTTTTGTAAAGACAATTATACTCTGGACTTCTGCAGGAAGCATCTTTAAATTGGGATAAGATTTTTCCCCCAGAATTTCATCAGCAAGCGGGTTTACAGGAATGATTTTCATCCCTTTTTCTTTAAGCTCCTTGAATGCGCTATAACCAAATTTTTTGGGATTGCGTGATGCCCCAACCAAAGCAATGGGTTGTGAATCAAGAAATTCATTGATTTGCTTTAAAGTTGCCATAGGGTTTGATATTTTATAGATTTAATATGGAAAAATAATAAATAAAGTTTAAAGTGCCTAAAGTGCCTAAAGTTATTCTCAACAGGCCAATATTTATCTTTTCAACTTTAAGTACTCCAAACTCTAGGCACTCCAAACTCCTCATAAGTATAAAGACTTAAAAATACTATAAAAAATCAAACTGACATTTATTTTCATTTACTTGGTATTGAGGTTTTACAAAATTGTAAGTCAGAATGAAAATCGCAGAAGACCGGACAGGATATCTTTTTTCCAAGAGGTACTCAAATTATGTTTTTATGCTATTGTTCCTGTTGTATATGTTTGATTATATCGACAGGATGGTTGTGACATCGATGTTTACTTCAATAGAGAAAGACTGGGGTATATCTCATACACAGAGCGGTTTGCTGATTTCTGCAGTTTACTGGGCCATTGTTATCCTTACTTTTCCTATTTCCATTCTTGTTGACAGGTGGAGCAGAACCAAGACAATAGGGATAATGGCAATCATGTGGAGTTTAGCTACGGCACTCTGCGCATTGACCGGGAATTTTGTACAGCTCTTTATGGCCAGAATGTTAATAGGAATTGGGGAAGCAGGCTATGCTCCCGGTGGAAGCGCAATGATATCGGGGTTGTATCCCATTGGCAGAAGAGCCAGGATGATGGGGATCTGGAATGCCTCCATTCCTCTTGGTTCTGCAATAGGGGTTCTTCTTGGAGGAATTATTGCAGTAAAACTCGGGTGGAAACATGCATTTGGAATTGTTGCGATACCGGGGATGATAATTGCGATTCTGTTTTTGTTTGTGAAGGATTATAAAACCGTCGACCTTTCATTTTATGACAAGAACAGTAATAAAATAAAAATGGAAAAGAAAGATATGATTAAAGAATTTATTTCAAAACCATCTGTTCTGTTTACTTATTTTGGTATGGCTGCTGTAGTTTTTGTGACTACTTCAATTCTTACCTGGTTGCCAACATACTTTGAAAAAATGCGTAATATACCGCAGGAGACTGCCGGGAAAATGGCTAGTTCGGTTATGGTTCTTGCCCTGGTGGGAGCGCCTCTGGGCGGTTACTTAACAGACAGATGGAGAAAATCAAGAAATAATGCCCGGCTTTTGTTTCCGGCTCTTTCAACCCTGCTTACTTCTATCGTTCTCTTTATCGCGCTGGTATTCCTTAGAGGGTCAGTTCAATATATTGCTTTTCTGATTTTTGGAATTCTCATTATGAGTTTTATTTCAGGTGCTGCCTCGGTTACTCAGGATGTTATTCATCCTGGCCTCAGAGCTACATCTTACGCGATTGCAGTCGTTGTTCAAAACCTTTTCGGTGCCTCAACTGCTCCTGTGGTAATGGGTAAAATTTATGATCTTACAAACATCCAGACGGCACTTTCTATCCTGCCAGTTATACTTTTTATTGGAGCTTTACTTTTCTGGCTGGGTTCAAAGCATTATGTAAGAGATCTGGGGAGGGTAGTTCAAGTTTCACTAAAAACAGAATGATCCTATTTTTTTCTTGATGTAGTGTAATTAACAAATTCTCTGAGAGATTCTTTAACTTCGGAGTCGGGATAAGAATCAAGGATAGCCAGAGCTTTATCACGGTACTGATTCATTTTAAGTTCTGCGTATTCAAGGCCTCCGTATTCAATCACAAAACCAATAACCTCATTTATCTCAGCTTTGGTTTTTTTCTTGTTTCTGACTATGTTAATTATATGTCTTTTTTTTGAGTTTGCAGATTGTTCAAGAGCGTATATCAAAGGGAGAGTTATCTTTTTCTCCTTTATATCATTTCCGACTGTTTTGCCAGTTATTCCGGTCCCTTCATAATCAAGGATATCATCTCTGATCTGGAAAGCGATTCCAATATTCTCTCCGAGGTCCTTCATCAACTGGATTGTCTCAGGATCTTCAGATACTGATCTTGCTCCACAGGCAGTACAAGCTGATAACAATGCCGCTGTTTTACTTATAATAATTTTGTAATAATCTTCTTCCTTGATGTTTAATTTTCTTGCTTTCTGAAGTTGCAAAAGCTCTCCCTCAGCCATTGACTTTACTGCTTCCGAAATAATTTCAAGCATGTCGTAGCGTGATTTTTCAACACAGATATGCATTCCTGATGACAACAGATAATCGCCCAGAAGAACAGCTATTTTAGAATTCCAAAGTGCATTAATTGAGAGAGACCCGCGTCTTTCATGAGCATCATCAACTACGTCATCGTGAACAAGCGATGCCGTATGAAGAAGTTCAATACAGGTAGCAGCTATATAAGTGGATTCAACTATTTTTCCGTTTAGCCTTGCAGTGAGAAACACCAGCAAAGGTCTCATCTGTTTGCCCTTACGACGAAGAATATAGTTCAGAATGATATTCAGCAAAGGAATATCACTTCGCATGGTCCTGCTGAAGTAGCGTTCAAATTCAGCCATCTCAGTTTCAACAGGTTTCTTTATTCCGGTGAGAGCAGACATAAATATTTATTTCGGTCAAATATAATAAAATCAGGGGCTCAAGATGAACTTTTGATTAATTGTTATTTTATTCACGATAATTTTATATATCATATAAAGTAACTTTCATCATATTAACATATTTATATATATTTGCCTTGTGAAAAATTGAAATAATGGAATTTAAAGAACTTAATCCTGAGAGTCTTGAAAGAGCAGCCAGTATGCTCAAGGCAATTGCTCACCCGGTGCGTATATCAATTGTCGGTTGTCTGGAAGACGGCGGAAAGAAAACTGTAACTGAAATACATAAACAGCTTGGAATAGAACAATCAACTGCATCGCATCATCTGGGAATACTCAAGGACAAAGGGGTTCTCTCTTCAAAAAGGGAAGGCAAAAATACATGGTATTTCCTGAAACATGAAAATCTGAAAACAATTCTGAATTGTGTCAGTGGTTGCTGTCAGTAGAAAAATCTTATATATCCTTATTATTTCATGTTCAGGACAGATTCCTGAACATTCTCTTCTGAAATAATACTATTGCAATAACCCCGCAGGTTATCGACGAGTCGGCAATATTAAAAACAGGTCTGAAGAAAATAAGCGGCTCTCCTGGTCTGAATGGTGACCAATGCGGCCAGTGTGTGTTGATTATGGGGAAATAAAACATATCAACTACCCTTCCGTGCAGGAAAGAAGAATAACCTCCTCCATGGGGAAAGAGTACGGCATGCTGAGTGAAACTTTCACTGAAGATCAGTCCATAGAAAGCGCTGTCAATTATATTTCCGATTGCACCGGCCATTATTGCACTTACAGCAAGAATTAATCCCAGATTTGCCTTTTTGGTTATCAGGGAAGAGAGAAACCAGCCGATTCCAAAAATAGCCGCAACTCTGAATATACTTAAAATAAGTTTACCTGGTTTGCCCCCCATTTCCATGCCGAAAGCCATACCATTGTTCTCTATGAAATGAAGGATACCCCAATTACCAAAAATGTGAATTTCCTGTCCGATTTCCATGTGGGTTTTAACCCATATTTTCAGTATCTGATCACATAGCAGAATCAGAATTATTAATAAAACAGATTTTCTCCCTGTTGACATTTTATACTTGTTAAAATATGTGGCGCAAAATAGCAAAAAATATGTTTACAATATTCAGAATGATTAATTCATTCCCTTAGTGAGCCTTAGTATACTCCTTAGTGTGACTTTGTGGTTAATTCTTTTTACCGCAAAGGGACACTAAGGATTTCACAAAGTAACACAAAGGGATAGAACACATTAGCCGGATATAGGATAAATTGGGGTTAGTGGATAATTGCAAATAGTCAAATTCTCTTATTTTCATTAAATAAAAAATCCCGGAAAATGCCGGGATTTTTTATTATCGTAAATCTGGTCAATTATTGACATATAGTATTGACTTTGTTGGAATCCCAGCAATACCAGTTAGAATCTCCCAGATAATCAACAGACTTAACATGACCGTCATGGGTGGTTGTATTCCATTCAATATTGACATCTGAAAATTTCACGCTATTATAATAGTGAATTGTATAATACGCGTTTAATACATTGCTGGTCAACCCATATGTAATGTAACTGGAATTAAATGCATCACCAGTTTTCACATAGGTATATTTTACGGTTCCGACAGTTGTTCCGGTTTTTGTCCAGTCAATCTGAAGGAATGCGACTGGTGACAACGGATCCTGATACAGAATCCATTGACCGCCTGTTCCATCTGTTTTGGAAGTGCCTTCAAACCAGAGAAATTCAGCAAAAGCATTTGCCCCCTCACCTGTAATATACATTTTCCATTGAACATCGGTGCTCTCTATCTGGCCTGTAAGCCTTGCTTTATATGTTGTATTTGCAATAGTTACGGTATAGCTCCATTGCCATAATTTTGTTGAAACAAATACCGGTGTCTGGTTGATAGCAGCATTAAAGGCTGCTACAGGAACGGCCAGTGTTGTATTTATAATTAATCTCCAGACCCCTGCAACAGTGGCAGCAAATTGCCAGTTACTGTTTTGTGTACCTTTCTGACCGGGTATCAGTTCTCCGGATTTTGATGCGGAAACAAAATTACTGAAATCAATTGCCATAGATTCCTGTGGTGGCAAAACAGGAGGTTGACCTTTATCCTTTTTGCAACCGGTAAAAAAACCTGTGGAAAGAAGAACTATAAGCACGAGGGGAAAAATCTTTTTCATGGTTTAACAGGTTAATTATAAAAACAAACGAATATAGCTGAAATATATTTTACTTGATAAGCAAAGATATAAAGACGGAATCTAAAAATCATACATAATTATATTTTTATTATACCGGAACACAAAATGAGAATATTCAATGTTCATTCAAAAATGAAAAAAACAAATTAATGACCGGACAGAAGAAAAAGCTTTATGAAATGAGATTATGTCAATCATTTTTATATTTTTGATTTTGTTGAACATCGGAGTGAAGAGTTGATTTTGTTCGGATATTTAGTATTAAATACTCTAATTTGCTGCAATGAGCAATTTTTCTAGCGTACGAAAGTTTAAATATTTACTCCCTTTTGTATTCGGTTCATTTTTTATCAGCCCGTGCAGCTCCACACCAGTAATATCATCAGATACCTCCCAGGTAAAGGTAAAAGACATAATCAGACACAATGTACCTGATTCCGTTCTGTTTAATAAAAGAAATTTTAAGGCAGAAGAATTAATAAGAGGAGAACGTCTTTTCTATGGCCTGGCATATCTTAAAAATGTATCAGTCAATTGTGCAGCATGCCATAACACAAGTGTAACTGATACCTTGAACTGGAATCCCGATGCCCTCGAAATTTCTAAAAAATATTTGAGTAAAAGCGCATATGATTTAAGCAGGATTTTGCTAAAACCTTTGGGACAAAAAATGGCCCGGGTTCATAAAGATTTTCATCTTTTACCTGAAGATATCGTTTTGATTAAAGCCTATATGGACAGGTTTGTAGAAATCGGACTTAAACCAGTCAAGCCAGTAATAACAAATCTCTTTTTATTCACTATTGCTTCAATATTGCTTCTCTTTTCAATAGTAGATCTAACTATCAGCAAGATTCTAAAAAGGCGATGGATTAATTATTTTATTCTGCTCTTTGCCGGTATATTTATAACCAACTCTCTTGTGGTCAATGCAATTTCTCTTGGCCGTTCAAAGGATTATTCGCCTTCTCAGCCTGTCAAATTCTCACATGCAGTTCATGCCGGGCAAAACGGAACAGATTGTATTTACTGTCATAGTTCGGCTCCATATAGTAAAACCGCTGGAATTCCACCATTGAATGTATGTATGAATTGCCACCTTATGGTGCGAAACGGAACGCGCTCAGGTGTTTTTGAAATATCAAAAATAATCAGCTCCTATGAGAATCAAAAACCAATTGAATGGGTAAAAGTGCACAACCTTCCTGACCATGTTTTTTTCAGCCATGCACAGCACGTAAGCGCAGGAGGTGTAGGATGTACAGAATGTCATGGAGATGTAAAAAAAATGGATGTGATTAAACAGGTATCAGATCTGTCAATGGGATGGTGCATCAATTGTCACCGGAATAAGAAAGTTGATTTTCATAATAATCAGTTTTATTCTCAATACAGGACTCTGGCTGAAAAAATGAATAAAAGAGAGATTGATAGTGTTACTGTAAGTATGGTGGGAGGAAGGGAATGCATGAAATGCCATTATTAATAAGTTAGTTTTGGAAAGCTCACTGTATATGAAAAAGGACGGAAAGGATCCAAAAAAAATCAAAAGCATGGCTGCCGTACACGATGAAAACGACATTGAGAAAACTGATATCCTTGATCTGAAGTTGTTTGATGGGGATTTTATTAGGAAAGGTACTTCAAGAAGGGATTTTTTAAAGGTTCTCGGATTCAGCTTTGCCTCTGCTGCCGTTCTGGCGAGTTGTAAACGACCCGTACAGATGGCTTTGCCTTATATCATACAACCACCAGAGGTAACTCCCGGAAAGGCATCATATTATGCATCAAGTTATTATGATGGACATGAGTATTCGGGGATCCTTGTTAAAACAAGAGATGGCCGTCCAATCAAAATAGAGGGAAATATTCAGTCATCTTTTAGTGGGGAAGGAACAACAGCACGGGTTCAGGCCTCTGTATTGAGCCTGTATGATGATGCCCGTCTGAAATACCCGGAGGCGCTTAATAAAAAGGAATCGTGGGAAGCTATTGACGGACAGATTATCAATGAACTTGGGAGAATTAATTCTGAAGGAGGTGAAATTGTATTGCTTACCTCGAGTATTATATCTCCCTCAACCCGTAAACTAATTAATGAATTCGGTAGCAGGTTTAAAAGTTTTAGATGGGTTCAATATGATTCAATCTCATATTCTGCCATACTGAAAGCTAATTCGATTTGTTTCGGGAAATCAGCAATTCCCGATTATCATTTCCGGAATACTTCTCTTATTGTTTCAATAAATGCCGATTTTCTTGGTACATGGATTGCTCCGGTTCATTTTATTCCCGGTTATACATCACGGAGAAAATTGGACAGTGGTGAGAATGACATGTTGCGGCATATTCATTTTGAATCAGGATTGACTCTTACAGGGGCCAATGCCGATTTAAGAAAGATGATAAAACCCTCTGAAGAAAAGATCCTGCTTATCGATCTGTACAATAAGATAGCTGATAGGACAAACGGAGCCAAAACCGGTAGTGTCAGTTTTAAAGAAGACCTTTCAGATCTTGCAGATGAGCTGGTTAAATCGAAAGGCAGGTCTGTCGTGATTTCAGGAACAAACAATGTTGAAATACAGATTATTGTAAACGCGATAAACTCGCTTTTAGGCAATTATCCTGGATGCGTGGATCTTAATAATAATTTGAACATAGCCTCGGGTACTGACAATAAGATGTCAGAGCTTGTAAATGATTTGAATTCAGGAAAGGTTAAAGCTCTGCTTACTTACAATGTTAATCCTGCATATGATTATAATGAACAGGATAAATTCCTGGCAGGAATAAGGAAAACCGAGTTGAGTGTGAATATGGCAGTTGCCCTTAATGAAACTGCAGGAATTGCAAAATTTGAATGTCCTGTAAATCATTATCTTGAATCGTGGGATGATTCTGAAATAATTCCCGGTCAATTATCTTTAAGCCAGCCTTGCATAAATCCGATATTTAATACACGCTCCTTTCAGGATTCATTATTAAAGTGGTCGGGATCCAATGACTCTTATCATGATTATATTCTGAAAAACTGGGAAAAGGAGTACTTCCCGCTTTCAGGTAAATCTGATTTTAGAAATTTCTGGAATGAATCTCTTGGAAATGGTGTTTTCAGTTACAGGGTTTCATCTGCCAAAGAGCTGATTTTTAGAAAAGAAGCGCTTTCCAGGAGAATGAACGTATCAGGTAAGCCGGCTCCATCCGGGTTTGAAATTGTAATACAGGAGAGTGTATCAATAGGAACGGGAATGCATTCCAATAATCCCTGGTTAATGGAATTGCCTGACCCG
>PMIJ01000141.1 GCA_003157015.1 Bacteroidales bacterium
ATCACTCACTTCCTACTCGATTATGATCCAATTATTTATTCTCCATGTGCGGACTTGGCTCATGAGATTGCTTCGAAGCGAAGCAATCTCAAACTGCCTTCCACAGAATTTTATTGAACTCCTACACCGGCTCTCCGTACAAATCAAATTCAGTTGATTTTGTAATCAGTATACTATAGAAATTGCCCGGTTTAAGATCATATTCATTTGTAATCAATACGTCCTGATCAATCTCAGGACTGTCGAATTCAGTTCTGCCGATAAAGTATTCACCTTCTCTTCTGTCAATAATGACTTTGAATATCTTACCAACCGTCAACTCGTTTAATTCTGACGAAATATTCTGTTGTACTTCCATCAATTCTGCCATCCTGGCTTCTTTTATATCCTGTGGAATTTCGTCTTCGTACTCCTTATAGGCATAAGTATCTTCCTCGTGTGAATAAGCGAATACACCAAGCCTGTCGAATCTGAACGCAGAAATAAAATCTCTGAGTTCTAAAAAATCTTCTTCAGTTTCGCCCGGATGGCCTGCTATCAGAGTAGTTCTGATGACAGCTCCGGGTATCTCGTTACGGAGTCTGGTCAAAATTGACAGTGTCTCTTCTCTGTTATGCGATCTTTTCATCTTATCCAGCATATTTTCAGTTATATGCTGAATCGGAATATCAATATAACGGCAAATCCTGGTGTTATCTTTCATTATTTGAATAAGTCCGGACGGAATATTTGCAGGATAGAGATAATGCAGACGTATCCATTCAAAAGACTCGATTTTAAGCAATTCTGTGATGAGTTCAGGCAGGGCCTGTCTTTTATAGATATCGAGTCCGTAATAAATGAGATCCTGTGCTATAAGAATTAATTCCTTAACCCCTGAAACAGCCAGTTGACCGGCTTCTTTTACCAGATCATCAATCGGACGCGAAATATATTTTCCCCGTATGAATGGAATTGCACAAAAAGCACATATCCGGTTACAACCCTCGGATATTTTCAGGTAAGCATAATGGCCAGGACCTGTGATTGTCCTTTCGGTTGAAAGATCATTCCTGAATCTTATACCTAGTTCAGACAGTATATCAGTAATATTATTGACACCAAAGTATTTTTTTACTTCCGGTATTTCATGTTTAAGAGCATCAGCATATCGTTCAGAAAGACAGCCCATTACATATAAATTGTCAATTTGTCCTGACATTTGAGCTTTAACGTACCTGAGAATAGTGTCCACACTCTCTTCTTTTGCATCATTGATAAAGCCACAGGTATTTATTATGACAATTCCGGCATCATTTTCTTCTGCATTATGGATAACTTCATAACCTCCTGAGTGAAGCTGCTTCAGGAGCTTTTCTGAATCAACAACATTTTTGGAACAACCCAGAGTAACGATATTTATTTTTTTTGAATTCATAGAGTCGCTTGGAAATCAATTTATTTACCCCGTCCCCAAGGGGAGTAAATTGATTTTCTTCGCTCCCCCTGGGGTTGGGGTAAACGAAGAAAATCAATGGGTAAGCATGCATAATAAGAGATTTATATTTTTATTTCTGACTGAACAACGAATCGACGAAGTCGAACCGATTGAAAACCAATAGATCTTCAAGTTTTTCACCTATCCCTATGTATTTCACAGGTATTTTAAACTGGTCTGAAATGCCTATTACCACTCCTCCTTTCGCCGTACCATCAAGTTTTGTAATTGCCATGGCAGTCACATCCGTTGCTGAGGTGAACTGCTTGGCCTGCTCAAATGCGTTTTGCCCGGTTGACCCGTCGAGTACCAGGAGTACTTCATGCGGAGCATCCGGAATTACCTTCTCCATAACACGTTTTATCTTGGACAGCTCAGACATAAGGTTAATCTTGTTATGTAACCGTCCGGCAGTATCAATAATGACCACATCTGTTTCTGAGGCGACTGCAGACTTGAGTGTATCAAATGCTACTGATGCCGGGTCAGACCCCATTTGTTGTTTAACCACCGGCACACCCACCCTGTCGGCCCATATCTGAAGCTGATCAATAGCTGCTGCCCGGAAAGTATCTGCTGCCCCAATGAGGACTTTTTTACCTGCAGCCTTAAATTGATAAGCAAGTTTTGCAATTGTTGTCGTTTTGCCTGCACCATTCACACCCACAACCATAATTACGTAAGGAGCATTTTTTAACGCTAGTGAAAAGTCTGAATCAGAGTCATTCTGATTTTTTTCGAGAAGTGCAACTATCTCTTCTTTTAGGATTGAGTTCAGTTCACTGGTATTTAAATATTTGTCTTTTGCTACTCTGCCCTCAATACGTTCTATTATTTTAAGAGTTGTTTCAACACCGACATCAGAAGAAACGAGAACTTCCTCGAGGTTGTCAAGTACATCTTCATCAACTTTAGATTTCCCTGCAACAGCTCTGGAAAGCTTATGAAAAACACTCTCCTTTGTTTTCTCCAGACTCTTATTCAGACTCTCTTTTTTATCTTTCCCCAGAAATCCCAGCAAAGCCATCTGATAATGAATAATTTGAAGTGCAAATATAAAAAAAGCTTTCTCCAGCTAAGAAGAAAGCCATTAATATTCTATAAGTAATAAATGCGGTTACTTCTTTGTAAAGAAATCTTTTACGTGATCGTTATGAACGATCTCTTCTTTGAATTGATAAGCACCGGATTTATCTGATTTCATCATTTTAATACATTTTGTAAATGATTTGCCAGCTCCTGTCTTAAGTGATGCAACAACTTTCTTTGCCATTTTATAAACAATTTATTTGATTTCTCTGTGAAGTGTATGTTTTTTAAGAATAGGATTATATTTCCTTCTTTCAAGACGGTCAGGAGTATTTTTCCTGTTTTTTGTTGTAATATATCTCGATGTGCCCGGTTGTCCGCTCTCCTTATGCTCGGTACATTCCAGGATCACCTGTTGTCTGTTGCCTTTAGCCTTCTTTGCCATTTTCTATCCTGTTTTTAATAATTCAAAATGTAGCCTTTTTCTTTTGCTTCTTTTAATACGGTATTCAATCCTTTTTTACTGATAAGTCGGATTCCTGAAGCTGATATTTTAAGTGAAATCCACCTCTCTTCTTCCGGGAGGTAATATTTTTTTACAAAAAGATTAGGATAGAATTTCCTCTTAGTCCTTCTCTTAGAGTGCGAAACGTTGTTTCCGACCATCGCCTTTTTCCCTGTAACCTGACAAATTCTTGACATTGATGTTTGTTTTACTTCTTAACTAACGTTTGTACTTTTTAAACGAAGCGCAAAATACGTGATTTTTATCTTATTAAGCAAATATTTGATCTACTTTTTTCAAAGTGCATCTGAAAATGAAGATTAATGATTGATTATCTGTTTCCTAAGCAGGTTCAGCGAAGCCAGGGAAAACCTTTTAATGTTAGTTAATCGATCGTTTCCGAACACTTTCTTTTCACAAACGGTACCTCGTTCTGAATCAACTGCTATCCAAACGGTTCCAACGGGTTTTTCATCTGTTCCTCCATCCGGTCCTGCTATTCCTGAAGTAGCCACTGCAAAGTCTGTCTTAAGCATGTTTCTAGCTCCGACAGCCATTTCTCTCACAGTGTTTTCACTGACTGCACCATATTTAGTGATTATATAGTCCTGTACTCCAAGTAATTGTGTTTTAACAATATTATCGTATGCAATAACAGATCCTTTGTAATAGGCTGAGCTTCCTGCGATACTTGTTAATAAATGAGCAATCTCTCCGCCGGTGCAGCTTTCTGCAGTTGAAACTGTTTTATTAAGGGAGCTTAAAAGTTTTCCGACAGCCATTTCCAGCGACTCTTCATCCTCGCCATAAATGAATTCCGGAATAATTTTATACAGTTTAGAAACCTGCTCAGCAATAAGAGCAGATAAACTATTAAATTCTGATCCGGTTGCAGTCAGTCTGAGTTTTATTATACCTGAGGCGGGAAGGTATGCCAGCCTTATATTTTCTGGCAATTTTGATTCAAAATCAGTAAGAATTTCTGCAAGCTTTGATTCAAAAGTACCATAAGTCATTATATTTTTATGAATTATGGTCTGTGATGTAAAGCGTTCCTTCAGGTCAGGAAGGACAATTTCAGTCATAATATGCTTCATCTCATGCGGGACGCCCGGCATGGAAATAAATATCGTACTATCCTTTTCAAACCACATTCCGGGAGCTGTACCTGCACTATTTTTCAAAACCCTGCACGATTCAGGAACTTCAGCCTGCTGCCGGTTCTTTTCATTCATTGGAAAATTTCGACGGACCATCATCTCTTCGATCATCGTTAATACCTCATTATTTATTATAAGATGAGTATTGAAGAATTCGCAAAGAGTCTGTTTTGTTATGTCATCGCTTGTGGGTCCGAGACCTCCTGTGATCAAGACGACATCGGTTTTACCGGCTGCTTCGTTTAATGCATTAAGGATATCCTCCCTCCGGTCGTGAATGGATGTTATCCGATAGACATCAAAGCCACCCTTGCTTAATTCGGCTCCCATCCAGGCTGAGTTGGTATCTATTGTCTGTCCTATAAGGAGCTCATCTCCTATTGTTATAATCGATGCTTTCATTAATAAACAAATTAAGTACAAATTTACTTATTTTCTCTATGGTATTCTGGCATTCTCTGTGAATATGTAGAGACAGGTCTCAGACCTGTCTCTACGTATAATTTCACAGAAGAGCATTGAGAAACACAGAGAATACCAAGCTATTCGTTGCGAGCTTTACTTTAAATTTATAATTATGTAAATTCGACATAAATATGAGATACAGAAATGGAAAGGAATGAGCAAATATCAGTTACAGAAGAGTTTGTAAAGCAAAATCTGAAAGGCTATGACAGCGGCCATGACTGGTGGCACATAGAAAGAGTGAGAAAGCTTGCGTTATATATAAATGATGCGGAAGAGCTGGCAGATCCTTTTATAGTTGAAGTAACGGCACTGCTACATGATACAGCCGATTCAAAATTTGCTGGAGATAATATTGAAAACGGGTACTCTATGATCAGGGATTTCATGGATAAAAATGGAATGTCAGAAATAAAGGATCGGGTTTTAAATGCCATTAAGAATATTCCCTTCAGCAATAACAGGAAAGCTGGTCTGATTGATGATCCTCTGCTTTTAACAGTTCAGGATGCCGACAGGCTGGATGCAATCGGAGCTATAGGTATTGCAAGGGCATTTAATTATGCTGGATTCAGGAATAACCCAATTTATTTTCCGGGTGAAGAATCGGGGAATACGGGTAGATCTACAATAGGCCATTTTAATGATAAACTCCTGAAACTGAAAAATTTGATGAATACCTGCACCGGTCGCAAAATCGCTGAAGAA
Source organism: Bacteroidales bacterium (assembly GCA_003157015.1). Taxonomy (GTDB): domain Bacteria; phylum Bacteroidota; class Bacteroidia; order Bacteroidales; family VadinHA17; genus LD21. The sequence goes on from PMIJ01000141.1 coordinate 5,345, forward strand.
CGGTATGAAATTCTGGAAAAATTTCTCGAACAGTTTTACAGTGAATGGTATTTTATCAAAGATAAATGACAAAAGTAAGAAGATAAAAGTAAACAATCATGAT
>PMIJ01000102.1 GCA_003157015.1 Bacteroidales bacterium
AAAAAAGAAGTTACATAAGAGACATTAGCATAGATTGTTAATTATTCCTAAAATACTGGAAAAACCAGGGATTTTGACTATCTTTACAACATTATGTAAACATTATACCCTGTAATGTGTTATCATAATTAAGTTCTAGTCCATATTATTTGTACCTCGTTAAGATAATAAACAGATCATTTTCTGTTTAAATAGTTCGGCAACATTTCGCATCGAACTGAGGAATATCACTTAACGCTTCAATTACAATTATATAGATTATGATGAATGGCATCATTTAAAAATGAGCCTGTTTTACAACTTTAATAATTTGTAAAACAGATCAATACAGGCAAAATATTTTAACTAATCATCTGAATAAAAAAGATATGCAAGAAAAAAAAGCGACCACTTTTAAAACACCGGATATTACAAGGATGCAGGAAGTAGTGATCAATCCCAGAACCAAAATTTATATTGCAGTCGGAGCTGATCCGGAAGAAGCAAGAAGCCGCTATTGGGCACGCCAGGATGCAAAAGGCAAAGTTCTGCTTACTCCCAAGAAAACTGTGGTGAGCTAATTAAAAGGTCTTCTGTTTTCCAGTAATCAATATATCTTAGCCGGGTAAATACCACGGCTTATCATTTTATTGATACTCTCCACAACAAAAGGTTTATCTTCCCTATAGGTAACACCGAACCACCTTTCATTGCTCATAAGGATCTTAATGGTTATTTCACCATTCTTGACAAATTTATCTATTGAGGTAGGAATATCAAGTTCAGATTTCAGATCCATCCCGCTTTTATTAATGAAGTTTCTGAATTCATCGCCGAGAAAACTGTAACATGATGGTTTAAAGCCCCACAGGTTCATAGAAACAACCTCATTTCCAGTAAATTTCTGATAATTTCCGTCTGGCAGAGGAGATTTTGCTCCGTCAGGTGTTTTTTCAATCTGGCGTGTTTCCACAATATTTTTCAAAAGTCCGTCAACGCCTACGCCGCAAACTCCCCTGTTCACATGCCCGTGATCGGACAGAGTGTTTCCCATTTTATAACCGACAATACAATAACAATTAGGATCTTTATCGTTTACCAGAAAATCGTAAAGAATCTTAAATGATTCAACTCCGTAATAATCATCGGCATTTATCACACCGAATGGTTCCTTAATCTTCTTGGAAGTTACCAGGATCGCATGGCTTGTTCCCCAGGGTTTTTGTCTTTCGGGCGAAACTTTTACTCCTTCAGGTAAATTTGTGATTTCCTGGAAAACGTAATCAACATCTATTTTCCCTTTTAGCCTTTTAACGAACCGTTCTTTTACCTGTTCCTCGATATCACGCCTTATCACAAAAACTATCCTGCTAAATCCAGCACGAATCGCATCATAAATCGAATAATCAATTATTGTTTCACCGGAAGGTCCGACTTCATCAAGTTGCTTATTGCCTCCGTAACGGGTTCCCATTCCTGCAGCCAGGACTAACAGAGTTGGTTTCATAATGTTTATATTTTTGTTTAGTACAATTATACAGAAAAAAATATTATTTTTAAAATAATTATAAATGAGCCTTCGAAACTTATTTTATATTCTACTAATTCGCTTGAAAATCAATTTATTTACCCCATCCCCAAGGGGAGTAAATTGATTTTGACTTCGTCGAGCTCCTCCACTTCATGTCGTCGGTTCTTCGCTCCCCCTGGGGTTGGGGTAAACGAAGAAAATCGATGAAAATATAACGATGAAATACAAATTAGAAATATGTGTCGATAATGTTGAATCTGCAAGAGATGCGCAAAATGCCGGGGCTGACAGGATAGAATTGTGCAATAGTCTCGGAGAAGGCGGAACAACACCAGGATCTGGAACTATTAATTCGGCAAGAAATAACCTCACTATAGGGTTGCATGTGATTATAAGGCCGAGGCGAGGAGATTTCCTCTACTCCGATCTTGAATATGATATCATGAGAAAGGAAATAGAGCTCTGCGGTGAGTATGGAGTTGACGGAGTTGTCCTTGGAATATTGGATCCTGACGGAAGAATAGATGTTGAACGAACAGCAAAGCTCATCGAATCAGCCCGTCCGATGTCTGCCACTTTTCACAGGGCGTTTGATTTGTGCAGCGATCCTTTCAAAGGCATCGAGGATGTGATTTCATCCGGAGCTGACAGGCTTCTCACATCGGGCCAGAAAAACAGGGCCGAGGATGGAATCAGTCTGATAAGCAAGCTTATTCAGCATGCAGGAAAAAGGATAATAATCATGCCCGGATCGGGAATTAATGAATCAAATATAGGGTTTATTGCAAGGGGTACCGGAGCAAATGAATTTCATCTTACAGGCAGGAAAATTATTGACAGTGAAATGATCTTCCGCAGAGAAAATATTTTTATAGGCGGAGTCTCAGGGATTCCTGAGTTTTCCAGAAAAGTCGCTGACCCTGATATGATGAGAAGCATAATCAATAATCTGAAATTGATGTGAAATATCCTTTGAAATGTTCACGGGCTTGTTACCTTTGTGATTCTTATTTCAAAAATTATTTATAAAATTTTAATAGTGATTTTTATGAAAAAACTATCTGAACTGATATTTGTAATACTATTGGCATTTTTCTTACCGGGCCAGGTTACAAACGGATGTACAAATTTTATTGTAACTAAAGGAGCATCAGTAAAAGGCTCGACAATGATAACATATGCTGCAGACTCCCATCAGCTGTATGGTGAGTTGTATTACTGGCCCGCAAAAGACTACCCTGCCGGCAGTATGCTTGACGTTATTGAGTGGGACACACGCAAATATATGGGTAAAATTACCCAGGTTGCACATACATATTCTGTGGTCGGAAACATGAATGAACATCAGCTTGCAATAGGTGAGACGACCTATGGTGGTATTGAAACCCTGGTTGATACAACGGCTATAGTAGATTATGGCAGTCTTATTTACCTTACACTCCAGAGAGCTAAAAATGCCAGGGAAGCAATAAAAGTAATGTCTGATCTTGTATCAGAATACGGCTACGCCAGCGAAGGTGAATCTTTTTCGATTGCAGATCCGAATGAAGCCTGGATTTTTGAAATTATCAGCAAAGGAGCGAATAACAAAGGTGCAGTCTGGGTAGCGCGCCGCATTCCTGAGGGTTACATTTCCGGGCATGCCAACCAGGCAAGGATACAGACTTTCCCATTGTCTACCGGAAAAAAGAACAGTATTGCCTTAACCTCAAAAGAACTCAATAGAATTTCTGATCCCAATATTGAATGTGTTTATGCATATGATGTTATTGAATTTGCAAGAAGCAAAAACCTGTTTAAAGGGAAAGATGACGAATTCAGTTTCTCTGATACATATAATCCTATAACTTTTTCAGGCGCACGTTTTTGTGAGGCCCGCGTATGGTCTTTCTTCAAATCAGTCAACGCAGACATGAATCAGTATTTCAACTATATTTCAGGACATGATTTAAGTAAGCGTTTGCCTTTGTGGATTAAGCCTGACAGGAAAATCTCAGATAATGACATGATGAATTTTATGCGTGATCATCTTGAAGGCACCCCTCTGGATATGAGAAAGGATGTTGGTGCAGGTCCGTTTGGCCTCCCATATCGCTGGCGTCCGCTGGATTGGAAAATAGATACCGTCAAAAACGCTCCTCTCTATTGCAATGAAAGAACAGTTGCCACTCAGCAAACTGGTTTCGTATTTGTGGCCGAATGCCGCAATTGGTTGCCTGATCCAATCGGTGGTATATTCTGGTTTGGAGTGGATGATGCTGCAACTACCGTTTTTACACCAATCTATTGCGGAATAACTACAATCCCTGAATGTTTCAAAGTTGGAAATGGCGATATGCTTACATATTCTCCAACTTCAGCTTTCTGGCTGTTTAACCAGGTGGCAAATTTTTGCTATACACGATATGACCTTATGAGCGCTGATGCACAAAAAGTTCAGAAAAAACTGGAAACCAAATATATATCTCAAACAGATTCAGTTGATGCTGCAGCGCTTAAGCTCTCAGCCAGCGACATGAATCATGCCCGGGAATATCTTACAAATTATTCAGTGGCAATGTCTCAGAATACTTTTAGTCAATGGAAAACATTAAGTGAATATCTTCTTGTAAAATATATTGACGGAAATATCAAAAAAGAAAAGGACGGAAAGTTCGAAAGGAATAAATGGGGAAATCCTGTAATGCCTCTCCAGCCGGGTTATTCTGAAACCTGGAAAAAAACAGTTGTACAGGAAACAGGGGATAAATTGCTTGAACCTGCAAAGGCAGGACATTAAGAAAAGGCGAAAGTTACATTGGCACAATGGCGCAAGGGCGCAGGGGAACAAAGGCATCTATTAAGCCAGTGTTATTCCGTTGAGCCTTTGAACCGTTGAGCCACTTTTAAGCAAACAAAAAATCCTGCTAATTAAAAGTTTTTATCAGAGGATGCAGTTTATAAGAAATATTTTTGTAAGTTTGCGACCGTATTTTTGAAATCAAAGTGAGTATATAAAATACATTGAGAGATGAATTTAATGAATGTTGTTGAGAAAGAATTTGCGGTAACAAATGAATTTCCGAAATTCGCTGCAGGTGACACCGTTACCGTCCATTATAAAATTAAAGAAGGAAATAAGGAAAGGATCCAGCAATATCGTGGTGTGGTGATCCAGAGAAGCGGTGAAAAACACACTGAAACTTTTACCGTACGTAAAATGTCGGGAAACGTTGGAGTTGAAAGAATATTTCCTGTTGCATCCCCATTTATTGATAAGATTGAAGTCAACAAACATGGTAAAGTCCGCAGGGCAAGAATATTCTACCTCCGCGATCTTACAGGTAAAAAAGCGCGCATACGTGAAAAGAAATTTTAATAATAATCTTATTCTTAATAGAAAGGCCGTCCAACGTGGATGGCCTTTTTTCAGTGCGCCCGGCATGGGCGATGACTATAGGGTGCAAGACCCGAACACACTTGGCAGTAGGAAGTGTTAGCTAAAGGCAAGGGTGTCCTTCGTGAGGAGGAATCTGAAGGAAGCCGGCGGCAAATTTTCGGCCTGATGAACAAGAACTGCAT
>PMIJ01000139.1 GCA_003157015.1 Bacteroidales bacterium
TAATAAGTTAGACATTATTTTGTGAGAAAAATTGGTTGCAAAGATATGCTATTTTTTAAAATCCCCACAATAATATGGTATAAATTCGAAGACGGGGGGCATGAGGTTGAGGTTGAGATTGAGGTTGAGAGGAAAAAAGGTTGCTGCAAACGCAACGCCGCATACAAGTTGCCGATTTGACTTGTTATATTATCTTTGCACAAGTGATATAGTTCTTAACTAAAATACCTTTGTATTCATGAGAATTGCGGTTGTTGGCTCTGGTTATGTTGGTTTGGTGACAGGTGCCTGTTTTGCCGAGAGTGGAGTAAATGTAACATGTGTTGACCTGGATTTTGATAAAATATATCAGCTTAAGAATGGTGCCATACCTATTTATGAACCCGGACTCGAAAGTATGGTCAGATCGAATGTTGAAAAAAAACGGCTTTCCTTTTCTACTGAAATAAAAGACGGAATTGAGGGATCGGAAGTTATTTTTATTGCTGTCGGAACTCCTCCCGATGAAGATGGTTCGGCTGATCTTAAGCATGTTATCACTGTAGCAAAGGAAATCGGACGTATAATTACAGAGCATATTGTCGTAGTGACAAAAAGCACTGTCCCGGTAGGTACATCTGAAAAAATCCGTAACACAATAAAGGCTGAAATAGACAAACGTAAAGTAACTGTACCCTTCGACATGGCTTCCAATCCTGAATTCCTTAAAGAAGGAGCTGCAGTGGATGATTTTTTAAAACCTGAAAGAATCGTTATTGGAATTGATAATGAAAGAACCCGGGAAATTATGAACAGGCTCTACATGCCGTTTGTACTTAATAATCATCCTATCCTGTTTATGGATATTGCTTCTGCCGAGATAACAAAATATGCCGCAAATGCTATGCTTGCAACCCGTATAAGTTTCATCAATGAAATAGCAAATTTATGCGACATCCTCGGAGCTGATATCAACAACGTGAGGAAAGGAATAGGAAGCGATTCGAGAATTGGAAGTAAATTTATTTATCCGGGAACAGGTTACGGAGGCTCCTGTTTCCCCAAGGATGTGAAAGCTATTATCAGAACTGCCAAAGACAATGGCTATGAACTCAATGTGATTGAAGCCGTCGAGAAAGCTAACGAATATCAGAAAAATGTCATTTTCAACAAGATTACAAGATTTTTCGATTATGATCTGAAAAACAAGGTAATCGGGATATGGGGTTTATCATTCAAACCCAAGACTGATGACATAAGGGAAGCATCATCTATAATTCTTATAGAAAAACTTCTTAATGCAGGCGCTAAAATCAAGGCTTATGATCCTGCAGCAATAAATGAGACGAAGAAACTTCTCGGTAACCGGATAGAATACACTTCTGATCCATATGAAGCACTTGAAAATGCTGATGCCCTTGCCCTGATGACCGAATGGGCCGAATTCCATCTCCCCGAATTTAACAGAATGTCTGAATTAATGAAAAGAAAAGTCATATTTGACGGGAGAAATATTTATGATCCGGCACAGCTCAGAAAGCTTGGATTTACTTACTTTGGTATCGGAAGAAGATAAGGTGTAAGGTGTGAGGAAGAAAAAAAGAGGAACTTACACAGAGTATTACAGAGAAACCCACAGGCCACTATAATGGGAACAAACGATAATCGCTAAACAATAAACAATAAACGAAAAGCAATAATATGAAAGGTATAATACTCGCAGGAGGTTCAGGGACAAGGCTTTATCCGATAACTAGCACTATCTCGAAACAGATGTTGCCGGTATACGATAAACCTATGATTTATTATCCCTTATCCGTTTTAATGCTGGCGGGGATAAGAGAAATATTGATAATTTCAACTCCACGGGATCTTCCGGGATTCCGGAGCCTACTTGGTGATGGCAAATCACTTGGCATGAGTTTCAGTTACAAGGAACAGCCATCTCCCGACGGGCTTGCACAAGCATTTATTCTTGGCGAGAAGTTCATCGGAAGTGATTCTGTTTGTATGATTCTTGGTGATAACATATTTTACGGGCACGGGTTCGGTGGTGCTCTTCTAAAAACTGCAGAATTGAAAAAGGGTGCTTGTATCTTTGGTTATTATGTCACTGATCCTGAGCGGTATGGCGTTGTTGAATTTGATAATAATAAAAAGGTATTGAGCATAGAAGAAAAACCTTCAAAACCAAAATCAAACTATGCAGTCACAGGCCTCTACTTCTATGATAATAGTGTAGTAAAGAAAGCTAAAGCGCTTAAGCCTTCACAACGAGGCGAACTTGAAATCACTGATCTGAACAGGGTGTATCTTGAAGAAGGCTCACTCGATATAAACTTAATGGGAAGAGGGATGGCATGGCTCGACACCGGCACCTATGAAAGTTTGTTGCAGGCTTCCAATTTTATTGCTACTCTAGAACAGAGGCAGGGGTTAAAAGCTTCATGTATTGAAGAAATTGCTTTTAAAAGAGGATTCATTGACAAAAATCAACTCTTAGCTTTGGCTCAGCCAGTAAAGAACAGTCAGTACGGAAAATATCTCCTTAGGATTGCCAGTGATGAGATTTATATATTTGATGGGTTAAAATAAGTATATTAGAAAATGAAAATCATAGAAACAGGGTTCAGAGGTCTTTTAGTAGTCAAACCAGTGATATATACTGATGCAAGAGGTTATTTTTTTGAGAGTTTTAATCAGGCTGCCTTTCAGGATGCAGATATCAGTTTTTCTCCCGTTCAGGACAATGAATCCAAATCCGTCAAAGGTGTAATCAGGGGATTACATTATCAACTGAACCCCTTCCCGCAGGCAAAACTAATCAGGGTGGTTTCAGGAAAAATTTTTGATGTGGCTCTCGATATCCGGAGAGACTCCCTGACATTTGGCAAATGGTTTGGCATTGAGCTAGATTCTGAAAACAAAGACCAATTACTGGTCCCTCATGGTTTTGCTCACGGATTCTCTGTTCTAAGCGATATAGCCATAATCCAGTATAAATGTGATAATATTTATAACGCGAAGTTTGAGCGGGGAATAAACCTCAATGATCCGTCGCTCGACATTTACTGGAAATTAGGATCCACCATCCCGGTTATCAGTGAAAAGGACCTCGCGCAACCACTTTTAAAAGAGGCTGAAATTAACTTTTGAAAAAGAAAGAATCTATTCATGGCAACAATTCTCATCACAGGAGCGAAAGGTCAACTAGGAAGCGAGTTAGAGGTAGTATCAGGAAACTACTACGGATATGATTTCCTGTTTACTGATATAGACTCACTCGATATAACAAACTACGAACAGACTTCAGAATTCATTAAGAATGCAAATCCTGACTGGATAGTTAATTGTGCAGCATATAATCTTGTGGACAAGGCGGAAAATGAACCTGAAAAGGCTCTTCTTTTAAATGGAACTGCCGTCCGGAACATAACCGAAATAATACATGGGTCTGAATGCAGGTTCATTCATGTTTCATCTGATTATGTTTATGACGGAGAATCAAATGTGCCATACACTGAGGACATTCCTGCAAATCCCTTGTCAGCTTATGGCAGGTCGAAGCTTGCAGGAGAAAAATATGCACTTAGTCACCAGGGATCGATGATAATAAGAACCTCCTGGTTGTATTCATCATTCAGAAATAATTTCGTTAAAACCATTCTAAGGCATGGTTCCGAAAAAGAATCTCTGAAAGTAGTATTTGACCAGACCGGAACACCCACCTATGCCTCTGACCTTGCAGAAGCTATAATGAAAATTATTTCTGGAGTTATCAGAAATCAGATTGCAATGAATCCGGGGATTTATAATTATTCTAATGAAGGTGCTTGTACCTGGTACGATTTTGCCTTCGAGATTATTAAGGAAGCCGGACTTACCTGCCATATACTGCCCGTCCGTACCAAAGATTATGTTCAGGCAGCTAAGAGACCTGCATATTCTGTTTTGGACAAAATAAAGATAAAGGAAAATTACGGCCTTTCAATCCCCCAATGGAGGACTAGTCTTATAAAATGTATGAAACTTTTAAAATAATCAGGAAATATGTTATCACTGGCTGAAATCAGAGCAAAAGCCCAAAGCTGGCTTGATAAAGAGTATAATGAAGAGACCCGCAAAGAAGTTCGTGAAATGCTGGATAAAGACGAAAAGAAGCTTGTTGATGCATTTTACCAGGATCTTGAATTTGGAACCGGTGGACTGAGAGGAATAATGGGAGCCGGAACAAACAGGATGAATATTTACACTCTGGGCATGGCTACTCAGGGTTTGTCAAATTATATAATTCAGCAGTGCGGAAATATAGGGGTAAAAGTCGCAATTGCTCACGATTGCAGAAACAACAGCAGGTATTTTGCAGAAACAACTGCCAATATATTTTCTGCAAACGGATTTGAAGTTTATCTTTTTGAATCTCTGCGTCCCACACCAGAGCTTTCTTTCGCAATAAGACATTTTAAGTGCCAGAGTGGGGTAGTAATCACCGCATCACATAACCCCCCTGAATATAACGGATACAAAGCATACTGGAATGACGGTGGACAGGTAGTGGCTCCTCATGATGAGGAAATCATTACTGAAGTGCGAAAAATAACTTCAGTAAATAAAATTAAGTTCAATGGCAATAAGGATAAAATTAAGAGCATCGGCAAAGAAACTGATGAATTGTTTCTTAACGAGGTAAAGAAAATCAGTATCAATCCCGAGATAATAAAAAAGTTCGCGTCGATTCCTATAGTTTATACTCCTATTCACGGGACAGGAATAACACTTGTGCCAGCTGCTTTGAAAATGTTTGGTTTTAAAAACATCATCAGTGTGCCTGAACAGGATGTACCTGACGGGAACTTCCCAACAGTAAAATCACCCAATCCGGAAGAACCCGATGCTCTTAAACTTGCTATTAAAAAAGCTGTCGAATCAAATGCTGAACTTGTAATGGCTACCGATCCTGATGCCGACAGACTTGGTCTGGCTGTAAAGAACAGGACCGGTGAATTCATTCTTCTCAACGGCAATCAGACGGCTGTAATTCTAATATGGTATATTCTTTCACAATTCAAAGAGAGAAATAAGTACAAGGGGAATGAATATATTATAAAAACTATCGTTACAACCGACCTTATAGAAAAAATTGCCGACGGTTTTAATGTCGAGTATTTCAATGTTTTAACAGGATTCAAATTTTTTGCCGAGCTTATCAGGCAATACGAAGATGTTAAGAAATACATTGGAGGAGGAGAAGAGAGTTATGGATTTTTACCAGGTGATTATGTAAGAGACAAAGACGCAGTCGCTTCATGTGCACTGGCTGCTGAAACAGCTACGTGGGCAAAAAGTAAAGGGATGTCTCTTTTTGAGCTTCTTCTTGATATCTATGTTAAGTATGGTTTCTATAAGGAAAAACTTATCAATATCGTAAGAAAAGGTAAAGAAGGTGCTGATCAGATCAAGGCGATGATGGCAGGATACCGGAATAACCCTCCGGAAAAAATAAATAATAGCAAGGTAATAAAGATTAATGATTATGAAATGCAGGTTTCTCTTGATATCCTTAAAGGAACAAAAACAAGCATTGACCTTATTAAATCTGACGTTCTTCAGTTTTTCCTTGCTGACGGCACAAAAATCTCAATAAGACCCTCGGGTACGGAGCCCAAGATAAAGTTCTATTTCAGTGTGAATACAAAACTAGAATCTAGGGACAAATTCGAAAAAACTGATAAAATCCTTGATAAAAGGATAAATGACTTAATTGGTGATATGAAGCTGACGTAAATTATCATCAGAGGCACCAGTTTTTATTTTAACAGATAATATTACGGTGCTCTGCACCTGTTTGTTTTTTCTTCAATTGTATTTCTAAGAATATTACGCGGCTCTGCCGCTTCAGGTTAGGCAAAAATGTGTATAGTATTCACTCAATTATAGAAACCTTATTGCGCTGTACATTCGTAGGTGCGTAGCATTGAATATTTTTATTCCCCAATAATCTTGATGAGCACCCGCTTTCTTCTTTTCCCGTCAAACTCCCCATAGAATATCTGTTCCCAGGGACCAAAATCAAGTTTGCCTGCGGAGACAGCAACAACTACCTCCCTTCCCATCACTGTTCGCTTTATATGAGCATCTGCATTATCCTCAAATCCGTTATGCCTGTATTGGGAATAAGGTTTTTCAGGAGCAAGTTTTTCCAGCCAAACTTCAAAGTCGTGATGAAGCCCTGATTCATCGTCATTGATAAAAATACTTGCAGTGATATGCATGGCGTTTACCAGTACAAGGCCTTCCTGTATTCCGCTCTCATAGAGACACTTCTCCACTTGTCCGGTTATGTTTAAAAAAGCCCTGCGTGTAGCTGTTTCAAACCAGAGTTCCTTTCTGTACGATTTCATAGTTTTAGTTTATTAATTATCTTATGATTAGATGTTTTTTCTGATAAATATTTGTTCTTAATCATTGTTCCAGAAATTCAGACGGTAGGTTCCCAGGCCCTTCTGCAATGGTCTTTTTTTCATAATACAAACTGTCGATGTGAGGAACCAGTTTCATTTCAGCAGGTACCTACTCGTAGCTATGATTATAAAATGCATAGTTTGTACTGATGTGCAATGTATATTGTCTTCCTACCGTACCCTGAAAAACATCCGGGTCCGTGACATATGTTCCGGGGTCAGTTTCCCTGAGACTGAATTTATTGCCCAGATCATCCGAGACAGTGACAGTGCATCCGGTTGCAGGGTTTGGAAGGTTGGTAGTACCCAGAGGAAGTGATTTTGATAGTTTTATGGTATTTATGCCCGGCTGATCAGTAATCAAGCCTTCAACCACGATTAGTTCCTTGTCCTCATTCGTTTTTGGAACAAACTGGGTGATACAGCTACTCAGAATAAATAAAAATAAAATTATTGTAACCTTGGTTATTGGATTCATCCGGATATTAATAGATATTTTATTAATACATGGAATCGTTAAAGATATTATTCTATTTAAACCACTCATCTGAAAAATTCACAAGATATACTTTCTCTGTAGATCGCGTTAAAGCTGTATAGAACCACCGGAGGTAATCAATTGTGATTTCGTTCCTGTTAAACATTCCCTGATCGATAAATACCCTTTCCCATTGTCCGCCCTGGGCTTTGTGACAGGTCACCGCATATGCGAATTTTATCTGGAGTGCGTTAAAATATGAATTATTCTTCACAGCCTCAAATTGCTTTCTTCTGGTTCTGATATTAATATAATCAGCCAATATATTCTGGAAGAGCTCCTTATTTTTCTCCGATGGCAGTGCAGGTGTATCAAGATGGAGGACATCCATCATTACCTTTGATTCAATTTCCAGATTATAGTCGGGAAACTTCAATACCATATCGGCAAAACGAAAGCCGTATCTCTCCTCATATTTCCTTATTTTTTTCACTTCGGCGATATCGCCGTTTGCAATAAATCCGGCACCGTCTTCATCCTCCTCAATAATAAAGTAATTATTCTTAACCACCATAACCATATCGCCCGGACTTATCTCTTCCTCTCTGAAAAAGATCCTGTTACGGATCCCCTGGTTATACCTGTTTGCCTGCTTATTTGAGTTGACAACAATTATGGTTCCCTCCATACCACATGTTCCGTACGCTGAAGAAATTTCATCGATCAGCTCCTCACCCGTTATTCTGATTGTATCCTTAAAATTAATACTATCAATTGAAGGATGTACCAGGTTATTTTCTGCCACCTGCAGTCGAACCCGGGTTGCATTCATAAGAATTCCGGATGTCTCGCTCTGTCTTACTACCTGTCTGAGCTCACATGTAATCAGTCCGAATCCATATGTGTTGAGAGAGGAAGGATCGAGAGCCGGACTAAGAATTGATCCAACAGGCGGCAGCTGGGCTGTATCCCCGACAAGAATCAGTTTGCAATCAGTACCTGAGTAAACATATTCTATAAGGTCATCAAGAAGTCTGCCACTTCCGAACAATGAAGAATCTCCTGAACTGTTTGATACCATTGATGCTTCATCGACAATAAAAAAAGTGTCCTTATGAAGATTCCTGTCTAGCGAAAAACTGCCTAACCCGTCCCTGGAAGACTTTTGTCTGTAAATTTTTTTATGAATGGTAAATGCCTGTCTTCCTGAATACGATGCAAGAACCTTTGCGGCTCTTCCGGTAGGTGCAAGGAGTACCGAACGCATCCGTAACAGATCGAGAGTTTTAACAACGGAACTTATTATGCTCGTTTTTCCTGTACCGGCATATCCGGTCATCAGGAAGATCACATCATTATTATTATCGCAGATATATGAGGCTATTTTCTTTAACGCATCAGACTGATCATCTGTGGGAGTATTACCCAGATTCCTGCATAGGTTATTATAGATAATGGTATCACGCATGTGTATTTAGAAAAATCACAAACTGCCGCTTGATTATTTTTCCTATTTTTGTTTGTAAACTTAACCAATATTGACAACAATAAGAAATGCCTTTTCTGGAACTCTTTGATGAGACACTTGATATAAACTCAACAGAAAACTACGAGTTATCCATTCAGGTAAGCCCTGATGGATTATCATTTTGTTTGCTAGATTCAATCAGGAATAAGTTTATCATGATGAGGTCATTCGGGGCTGAAGAGAATAAGTTCTTTAATGCTGAAAAAATCGATGAATTATTACATAAAGATGATTTTCTGACCCGGCGATATAAGAAAGTAGCTTATGTTATGCCTTCATCAAAATTTACTCTTGTACCGTCTCCCCTATATGACCCGGGTAAAAAAACTGAATACTTTACATTCAATCATATTCTTGAAGAGGACAATTCCATTCTGGCTGATAAGTCAAATGATCCTGATGCATATCTTGTATATTCGGTTTCCAGATCGATTTATGAGCTCATGAACAGGACCTATCCCGCTGTATTTCCTCATCATCATATAAAACTGTTGCTTGATTATACTTCATCAGCCAGGAAAAGCCTGAATGGAAATTATATTCATGTTCATGTTGAAAGAGACTATTTCAATCTGATAGTTTTTAACGACAATATCCTAACTTTCTGTAATTCATTTGTTTATCGTAACATATCAGATATTCTCTATTTTGTTCTTAATACCTTTAAAAATCTTGAAATCAAGCAGGAAGAAACAATACATTTCAGTGGATTGACTGAAAAGTACGATGATCTTTCCTCCAGCTTTTCATTATATGTAAGGAATATAAAATTTGCAGAACCAGGGGGCAATTTCACATTCAGTTATGTCTTCAATGATACAGAACTTCACCGTTTTATAAATCTTTTTAACGTAGTAAATTGCGGATAATAGGCGGAACGCACAGAGGAAGGAGGATCAATCCTCCATCAAATTTTAAGGCAAGACCAACCACTGATTTTGCCAGAGAAGGTTTATTCAACATCCTGAATAACAGGGTCGATTTTGAAACCATAGATGTTTTGGACCTCTTTGCAGGAACAGGAAGTATCAGCTACGAATTTGCATCGCGGGGAGTAAAATCTGTTCACCTGGTTGAAAAAGACATTAATCATATTTCAGGAATCAAAAAGATATTGAAGGATATGGATCTTCAAAATGTCAGGCCGGTACATATTGATGTGAAGGCATATTTAAAAACATGCTCGGTAAAGTATGACATTGTTTTTGCCGATCCACCATATGAGCTTTCATGGCTGCAGGAGCTGCCGGACATTGTTACACAGGCAGGTGTTATTAAAGAGGGAGGAGTTTTCATACTTGAACATCCCAGGGATTTAAGTTTCACGCATCATAAATTATTTTTTGAACACCGTAATTATGGTGGCGTGAATTTCAGTTTCTTCAATCCATTAATTGCATGAATAATAGATTTTTGAGTTATTTATAATGAAAAATCAGGAGAGAAACCAGGTGATAATAATTTCAAAATTAATTGGTGGAGTAAAAAAATAAATTAATTTTGCAACTCATTTTAGAATTGGTGTGGTAGTTTCCCGAGTTCTCGGGATTATAATACCAGCCAGTTTTAAATTAAAAGAGTTTGGTGCGGTAGTTCAGTTGGTTAGAATAACGGCCTGTCACGCCGTGGGTCGCGGGTTCGAGTCCCGTCCGCACCGCCCTTAAGACCTTATAACCCCTTGATATTCAAGGGGTTTTTTAGTGTCTGCCACAGAATCTGCCACAAAATCCGCCAAAATCTGCCACAAATAATTTCCTCTTAAATTGCTTTTGACGATGATTAGAATACTTTCATTTATCATTTTATAATATATTCTATATCAATATTTTAGTCACCTTTTTATATAATTTTATAATTTTTTATTAAAAAATTTCAAAGTTCACCCCATCTCAATATATTCTTATGAAGAGACGAGATCAAAAGAAATGGATTATTATTTTCAGTTAAACAGAGAAAGCGTTTGAGTTGATATCAGATGCTATTTTATAGATTTCATTTATTTTATATAAAATATTAATGAGTGATAGGGTTGTAATTGCTACAAACACGTATTAGTTTACCTTATCCGTTGTTAATTGATCGCTATTTACGAGATTATGAGAAACAGGTATTATATACACAACAATAAATTTGACTTTTTGTATCAAAAGGTATAAATTTGATTTGAAACCATCATGTACAAGAAGAAGAAGAAAGTACATAACCAGATGTCACCAAATCACCAAATCATATGAGAAACATTATTTTTATTCTTTTCATTTATTTATTGATTGGATGTAATGGACAGAAAAACAAATCCAACTCTGAAAGTTCATCTAAATGGACTTATCCTCTTACCAGAATAGTAGATAGCGCTAATACTTACTGGGGTGTGACCTATAAAGATCCCTACCGCTGGCTTGAAAACTTCAAAGACTCTGCGGTGGTAAAATGGTTTAAGAAACAAGCCATACTTACGGATTCTGTTATGAACAGAATTACAGGAAGGGATGAGCTCAGAGCCGAATGGAAAAAACTAGATAACCTACAACCACCAGTTTACTATCTTCCTGACAGGGAAAATGGAAGAGTATTTTATCAGAAAAGGATGCCTGGTGAAAAGGTAAGTAAGGTTTATTACCGTGAGGGAATAAATGGTGCAGAGAAACTGCTTTTCGACCCATTAAATTATATAAAGGGAAAAACACTTTCAGTTCAACAAATCCTTCCAAGCTTTGACGGAAAAAAGCTTATTATAAGTTATGCAGAGAATGGGGCCGAGGTTTCAACACTAAAAGTAATGAATGTTGATTCAGGGAAATTCCTGTCTGATTCAATTTATCCTATGGCAGGAGCAACAACATGGACTTTCGATAACAAGTCGTTCCTGTATATCTGGTTAAGAACAGCGGATAATGTTGATCCTTCTTCACGGCTGAACCTGAAATGCAAATTACATTTTCTTGGCAAGAGTGTCAAAGATGATATTGATTTTTTCAGCAATGAAAGTTATCCATCGTTAAAAATCGATCCGAAAGTTTATCCTTTTGCTTTTCTTAACAGAGATTCAAGGGATTATGTTGTATCGGGTGAAAGTACAGTTCAGAATGAATTTAAATTTTATTATGCCCCGATCTCCCAGTTTAGCTCAGGGAAGATTCAGTGGAAGGTTTTATGCGCCCCTTCAGATAAGCTGGTCAAAGGTATAGAATTCATCGGTAATAAGATATTTGCAATAACCTATACCGGGGCAAAGAATTATAAGCTGATCTGTACTGATATGAATAAACCAGACTGGAAACATGCGACAACTATTGCTGAGGAAAAAAACACTACTCTTGAGTCAATTACTCATAGTAAGGATTTCTTATTCCTGACATATAGCGATGGTATCAACAGGACCCTTTTCAAATACGGTCTGAAAGATGGAAAAACACATGAAATTAAACTGCCACTCACAGGCAATGCCTCTATTTCCTGTATTGATCCGGGAACTAATGATTGCTTGGTTAACATAGCCTCATGGAACAAACCACCTATGGAATATTTCTTTGATGCCGGTACTGGCAAATTTTCACAGAGTCCTTTCAACCAACCTCCAGTATATCCCGATGAGTACAAGAACCTGGTTGTTGAAGAAGTATCAGTAAAAGGACATGATGGTGTTATGATTCCACTTACTATAATATACAAAAACGGTCTGAAGAAAGATGGTGCCAATGTATGCCTTATGAAAGGATATGGAGAATATGGTATCAGCCTTACGCCAAATTTTAGTGTTATGCTTAATTCACTTGCGGTGAGAGGAGTTGTTGTTGCCATTGCTCATGTACGCGGAGGGAGTGAAAAAGGAGAAGAATGGTACAAAGCAGGATATAAAACTACCAAACCCAATACCTGGAAGGATTTTATCAGCTGTGCAGAATATCTTGTTTCGAATGGCTATACTTCGCCAGACAGGCTTGCCGGAACCGGAACAAGTGCCGGAGGAATTCTGATTAGCAGAGCCATCACTGAAAGGCCTGATCTTTTTGCTGCAGCAATTTGCAATGTTGGCGATGCTAATGCTATGCGTGCAGAATTTTATTCAAATGGACCTGTGAATATTCCTGAGTATGGAACAGTAAAAGACAGCATCGAATGCAAAGCACTATATGAAATGGACGGAATGATGCATGTTATCAATAACACAAAGTACCCAGCTGTAATTTGTGTCGGTGGTTGGAATGATCCAAGAGTAGTAGCATGGGAGCCAGGCAAGTTTGCAGCAGCGTTACAGAATGCTTCAATATCAGGGAAACCCGTGTTCATGAAAGTAAATTACGACAACGGACATTTCACTGAAGACATGGATGTAACCTATGCCAATTTTGCCGATCAGTATGCATTTATTCTCTGGCAATGCGGACACCCCGATTTTCATCTAAAAAACTAATTGGAAAGAGAAACTTAAAGTTTTTGCGATATTTCAGATATAATTTAATAGGGAATCGGAGGATCTAAATCTATCCGGTTCCTTTTTTATGCTGGGTTTCTTTTTTCATATAGTTTGATTCATTAAAATTAAGGTCAACTTTTTATGGTCTTCAACCTAGATAAACAACATTTTTTGATGAGCGAATTACAGGCCAGAATACATTTAATTTGAGTGGTGTAAATTACCACCGACCTGTGTTTAAATTTAAACAGATTGTCATAAAATACATCAAAACCTGGCGTAAACCTGGCTCCAATAAAAAACCAACCATCAGAAAAAAACTCTAAGTGGTTGGATTTCAAGGTGGACTCAGATGGAATCAAGCCAGTAACCCATTGAATTGTACACCATCGACCACAAACCTCTTGTAACCTGACACGAAGTATAAAATCCGTACTTCTTTGACCACTCCAAAATCCGGTCATATTTCACCGAACATTCAATACATAACAACAAGGATTTAACTCCGCGTAGAGTTGTCCAATTTGTTCAGGACAAAAATTGTTAAGGTCATTGACATTCAAACTCAGGTAAATAAAATTGTAATGAACCTTTTTAAATATTATATTTGATAATGAAATAAATAGACCTCCGATGTCAAGCATCATTGAAGGATATAATTACGACATCTTCATCAGCTACCGACAAAAGGATAACAAAGGAGACAGGTGGGTCAGTGAGTTTGTCGAGGCTCTGAATACTGAACTCGAATCGACCTTCAAAGAGGAAATCAGTGTATATTTTGATATTAATCCGCATGATGGACTCCTGGAGACACATGATGTTGATGCTTCCCTGAAAGATAAATTGAAGTGTCTGATCTTTATTCCGATTATATCTCAGACCTACTGTGATTCAAAAAGTTTTGCCTGGCAGCATGAATTTGTTGCTTTTAATAAAATGGCAAAAGAAGATCAGTTTGGAAGAGATATCAGACTTGCAGGTGGAAATGTAGCAAGCAGGATATTACCAATCAAGATTAATGACCTTGACCCAGAAGACAAAACTCTTCTTGAAAATGAAATTGGAGGTGTACTGCGAAGCATAGAGTTTATTTACAAGTCATCAGGGGTTAACCGACCTTTGAGGGCGAATGAAGATCACCCACAAGATAACCTGAATAAGACTTATTATCGTGATCAGATCAACAAGGTGGCAAATGCTGTAAAAGAAATTATTGCTGCAATAAAGAAACATGATCAACAGAAAGTAGAAATTTCAAAAGAAGTTGTTAATCTAAAACCCGAGAAACAAAAGAATTTTAAATTAAAAATTATTATTGCATCGATAATAATACTAGCACTAATTGTTCTTAGTTATTTTATAATTCCGATGTTTTCTAAACCAAAAGAACATCTTGAGAAATCCATTGCTGTATTACCCTTTCGAAATGACAGTTCAAGTGATTCAACCACTTATTTTATCAATGGGTTGATGGAAGAAATCCTAAATAATCTGCAAAGGATAAAAGATTTTAGAGTCCTTTCCCGTAATTCAGTTGAACAATTCAGAAATAATACTACCAAATCTACGCCCGAAATCGCCAAAAAACTGGGGGTTAATTATATAGTTGAAGGCAGTGGACAAAAATATGGGAACAAATTTGTTCTCCGTGTACAATTATTATTAGCTAAAAATGAAAGACATATATGGGGAAAATCATACGACCGTGAAATTTTGCAAACCAGCGATATAATAAACATACAGAGTGAGATTGCCCAGACAATAGCAACTGAATTAAATGCTGTAATAACTCCAGAGGAAAAACAACTGATTGATAAAAAGCCGACAACAAACCTTACAGCGTATGATTTCTTTCAGCAGGCAGTAGAGGAAATGCAGAAATATAATGACAATCATAATAAACAAGATTTACTAAGAGCTGAGGAACTCTTTAGAGAGTCATTAAAATACGATTCAACATTTGCCAAGGCTTATGTTGGACTTGCAGGGATATATTATAGTAAACATTTACAAGAATTTTATTCGACAGAGAATTCTTCTCTTGACACAATGCTCTATCTTGTAAACAAGGCTTTATCATTAGATAGTCAGTTATCCGATGCATACGCAGTAAGAGGAGTATATTATTTTTATAATGGACTATACGAAAAAGCTATCGATGAGTTTGACAAAGACCTGAAATACAATCCAAATGATCCCGGAGCATATTATTTTAAGGGGTTAATATATGAGAATTATTTAGGAGATTGCATTCAAGAAATTGATAATATAAGTAAATCTGTTGCCAGAAATAAAGGGGTTGGCTTGTCTAGCTCTCTGGATTTTTTAGCCTCGTCTTATGTAGGTGAGGCCGGATTCCCTGACAAAGCAAAATATTATTATCAGGAAGAATATAAATTAACCAGAGATTCGGCACAGTATTTAATGAATTTGGCCGGGGTACAAGTGTATGCTTCAGATTTTGAAGAAGCGTTGAAATTGGCAAAAAGGGCTAACCAGATGGATTCGACAAAGATAATTGATCTTCGTTTTTACAATTATCTGCCGGCCAGTTATAAAGATGAAGCTTACTTGAATGCAAAAAGATGGGTTGGGATTTATGAAAAAACAGGCGAACCGAATCTCAATAGTTCTCACCGTGTTGGTTTAGCATTCTGGCGTGTGGGAAAACATAAAGAGGCAGAATATTACTTCAATCAACAGATTAAATACTGTGAAGCTACTATAAAAAATAAAAGATCCTATCCAAATGATTATGGTGGCGCTTATTATGATCTGGCATCCACATATGCATTTTTAGGTGACAAGGCAAAAGCATATAAATACCTTGATGAATTTGATAAAATGAAAACTAAAATGGCCTATTGGGAAATGTTAATAAAACATGACCCTTTGTTTGATAGTATCCGAGGTGAAGAACACTTTAAAAGAATTGAACAAGGTGTGGAATCCAGATGCCAGGCAGAGCATGAAAGGGTAAAGAAATGGATTGAGGAAAATAAAATGTTAAAATAATGTCCAGTCTCATCCCAGGATACGAATACGATATATTCATCTCCTACCGTCAGAAAGATAACAAACACGATGGATGGGTAACGGAGTTTGTTGATAATCTTAAAGGAGAACTTGAATCCACTTTTAAGGAGGAGATCAGTGTATATTTTGATATCAACCCACATGATGGACTCCTGGAGACTCACGATGTTGATGCTTCCTTGAAGGATAAACTCAAGTGTCTAATCTTTATTCCAATAATTTCCCGAACATATTGCGATCCCAAATCTTTTGCCTGGGAACATGAGTTCAAAGCATTTGTTGAACAGTCTTCTCAAGATCAGTTTGGACTAAAAATTAAACTGCCTAATGGAAATGTAGCCAGTAGAATACTACCAATTCAGATACATGACCTGAACTCTGAAGACAGGAAGCTGGTCGAAGGTGAACTAGGAGGATATTTAAGATCCATTGAATTTATATATAAAGAATCAGGAGTAAACAGACCTATTACACCAAAGGATTCTGAGGAAAAGAACACAAATAAAACCAATTACCGAAACCAGATCAATAAGGTTGCTAATGCTATTGATGAAATAATTTACAGTCTCAAGAATAGTCTGTCTGGACCAGCAAAAGAAAAGACACTGGAGAAGGAGCCATTGGTTGAAATCAAAAAGGAAGAGATAAAACAAGACCAGGAAAAATCTGCAAAAATAGCTAACCGTAAATTATTATCAGGAATTGCAATTCTGACAATATTGATAATTGCGATAGTGCTTGCTTATCCTAAAATATTCAAAAGCAGGGATAACTTACAGAAAATGACTATGACTATATCAGTCGTGAATGAAAATGGTGAAAAGGAAATCCGAAAAGTGTTTAAAGATGAGTATGTTACAAAATTAGCGATCTTCCCTTTTATCAATGAAAGTAGAGATTCATCAGAAAATTGGATACAATATGGTATATATCAAGCGTTATGGGCAGATCTAGAACAGTTCAATTATATGTTGATTAATGGAAATCATAATGACTTCCATCTACAAGAGCAAATAAAATTTGCTAAAACAAATAACCTTTCACATTTCATAACAGGGGTATTCAGGATAACGAATGGGATTTATGAGATAACCTCCAAGATTTACCAAACTTCAAACGCATCTGTTATAGCAGAAAGGATTTTCAGAGGAATTGACCTCTTCGCCCTGATTGATTCAATAAGCCTGCAATCCAGGATGGCCCTGGGTGTTTCAAAGAACTTACTTAATTCTTATACTGATCTGCCATTAAAGGAGCATTTTACAGATAATCTCAACGCTTTTAAATATTTTATGAAAGGAATTTCTGACTCTACATGGGACTCTAGATTTCACGATCTGAATAGGGCTGTTAAATTTGATACGACTTTTGCAGTTGCTTTATATGTGAAGGCAATACAGAATTACTATTATCAAATAAGTGACATAACTGCCAGGAATGATATTAATCAGGCAATGCGTCACCGACAAAGGCTATCAGAATTTGATGAGATTTCAACCCGTGTTTTGTATTATTTAATTCTTGGAGAAAACAATAAAGCTATTACACTTGCTGAAATGCAATATGAATTACGACCTAATAACATTGAATTATTGTTGTTCCTTGAAAACATCTTTGATTGGAATTTCATGGTTCATGAGCAGGAAAAAGCTCTACAACAACTAAATAAACTTGTCCCTGATAATCCAGATTATCAGATCGAGATTGCAAGAAGCTATTTGTTTGCGGGGAAACTGGATAAAGGCTTAGAGGTGTTAGAAAAGCTATTCGATCATAATCCTGAGAATACTAAGGCTTTGCTACAAATGGGTGAGATATATTTACATAAAAATGACTTGAAGGATGCTGAAAAGATTTATCAGAAGGCAATACTTTTCAGTCCTGAGAATGAAAAATACTGGTCAAAGCTTTTTAAAGCTATTGCTTATGAGAGAAACAATCAAAAAAAAGAAAAAAAATTGAAATCCTTTACGGGTCATATTCAAGTTGAAAACCTATGGTTCACTGCTGAGAATGATTCTATTTTCATATATAATAATCATTGTATATTTAAAAGAAATAATCAAGCGAGCAAATTCTTGTATCCAATTTCGGATACAGAATTAATCAGTAACGATGGTTCAGTTACATGGACTTCTTTTAGTGACAAACATAGCAAAGTCATAAAATTTCTTTATCATGAAAGAGGCAGTACAGATACATATTTTCTCTGGATAGAGGATTCCTTGATTCTAAAAGCTAAGAATTTATTGAAAAGTGGCGATAAAACTGAAGCTCTTCATTATTTTCGTAGAGCCTATGAACAAAATCCAGAACACTATTACCTGGCCAATTTTATTAAACATTTAGAATTTATTCAAAGTCGTGAATATGAAAAGTTTAAATCTGATTTTGATATGTATTCAGGTAAATATGGAAATCTTAATTTATACAGAGAAAATAATCAGATCTATTTTGAAAATAATGGAGGTATGATATTCAATTTGTTACCTTTATCTGCAAGTCAATTTATGGTCCCAACCAGATATGACGCACAAATTCAAATTGTAAAAGAAAATAATAGAATCAAGGGATTGAAATTCTCCTATAGAGATGGTAGTCAGGAGTTTTTTTTAAAGAATTATTGAATTGAATTTTTATTACCCCAAAGAATAATTAATCCATATGCCAGGCAGAGTATAAGAGGGTAAGGAAATGGATGGAAGAAAACAATATGTTATGATAAATTCTGAACTCACTTTGAAAACATAAAATGACAAGCATAATTGAAGGTTACAACTACGACATCTTTATCAGCTACCGCCAGAAAGACAATAAAGGTGATAGGTGGGTTAGTGAATTTGTTGAAGCTCTGAAAACTGAGATAGAGTCAACATTTAAAGAAGAGATCAGTGTTTACTTCGACATCAACCCTCATGACGGACTTCTGGAGACTCACGATGTGGATGCTTCCCTGAAAGATAAACTTAAATGCCTGATCTTTATTCCGATTATTTCTCAGACCTACTGTGATTCAAAAAGTTTTGCCTGGCAGCATGAATTTGTTGCTTTTAATAAAATGGCAAAAGAAGATCAGTTTGGAAGAGATATCAGACTTGCAGGTGGGAATGTAGCAAGCAGGATATTACCAATCAAGATTAATGACCTTGACCCCGAAGATAAAACTCTTCTTGAAAATGAAATTGGAGGTGTACTGCGAAGCATAGAGTTTATTTACAAGTCAGCAGGGGTTAACCGACCTTTGAGGGCGAATGAAGATCACCCACAAGATAACCTCAATAAAACTTATTATCGTGATCAGATAAATAAGATGGCTAATTCTGTCAAAGAGATAATTACCGCTTTGAGAAAACATAATCAGCATGAAGGTGAAGTCAGAAAAGACATTGTAATTACCAGACCTGAAGCCCACAAAAATCCAATAACAAAGATCATTATTGCTTCATTTTTAGTTCTGATATTGATTCTATTGGGGTATTTCTTAATTCCAAAACTGACAAGACCAAAAGAGCAGATTGAGAAATCAATTGCCGTGTTGCCCTTTATAAACGACAGTCCTAATGATTCAACCACATATTTTATAAACGGGATAATGGAAGAAGTTCTCAATAATCTTCAAAAAATTAAGGATTTCAGGGTTCTTTCACGAACATCCACAGATCAGTACAGAGATAAAGTCAGACCAACAATTCCGGAAATAGGAAAGAAACTGAAAGTAAACTATTTAGTTGAAGGCAGCGGACAAAAGTACGGAAGCAAATTTGTTCTAAGGGTTCAGTTGATTGCTGTAAATAATGAAAGACATATTTGGGGAAAATCATACGACCGTGAAATTCTGCAAACCAGCGATATAATAAACATACAGAGTGAGATTGCCCAAGCAATAGCAGCTGAATTAAATGCTGTAATAACACCCGAGGAAAAGCAACTTATCGAGAAAACTCCCACTACCAGTCTAACCGCGAATGATTTATATCAAAGAGGGAGAGAGGAATTAGAGAATTTCATATTAAACAATAATAGGGAAGCACTTAAAAGATCCGAAGATCTTTATCATAAAGCCTTGAAAAATGATCCCAAATTTGCACAAGCTTATACGGGATTAGCGTTGGTGTTTTGGAATAAGCCTTTAGGCAAAGAATATCTTTCAGTAAATCTGTTGGATTCAATTCCAATTCTTTGTGATATTGCTTTGTCTTATGATAATAAATTGTCAGAGGCATATACTTTAAAGGGAGCGTATGATAATGAAATGGGTAATAGAGAGCAAGCTATAGTCGAACTTGACAAAGCAGTAAAATACAATCCTAATGATTGGCAGGCTTTTTTCGTTAGGGGAAATGTTTATAGTGGTTACGACGATGTAAAATCCCTTGAAAATAACTATAAAGCCTTGTCTCTTTATAATGGATCATTACTACCATTCATATTAGCAAATGTTGCTTCTAATTATTTCGAAGCCGGATTCATTGAAAAATCGAAATATTATTATCAAGAAAAATTGAAACTGGATGACGATACATTAAATTATTATTACTCTTTAGCCTGGAATGAATTCTATCTTGCAAATTTCACGAAATCATTAGAATATGCACAAAAGGGATATTCGATAGATTCAACTAATACTGGTATACTGGAATCTTTAGGAGATAACTTATCATATCTTGGTCAAAATAAAGAAGCATTATACTATTATAAAAAATGGTTTGAAATGTTGAAAAATCAGGGAGGAATTGCCTTAAATAATACACACCGCATTGCATATGCCTACTGGAAAAATGGTTTCAAGAAAGAATCGGATTATTATTTTGATGAGCAAATTAAAAATTGTTACAGATCAATTGAATTGAAGCGGGAATATGCTCAATCATTATTTGCATATTATGATCTTGCAGGTGTATATGCTTTCAGAGGAGAGAAAGATAAAACTTATGAAAATCTAAGAATTTTTGATCAAATAAAAACAGTGGAGTTATGGATCGTAATGTTAATTAAAACTGATCCTCTATTCAATAGTATCAGAAATGAACCAGAGTTTCAGCAGATTGTCAAGGACATTGAATCCAAATACCAGGCAGAACATGAGAGAGTAAGGAAATGGCTTCAAGAAAATAAAATGTTATAATTCAAATTTATTCTTTGTAAAAAAATGTCAAGTCTCATACAGGGTTACGAATATGACATCTTCATCAGCTACCGCCAGAAAGATAACAAACACGATGGATGGGTGACTGAGTTTGTAGATAACCTGAAAGGGGAACTTGAATCAACATTCAAAGAGGAAATCAGTGTTTACTTTGACATCAACCCTCATGACGGACTTCTGGAGACTCACGATGTTGATGCTTCCTTGAAGGATAAACTCAGGTGCCTAATCTTTATTCCAATAATCTCCAGAACATATTGTGATCCCACTTCTTTTGCATGGGAACATGAGTTTAAAGCCTTTGTTGAACTGGCCTCTCAGGATCAGTTTGGATTAAAGGTAAAACTTCCAAATGGTAATGTGGCAAGCCGGGTGCTTCCTATTCAGATACATGATCTTGACTCTGATGACAAAAATCTTATTGAATCGGAACTTGGAGGGTTTATAAGGGGAATTGAGTTTATCTACAAAGAACCTGGAGTAAATAAACCTCTTTCTATTAAGGATGATGAAAAGAAGAACCTGAACAAAACCAAATATGAGATTCAGGTTAACAAAGTCGCCAACGCAATTAAAGAAATAATTACTGGATTGAAAAATCCATTGAGTGATCGAAATGTAGAGTCTAAAGACATTGATGAAGAAAATCCTATTAACAAAAAAATCCAGAAGACAAGAATCATAGCAGGCACTTTATTACTTCTATCATTGATAATAGCCGGGTATTTCATTTTGCCAAGACTTAAAAAACCAACAGAACAGATTGAAAAATCAATTGCAGTCTTGCCTTTCATCAACGATAGTCCTGATAAGGGAGGCACTGATTATATTGTTAACGGTCTATTGGATGAGATTATCAATAACCTTCAGATGATAAAATCTTTTAGCAAGGTGCTTCCCCGTACTTCAGTTGAGAAATACAGAACGACAACTAAATCAGCTCCGGAGATTGGGAAAGAATTAGATGTTAACTATCTTCTTAATGGAAGTGCCAAAAAAATTGGTGATAATCTTATTTTAAAAATATTCTTAACAAATGCCAAGAAAGACAATATCTTAAAGACCTATCCATTTAATGAGAAAATAGATAAAACTGAAGATATTGTTAAAATTTACAGCAGTGTAGCCCAATCGGTTGCTGAAGAATTAAAAGCTGAAGTTACCCCTGAAGAGAAACATATTATCGAGAAAACTCCCACTACCAGTCTGACAGCGAATGATTTTTATCAAAGAGGAAGTGAGGAATTCTGGAAATATATCTCAAATGGAAATCGGGAAGCACTTGAAAATTCCGAAGATCTATATCATAAAGCTTTAGGATATGATCCCAAATTTGCTCAGGCTTATGCTGGATTGGCTCTGGTATATTGGTCGAAGCATTATTGGCAAACTCTTTCATCTGACAATTTTCTTGATTCGGTTCTTATATTAACAAATATTGCTCTTTCATATGATGATCAATTATCAGAAGCACATTTTATGAAAGGATCTTATTATCACCAGAAGGGTAAAAGAGAGCAGTCAATAGAAGAATTTGATAAATCTATAAAACTAAATCCAAATGATTGGATGTCTTATTTTGAAAGAAGTTTAGTTTTTAGTGACTATGATTATATTAAATCCCTAAAAGATTTACTGAAATCAATATCTCTTAATCATGGGTCTCAATTACCTATGATATTAAGGAAACTTGATTTCTATTATCTTCAAACTGGTTTTATAGAAAAGTACAAATATTATGCACAGGAAGCTGTTGATTTAGACAAAGATTCATCAGCATATTACAGCGATTTAGCTAATGAAGAATTCATCTCTGGTAATTTTATAAAAAATCTTGAATTTGATAAAAAGGGATATGCCAAAGATACAAGCAATAATTATGCTTATTATGCTTATTGGGAATTAGGAAGCGATTATATGTTCCTTCGTCAATCTGATAAAGCACTATCTTATTATAAAGAATATTTGCAAAAAAAAGGTAAAACATTAAGTGTCGCAGATTATTTTGGAATGCATCGTGTAGGATGGGCATACTTGCAAATTGGAGACAAAAAAGAGGCAGAATATTATTTTACTGAACTCATAAAG
Organism: Bacteroidales bacterium; assembly: GCA_003157015.1. Lineage (GTDB taxonomy): Bacteria > Bacteroidota > Bacteroidia > Bacteroidales > VadinHA17 > LD21. The sequence continues at coordinate 23,137 of PMIJ01000139.1, forward strand.
TATTGTGAGAAATTAAGAATAATGGAAAGAGCTGACCCGTTTCGACCAGCATATGATCTTGCTGCTACATATGCAATCATGGGAGATAAAAAGAATGCATATAAGAATTTAAGATTATTTGCTAAAATCCCCATTTGCACATCGTGGTATATGTCCTTGTTAAAATATGATCCATTGTTCGACAGTATCAGAAATGAACCAGAGTTTCATCAGATTCTCAAAGAAATGGAAGCAAAATACCAAGCAGAACATGAGAGAGTAAGGAAATGGCTTGAGGAAAATAAAATGTTATAAATTAAAATAGACTTCTTATCATAAATGTCAAGTATTATTCAGGAATATAACTACGACATCTTCATCAGCTATCGCCAGAAAGATAACAAAGGTGACAAGTGGGTAAGTGAGTTTGTCGAGGCTCTGAAGACGGAACTTGAATCGACATTCAAGGAAGAAATCAGTGTTTATTTTGATATCAACCCTCATGATGGACTCTTGGAGACACATGATGTTGATGCCTCTCTTAAAGATAAACTGAAGTGTCTGGTCTTTATTCCTATCATCTCTCGTACCTATTGTGATCCTAAGTCCTTTGCATGGGAGCATGAGTTCAAAGCATTTGTTGAACAAGCCTCTCAAGATCAGTTCGGATTGAAAGTTAAACTACCAAACGGTAATGTTGCTAGCAGAGTATTACCAGTCCGGATCCATGATTTGGATACTGATGATATGAAACTTTGTGAATCAGTTTTAGGTGGATTTTTACGAGGGGTTGAATTTATTTATAAAGAATCAGGATTTAACAGGCCAATAAAGCCTGATGACGATGAGAAGATTAACTTAAACAAGACAAAATACCGAAACCAGGTTGCCAAAGTGGCTCTCGCAATAAGGGATATTATACAAACAATAGAACATCCTGGACAAAAGACTGAAGGGATTTTAAAAGAGGTCGTTTATGTAAAACCTGAAAAAACAAAGAATTTTAAACCAAAAACAATAGTTACATCTGTTATAATACTTGCACTTATTCTCCTTGGATATTTTTTAATCCCAACGCTTACTAAACCAAAAGAACAGATTGAAAAATCCATTGCTGTATTACCATTCATAAATGACAGCCCCAATGATAGCAATCAGTATTTCATAAACGGATTTATGGTTGATGTATTAAATCATCTTCAGACAATAAAAGAACTGCACCCTATATCAAGAACTTCCGCTGAAAAATACCGAAAGACAACTAAATCAATTCCTGAGATTGCAAAAGAACTTAGTGTAAACTACATTATTGAGGGGGATATGCAAAGGTACGGCAACAGTATCCACATAAGTGTAAACCTTTTCAAAGC
>PMIJ01000168.1 GCA_003157015.1 Bacteroidales bacterium
CACACTTGCACACGTGGAATTAGAGCAACTATTTTCCCAACGCGCATAATATGTCGTTGTTGTGGTAGGTGATGTAATGACTAGCGAGTTACCCGTACCTATGGAGGTGCCATTGCAACTGCCTGTGAGCCACCGGAGTGTTGTCCCGGAGCCGCCGGAGGCTGTAAGGGTAATATTTGAATACGCCCCTGAACAGAAGTTATTATAGTTACTCGATGCTGATGTGGGAGCAACCGGGGATCCACATGCCTGGTTGACTGTAAGAATCTTAGTACCAATCATCATAGTCCCGTTTCTTGAAGATCCTGAATTAGATGGTATTGTTACTGTTACCATATATCCATTCTGTGAATAGGTGGCAAAACTGGTATAGTTTGAAACACTGTAGTTAGTACAACCATTTGTCGTGACTGCAATGGTATACTGACCACCAGTGCCTGGAGCATTAATTGTTGTCGGTGAGATGGCCGTGGCGACACATTGTCCGGATGCTATACTAATATGGATTATCGAAAACAATACCACGCTTAACAGGCTTAGTAAAAATCTCTGGCTAGTCTTCATATTGAGGATTATTGAAAATGGTGAATAATATTTCATTTTGGTAAAATATATTGGTTGGTAGATATGAACATTGGCAGCTATGCTTAATATTGATTAATAAATATTTAAAATCTCGGATCAGGTTACAGTAAAAACTGCACCTGCCATCATTAAAAATGTAGAGGGTGATCCCAACCTACATTTAGTATTAATGTTTATATATTGGAATTATAGAGGCCAGAATAAAAATATTTTAACCTCAGTAGGAAAATCGAAAGCTCCTTAGTGAGATTGAGTGACACCAGTACATCGTGATTTTATAAGAAGATCCGTTAAAAAATGAAAGCAAAAATATAGGATCATCTGAAGATGTCCTAAATAGATCTATCAAGCTTGTACGAAGTCAGTAGGAACTCAAGAGTAAAATCTTGTTTGTCTGATATAATAGAACAGAATCAGAATAACTCTTTTCAAGTCAAGTAATTTGTATTCGTTTCTGAAAGCGTAAATGAAGATGCAAAAAAAATCAGCAGAATAATTGTCTCTACTTAATATTAACTCCCATTTGAAAAATAGGCATATACATTGAAACTAAGATAAATGCTACAAGACCACCAACAAAGATAATGAGGATCGGTTCCAATAGGTTGTTCATTGTTTTTATCTTAGTATCAAGTTCATCAGAGTACTGTTGAAAGAGTTGTTCGTAAATAACGTCCAGTTTATTTACTTCCTCTGCGACTTTAGTCATGGCAATCATCTTTTTATCAAAAATTGAATACCCTTGCATTGTTTCAGAAAGAGTACTTCCCTCAGTCAGTTTTTCTCTGATATCACATAAGGCAATTTCCAGGGGATAAAATCCGATCATTTGCCTGATCATGTCTAATGCTTCCAGGAGGTGTACACGAGAGGTTAAAAGAAGTTTTAATGTTTGGCAAAACCTTGTTATGTACGTTAACTTAATTATGGAACCTGCAATTGGGGTCCTAATTAAAACTGAAGATGATAATTTTCTAAACCAACTTTTCTTCCTGTTTAAGAAAAAAAACATTGAAAGACTAAAAATGACAACAAGAATCCACAATGCTAGGGAAGAAAATGAGTTGGAAAGTGCTATTACCGATTTGGTTATGCCCGGGAGATTCCCATTGAACCGTTTGAATACATCTTCAAACATAGGGACAATATAATTTAGCATAAAAGTAAGGCTTAATAGAGTCGTACAAAGAACCAGGATAGGATATGTTAACGCCCCTGTAATTTGTCTGTTTTGTGATAATTTCTTAGAATAAAAAATTGCAAGTTCTTTAAGAACAATTGATAATGATCCACTTTCTTCACCAATTTTGACAGAGAAGTAATCATATTTATTAAATATTTTTGATTTCTCCAGGGCAAGTGATAGCGAACTTCCATTTACAACTATTTTAAAAATATTCTCAACCGTTTGCCATTCAGTCTGCTTACTTAATCCGGTAATTATTATTTCCAGTGATTTTTTAATATCCATGCCTGAGCTTAATAAAACTGCTAACTCAGAAAAGAATCGACTTTTAAATTGGTTATTATTTTTGAAAAATGGGATAGAAATATTTTTATTAAGTATGTTTTCATGCTTTTTATGAGATACTTGACGTGCTTTATGAGACTGTGCTAAAATTTGAGTTGTATTAATTTGCATTTCTATCTATATTATAAAGAATCTGATTAACATAATCTTTTCTGAAAAAAACAGGATAAGTACTATTATTGGACTGAATGACAAAAGATAACCGTTTGACGAGAGTACTGGTTGAATCTAATCTTGTTATTTGAAGACTATCGTAGGAGACATCTATGGTATCAGATGATAATTGACTTTTTATAACAATGCCAGCTGAAGAGAATGAAATTAGAGTAGGGGATCCATCAGGATATATGAATGTAAGTTGATCAGGATATTCTGCTACGATCCTGTATGAATTTGTAAAATTCTCTTTAAATGCAGTTTGAATAATAAAAATCTTGTTGTTATTTGAAGAAGCTTCATTTTGATTACTACCGATGTTTGCAAAAACTTGTATTACTTTAACAGCCAAAGCCAGTAGAATGCCGCTTATAACCATAGCAATTAAAATCTCTGCAAGGGTAAATGCTTTCACCCGTTTCCTAATCAAATATTCAATTATGTGCACTTTTAATGTTTTTATCAATTGTTGGAATTTTTAGAATCTTTCTTGTCTCGTACAAAACCAGACTATCTGAAGTAATGGCTTTAAGAGCTAAAACATAGAATTTAGAGTTAATATCATAGAGAGTTTTAGTAATCCTGATAGAAAAAGAAGGATAATCTAATCTTTTCGAACCAATAAAAATACTATCGGATTCTTCTATTTGAATCTGCTTATTAACAATCATATAGGCCGCAGTTCTAAGGTCATTATTATAAGACTTTTTAATTTTTATTATCGATGAAAAGGATAAAGTCATTGCTGTAAATATTAAGGTCATTGCAACAAGTGTCTCAATAAGAGTTGATCCGGATAATTTTAAATTTAATTTAACCATTTTATGACTGATTTTATTGGATTCTCTTTTATGAGGTCTATGCCGACAAAATGCCATGATAAACTATTAAAATCAATGTTTGAGTTTAAAAGGTGATCAAAGTATTTAGATCTGGGTGTTTCAAGATAGAAACTTTTGCAGTATAATGATCCGATTACATCTCCCTGAAGCTCTACCGCTCCAGGACAATAAATCTGTCCGTAAATTTTTGCTCCGCTTGAAATTTTAATAAATGAAGTAAGCCCATTGCTCTTTATTATAGCAGCTCCTGATAACTTCGAACGTTTACCTATTGAGATAATTAATGAATCAGCCGGATTGTATTTACCTTCACAGTGGATGACACAAAGTTGGCTTGGGAAACCGAGATCGCAGTTTTCATCTATATCTATTGTTTGGACAGCATATGCCTGGAAAGTTCCCTTAAATCCATTTTTTACATAAATCTTTGGTGCCAGCAATATGACATCTTCTAATTTGGTGGATTTTTCAATTATAAGTGGTGAAGTTGATAGAATGATAATATTCCCAGAAAATGAGTAACCAGCCAAGTTCTTTAACTCGCCCGAGTTAACTATGAACGTTTTGTTACTAAAGGGATTGCGTAAGTAGTTTGAATCAATTGCATCAATGTTTATTATACTATCATTATAGATTCTTCCATTAGAAATAAGCTCATTAGCAAAACTAAAGAGATTCTTGTTCAGCTCGGGAAGCGAATGTGGACTAGCTTTAATTTCACCAAAAGCAAGCTCTTTATGAATATACTGCTCACCTTCAATAGCTGCAATTCGAGCTGTTTTGCCAGGCAAATAACATGTACCTGTAAGTGTTGTTTTCCCACTAAGAGACAAAAATCTACCTTCGTCGGACATAAAGAGGGCAACATGCTCATCAGTAAAAAGATTGCTCCCAACAAGTGCTACTTTCGAATAGGATTTATTCTTCCATTTTGCACCAGCCTTAATAATAGAGTAATTTCCCCAATATGTTCTATTTAAATATACGCTATCTGAGCTGGAACCATATAAATTTATTGTAGAACTTCCCTTCCCTTTAAATACATCCATTCCTCCCAAAAAAAGATTGAATGCTGAAAAAACATTTCTCTCAATTTCAGCCTGCTTTGCGGAAATGGTTATAACCTTATCTCCATAATATGAACAAAGAAGAATAAGTCCTATGACAGATGAAGAAAGAATCATAACTATCAGAGAGTAATATAGTATTCCGCCCTTAAGCTTTATGAAATATCTATTCATGTTGGTCCCTCCTTTTTTCATGTTGGATAGGTTATTTCTTTTCAGATATCTGTGTTAGATTTTCTTTTTTGACATTTTTCTCACTCTTAACTTTCTCTTTTACCGGAGATTTGGCTATTGTGTCTGATTCTAATTTCAAAAGATCAGGATGAAGCTTGTCATTTTTATAATACCCTCGTGCTGCAAGTGAACCATCTTCATTGTAATAAGTGTACTTCCCATCTAATTTCCCATTTTTCCAGGAATATATTCTTTTATATTTCCCGTTTGAATACCAGCTTTCCCAAATCCCTGTTTTGCATCCATTGCTAAAATGACCAGATTCGATAAGCTTGTTGTTTAAGAATGCTTTGAACTCTCCATTTAAAAGTTTTCCTCCGTAGTCTCCTATATTTGAATTTATCACTCCTTTTGAGTAGTAGAAATATATTTTACCTCCGGAGGGTTTCCCAACAAGATCACCTGTTAATATTGTTGCCCGAAATATAGTGTCCCCTTTCTGTACTATTACTTCACGACTGCGAAACTTATTTTCTTTGTTCTGAGCATTAACTGAACTAAAAAGACTCATAGAGAATAATATAAAAAGTATCCGCTTCATAGGCTAATTCTTTGAAATTGTTTTAGTTTCTTTTTTATATTGAATTTTTAACGAATCCGGATAGTTTGCAATAATCTTAATTCCTTCAATATCACTGTTCATTTCAACAATAATACACCGGTCAGATATTGTTAAGAGGATACGTTCCTTCCCATCCTTAATGCTTTTTATCAGTCCTCTATATGAAATTTTAGGCCAGGGAAGAATTGCGTTCACTTTATTTTGAACTGGCTTTATTAAAGATTCGTTAGATTTTGTTATTGAACTCATTTTTATGCTTGAGGGCAGGAAGGGATCTCTATAATTCGCATATATTTTAAGAGTGTCAATATGTAATACGGTATCTTGAGGATCCAGGTGAATGGGTGAACTATATGTTTCAATTTCTGGTTTTTTTGAAAATGAAAATATCTTGAGAAGTATTAATGCCCAAATTATTAATGCTCCGGGAATAAGCAGAATATTTAATGCTTTTTTATTCATCTCCTCGCTTCGTTCTTAATGTGGAATCAGAAAAATTAATTGATTTTTAATATTATATCGTATCAGAAATGTTTAGCACATTTTCAGTATAGCCAGTTGTACTTGATCCATTAAGGGCTCTTACTCTCCAATGGTAGACCCCAGGCTGTAGAGTTAATTGGAAGTTATTTTTTTCGATGAGAGTATCCATGTTTAAACTGGACACTGCCGAAAATGAGGGACTCACAACCTGGAGTTCATACCAAAGAGCACCATTTAGGTAGTTCCACCAAAATACCTGATAGTTCGATTTTGTCGTCAGACTATCTACAGGAGCCAGGAGTTCAACGCTTGATCCAGAAATATCCGTCTCAAATATGTCAGTGCATGAAAGGCATGACAGTATAATTAAACTATATATAAGCCTTATTGTGTATTTCTTTTTCATTTTGTTTTATCTTGAATTATTGTTTGAAAAAAAACTTTCATTTTAAGTGAAGTTGTTCCTGAGCTGGATTCTCTCTGGCTGAAAAAATCGATTGAACAAATATTCCCAAGGGATCTATCTCGCTCTATACATTTTAAAAAAGTCAACAGTTCTTTAAAAGATCCCTTTATTATTATTGTCTGAGTCTTAACACTTAAACCATTTTTATTATATATATCATTATGAGGAAGTTCAGTAATGGTGAGATTTAATCCTTTGCTTAAAGAATTGGCCTTCTCTAGCAATAGGACTTCTCCATTAACGGTAAATCTGTCTTCATAAAATAAACCACCATTTAGGTTCTTTAGCTTTAAATCAAGTTGTCGTAGTTGAGTTGGTGCATCTTGCAAATTGGCAAATTGATGAGTGTTTTCCTTTATTGCCTTTATCTCATGTATAGTTTTCTTAAAAGCAAGATTATAGCAAAGCACCAAAAACATAAGGCACCCTGTTAGAAGAAGGTAATATTTTGTCTTATACCCAAGAGTATTTTTCATAATTCTGAATCCTTTAAATCGATATCCAATTCAAAACTTGCCGGTCCTGATCCATTATCGCTATAGTTTTTAATTGAAATTTCATTGATCCAGGAATATTTCTTCAAATCAGTAATCCACAGATTCAAACAACTACTATTATAAGTTGATCCTATAATTAAAATTCTACCATTTTGAAAAGAAATAGGGATTTCTTTGGATGCAAGTTGTTTTTGGAGTGGAAAAATATTCAGCCTCCCAAGTGTAATACCAACAGGTACTTCTTTAGCAAACCTATCTGAAAAATAAGCAAAGTAAGATCTATTGCGGATCTTATTTGCTTTTAAAAATTCTTCCCTTGAAGAGATAAGACTCTTTTCTCTTTCTATCTTATTAAATATTTCCCGATTGGTTCCTATCTGAGAAACAAGAAGATTATTCTTCTGCTGGCAATGTTCAAATAATAAGAAATTTATAAATAAACTCACAAAAAGAAAGAGAGCCAAAAGTAAAATTGTAATCTTAAACAATCTTTTAAATTGGTAGTTTTCCTTCTGCTCAAAAATCTTTGGATAATCAATTAAAATAGTTGAATTTTCGATAAAATGTTGAAGAGAATTCGAGAATGGCACTATGAAAGCAGAACTAAGACTTTCTGGGTCCATAGCAATGCTAAAATCCGGAGTGGAATCATTGTTTCTTTCAAATCCATCTATGGAATTATTTTTTATGAGAACTCTATAGTACGGGACTAATAGCATAGATTCTACTTCAGAAAACTGTAAAATCCCAACTAGAGAAAATGGACCAAGATATATTTTTAAGATATTAAAACCGTATTCATTTATTTTAAGCAATATTTCTTCCATTTTCTCATTTCTTATTATTGAAATGAGTTCTCTTTTCTCCTCCAGGACGGTATGTTGAATAATAAAATCGTTTTTATTTGCATTTGGAAGAAGAGCATCCAAAAGTGGACCGTTATTTTGAGAATCTATAATTTTATGTAAGATACCTTTACCATCAATGGAGAGATAAATTGGTAGATTGGCAGAAAGTGCAGATGGTAATTCTTCTATAGTTGATATCGATTTTTTAAATAATATCTTTATTTTGTCCCTGTGTGAACTGATAACTATTGCATTAATTTCCAATGTGTCATCAGGGGTGATCCAGATGTCAAGTCCGGCTGATTTAGAACCTTTAATAATATTTATTTTATTAATTAGTGAAGACATATAATTAACTTATAATCGTAGGTTTTATAAATATGTTCAGTTTAGCTTTGGTTTTTTCATCAGTCCGATTAGAGAAAATCCATTTCAGGATTGGTATTCTAGAGAGGAACGGCGTTCCACTGCTTGTTTTATTGCTCCTGTTTTCTTCTAATCCACCCAGTAGAATCATTTCTTCATTTTTAACCCTGATTTGTGATTTAAATGTTCGTGTAACTTTTCCTGGAGGCGCTGTTGTCGCAATCCTATCAGTAAAATCAGACTGGGTCACTTCAATTTCAAGGGTAATCTGGTCGTCTCCGGAAACTATAGGTGTTATGATCACTGCTAATTCAGCTTCGACTGGTTTATAGGTATCAATTTTTGTTGACTGTGGATTCTGAGTGCCAATAATGTTTAACTGTTCTTCAAGATAGTATTCAGTGGTTCCTATACTTAGCTTTGCCTCATGGCCATTTAATGTGGATAAAATTGGGGTAGATCTGATATTTAAAATCCCTTGACTCTCAAGTGCCCTGATCTGAGCATAGAAATTCGGAGTTACTTTTCCGATCTTAGCAAAGCCCAATCCATTAAATCTATTTATTAAACTATTAATTGAATTTGCATTAAGATTCAAGTCTAAAGAAGGAAATACTTGTCCTGAAGTTGGTGGCGCTGGATTTTGTCCTATTCCGGCTGTTATCCCTGAAGATACTGTATAAGTTGTGTTATAATCAATTATCATAACTTCAATTGAAATAACCGGAACCAGCCTATCGATTTGTTGAAGGAATTTCTCAGTTTCAGTTACCTTATCAACTGGTCCGCTTAACATTATACTATTTTGTTCCTTAAAAATTCTTGTTTCAATGTCTCCGATCAGGTCTTTGGGTATTAAATAGAGTATACTATCCACAGCCCTATATTGCATTTGTATAAGGACCTGTTTCATTAAATCAGGAGAGTTTTTGTTACCAATAACATAGATATTGCCTTGTTTTTTAAATACGTGATCTGTTCCACTTAGTATAGATCTTATAATATCCTCGTATTTTGCACCAATTAGTTGTAGTGACAATTCACCTTTTGGAATCGATGCCATGACGAAGTTATTTCCTGACTTAATGGAAATTTCTTTCAATATTTCACATATTGGAGCTTTTTCTGCAAAAAGAGTAAGACTGTCCTTCCCCAAAAGATTAACGGATAGTTTATAATTACCTTCCTTTTCATTTTTAAAATTCAAAGCTGTAAGGTCTGATTTTTGTGATTGAGCATCAGTTTTTTCAGGAAGCTTCTTTTCAAACAAGTAGAATCCATCCTGAGTGGTTTTTAATATAAGATTATTGGAATATGCAATTTTATCCAATGTACTGGTTATAGGCATATTTTGAACATATGCATTGATTCTCTGATTGGAAAGACCATTTGCTGGAATGACATTTTTTCCTGTTATATCTGTTATTTTTTGAGAAAGGATACCAAGTTCAATATCCTCCACATTAAGAGAAAGATTACTGGACTTTGGATCGTACTGTACATCGAATGCAGGTGGTTTTACAGGCTTCTCAATTTGTTTTATGACCACTATATTACCGATAAAAGAGATATCAAATTTATACTCATTGCAAAGGAATAATAAGACATCTGATACTGTAACATTATTAAAATTATTGATTATCTGGAAGTTCATGCCAGGATCTATGCTTATATTGACTCCTGAACTTATAGCTAATGCCCTTAAAAACTCATCCAGCTTAACCCCTGTCACAGAATTTGTCACTTCTTCACTTAATCCTGGTATAGATTTTTCAAGTGACCTCACTTTCTTGGTTATTGAATCATACCTGATTGTCCATGAAGTATCAATTTGTCCAAAACCTGTTGAACTTAGGGACAAGCTAATTAAGATTGATATTATTATTATTTTAATTTTTAGCATATACTTAGGTTTCAAGGAAACTTCATAATTAATTTAAGATTCACATGAGATTATCGGTAGAATTTCTTCAAGAGAAGTTGTACCATAACTAAATAATTCAAAAGCACTTAATGAGAGAGTTTTTATCTCTTTGTTTTTTAAAAGATGCTGAACAATATTTTGTGGTTGATGTATATTCTCCTTAAGCTCATCATCGATATTAATTATCTCAAAAACAGCAACCCTGCCTGAATAGCCTGAATTGTGACAATGTTCACAACCGCCCGGTGTAAAATGTGTATTAACAATTCCTTTTTCTCTTAGGTATGCTGGGAGAAGAGTCATATCAAATTCATTTGAGATTTTGCAATGACTACAAAGCTTTCTTATAAGACGTTGTGCAACTACTGTATTTATTGTAGACGAAAGAAGAAATGGCTGTATCCCCATGTCTATCAGTCTGGTAATTATACCCCAGGCTGAGTTAGTGTGAATTGTTGATAAAACCAGATGTCCCGTTAGTGCAGCTCGTATCGCCATCTGGGCTGTTTCAGGATCTCTAACTTCTCCAAGCATTATTATGTCAGGATCCTGTCTGAGAAAGGTCTTCAGTGCCAGGGGGAAGGTTAAGCCTATGTCTTCTCTGAGCTGGACCTGATTTAATCCTTCAATCGTATACTCAATAGGATCTTCAATGGTCATAATATTAACATCATTCTTATTAAGAATATTAAGAGTAGCATAAAGGGTAGTGGTCTTTCCTGACCCTGTCGGGCCACTGATTAAGATAATTCCATTGGGTTTCTTAATACCTTCAAGGTATCTATCTAGTTGGAGATTATTAAGACCAAGTTCAGTGATGTTAATATCTATCGATGTTTTTCTTAAAAGTCTCAATACGATCTTTTCTCCATAGAGAGAGGGAACTATGGATACACGAATATCGAAACTCTGATTTTCCGATTTGAATAAAATTCGCCCATCTTGTGGGAGCCGTTTTTCAGCAATATCCAGATTAGCTAAAATCTTAATTTTATTGATTAAACCTGGATAGTCATCCTTTTTAATAATATATCTTTCAAATAACTTTCCATCAATCCTCAATCGGATCCTTGATGCTCCTTCGTAAGTCTCAATGTGAATATCACTGCATAATAGGTTATTTGCTTCATTAATAAGTTCTAAGAGAAAATCATCCTGTTTTAGTTCATTTTTATCTTCTATTGTAACTGATCCATTATTCCCTTTTAAACTATTTCTATTCCTCAGATAATATTTTGAAAGATATTTTTTAATAATCTCAGATGGTAGTTCATGAAATGTAATCTTTTTCCCAAATAATACTTCCAACTCATCAATAGCTAAATTAGAATCCTTCTCTTTAGCATGATAAAATTCTATCGTATTCAATCTATCCGATTTAGGCAATATTAAATAGTGCCATGCTTGATCCGGAGTAATAGACTGGATCATTTCAGTTGTAAGTTCTATCACCTTTTCATCCATAAATCAACTGGATTAAAAAATTGTCATTCAATCTTTCGAAACTTGTTATAAAAAAATTACTTAAAATGATAAGAATCAGATATAAAGAGAGAAATCCGGCCAGTGGCACATGATTTTTATATTGAGATGAATAATTTTTAATAAGATGCCAGAGGAGTAATGAGAATATCAACCCTGTAAGATAAAACACAATAAAATTTATTTTTGAGAATGCACAAGCGACAGTAATTAGAAGGATAATATCTCCGAATCCTATATATGATTTAAGTATTGAACCAATTGATTCTCCTTTAACGTGATAGTATCCCGCAAGCAGGGACATCTGGATAAAAAGATAAAGCAAATTGGCAGTACACATTCTAAGATAAATTATTGATGTTAAGTTTTTAATCCCAGCTAATACAAACACCACAAATAGTATAAGAAATAAAATGCAGTTTATAGCCCTATATTTAAAATCCTGGTAAACAATTAAACCCAGGATAAAAATTGTTATGATATTGATTGCCAGCATGCTTTAGTCCTTAGTAACTTCTATAAGCTTTTTGTTTTCATCAATTTCCCAGACATTAAATACGCCGTCACCATCAAAGTCGACAACAGCAGTCGCTCTGGCTTTGAAAGTTGAACTGGATGCTTCCACTACTTCAATGAGATAGTTAGCATTACCGCCATCTTTGGTAAGTTTTTCCTGTTCGAATCCCAGTTCCACTAAGTTTGTCGTATAGGTGGAATGAAGATAGAAATAGGTCTTTTCTAACATATGGACATGGCTGAGTTGCAGTTGTGCCTCAGTACTTTTGGCTCTTGAGATAAGAGGCATAAGGTTTGGCAGCGCAAGCAGGACCAGGATCCCAATAATAATTAGGACCACAAGTAGCTCTGTGAGAGTAAATCCAGGAAATTTCCTGCTTTTCAGGTTTTTTTTCATAACAGATAATAAGTTAAACTTCCAATTAATATTCCATAGAAAGGAATATTGCTACCTGTTAATGTAAAAACCTTAGATTTATAGAAGGAGAATTAAGATTTTTTTGACAAAATATTATTTTGGGCTTACCTGTAAGTTGCCAGAGTATTAGTTATATGAATGTTACAGGGATTTTGTTTGAATGCCCTTATAAGTATGGTTTGCTCAGACTGAAAACCTAATGTTTCAGATATTTCAATATTTTTTTTGACTGACTTTGATAATAAGGTTCAAATGATTCTACCTTCTTAAACGCAACTTGGGCATCCCTATTATCATTAATTTTTAAGTAGCAGAGTCCTTTGTACCAGAGAGACGTAGTATACAAAAGGCTATTGGGCCCAATATTCCCAAAAGTCTGAATTGCAGAATTATAGCTTTTATTTTCAATAAAACATACTCCTATAACAATGCAGAGTTCGCTATTATAAACCAAACTATCCGGTACATCCTTAAAGTTTGATAAAGCTTTAGTATAATCACCTTTATCATAAAACATAAGTCCGTCTTTTACTGACTTACTATATGTTAAGTTCAAGGATCTTGTGTTTATAGAATGACTGTACGGGGAATAGAATTTAATAAATAAATCTTCATCATTTTTGTACCTGGGACAGAATAAAAGAGCAGATATAGTAAATCCTATTATTAGAATAGTAATCGCTGCTGATTTGAAAACTAAAAATCTTTTTTTGTTTTTGTTTATCTCATTGTCTTCACTTTGAAGTATTTCAGAGATCCTCTTTTCACCCTCATTTAGCGACTGCTTATTGCCATATTTTTTTATATCAAATAAGTGTCTTGTATTAAATTCAAAATCCTTAAGTTTCTTTATGTCCTTGATGATTCTTGTCTCTTGTGTTTTGGCAAAATCAAGAGCTCTCTCATAAATTTCAAATTCATTTTTGAGATCTTCATTGGATTTTAATTCAAGAATAAAATCTTCAAGTTCTTTTCCTTTCAGCTCATCCAGGAAGAAATTTTCAATAGTTGACAAGTACTTCACTCTGTAATTCTTTATATTCTTTAGATCTAAGTAGATTTTGAATTAACCTTTTCCTACAGTTCTTCTTTTTATCAGCGACGGCTTGAGGGTTCTTAAATCCCATTATTTGCATTATTTCAAAAAGTGGTTTTTTCTTGCAATATAAAAGTAAGAGTGTTCTACATTTAGACTCTAGCCTATTCAATTGATAGAGATAAATATTTAATTTTTTTTCTTCCAAATCATCATCAGGAATCTCATCAGACAAATTTACAAAATTTTGAAGATCATTTGTCTGTACTTTAGATCTATTTCTTAGTTCTTCAAACCATAAATGTTTACAAATTGAAAACAGGTAAGTGTAAAAGCTACACTCTAAAGTAATTCCCTCATCTTTTATCTTACAAATTAAGATCAAGAACGCTTCCTGAAGTATATCTTTTGTATCATCACTTGAACCATTATTCTTTTTTATCCAGCTTGAAATCATAGGATGTAACTTCCTATAAATATTTTTTACAATGGCTTCATCATCCCGAATTAAACCATCCAAGATTTCTTTATTTGTATACATTCATAATATAGTTATTACAGTCGCCTGAATTAAAGATCAAGATTTTATTTTAATCATTTTATTACATGGCAAATAGTAGGTTAAATATTAAGATCATAATAATATAGTATATTATATAATTAAAGATCAATAGTATACAATTCAACAATCAGAGGTAGATTACCTAGTCTTTAAAGCCTATTTATTTCCCTGCATTAACTTTTACTAACTTTTTTACGCTCGAAGATTTTTAATGTTTCGAATAAATCATAAATTTTGACGAAAAATATCTCCATTTGACTCTGGGAAGGAAGAATTGACTGGGGAGTAAGGTTTTTGTTGTTATGCAAGTATCTTATTATCATGTTATTATTAAACAATATCCTCACTATCTTCATATTTAGATAGTATCTGGGATAAAGAATATTCCTTATTCACTATTAAAACTGTTGCTTATTTTAGGCTCAGCCTTGTCGTATTTTACATTATATGCATTGTGATGTGGTTAAACCCAGCTTCGTAACAAGCTATTAGAAAGTAGCTGCCTATATTATCAACAAGCGATTTATTGGCCGAAATAGTCAAACGTATAAAGACAAAAGTTGAAGTCCGTCTTCTCATAAGCTATGGGTGATGAAAGATTATAAGTTGAATGTGAGATTTTGAATAGAAAAAAACCTAATCAGTGATTCTCCTGATCGGATACTATTTTATATAAAATAGTTATTTTCTATAAAATAATCAAGCAATCTTAATAGCATTGGGGGTATTATATATAAATATGTGGGTATATTCTATAAAATACCTGAATTGAAAAACTACATTCTAACTCCTGAAGACTTTACATCCAAGTACTTGTTTTTGATATAATTCAGCACAGAATAAAGCCTATAATTAATCTTATGTAAAATAGATTAGCTTTAATTGCATATTGAAATATAATCCTTACATCTGTTATAGTATCATTATCCCACTTCTGATATTGAAGCAATCCCCAGCATATATTTGACACGGTCATTAGCATCAGTTTAAATTCTTCAATGTGTTCTATGGAATCCATATCCCAATTGTCTCTCTAAAGCGTTTTTCAATTTTAGATTATATCTTTTACATCTTCCATAATTCGGTTAATATTGTCGTTCAGATCCTTTTCTGTGATATGGTGCTTCACCTTTAACTCCAATCGTTTAAAAGGAAATAGGTCAAAATTGTAG
>PMIJ01000166.1 GCA_003157015.1 Bacteroidales bacterium
TGCATTTGTAATTACCGCTTACATCTTAGTTAGTGGAATAACGATTACACAATCAGTTTAAACTGGCGTGTGGCCAATTTGTCCATTTTTTTATATGACAATAAACTGTGAAGGTTTTAAAATGGATTTTTTATTAAGAATTTTTTTTATTAATTTTGCTTAAGCGTTGAATAATTAATTACATTTGATCAAAGTACCTTTATTATGTAACTTAAATGTTATTTATTTTAAATCACTATTTTCATGACTTCAAAAAATCTATATTACGATATCATTGAAAAGTTACGTAACGAAATATTAGGCGGCAAATTAACTTTTAGCAGTTTGTTGCCTCCAGAGAAGGAGTTTGCAAAATCTTTGAATGTATCACGTCCTACTATTGCGAAAGTTTACGATGCGTTACAAAACGAAGGACTTGTCAAAAAAAGAGCGGGATTTGGGACTTCGATAATTTATAACAAAAATAAAAAACCTTTTACTTTTGGCTTGTTGCTTCCCGGTTCGGGAGAATCAGAAATTTTCGGAATCATAAATGATCAATTTTTGATACTGGAGAAGGAAAAGGACTTCAATTGTTTTTGGGATGGCACGATTGCCAATAAAGCTGATATAAGGCAGGATATTATTTTAAAGATATGCCAGTCTTATGTCGAGAGGAAAGTTGACGGTGTATTTTTTACTCCTTTAGAAAGAACACGTAAATCGATTTATTTAAATGAGTCAGTTTGCAAAATATTTGATTCTGCAAACATACCTTTATTGCTAATCGACAGGGATATATACTTTTTCCCTAAGCGAAGCAAATATGATATTGTTAGCATAGACAATTTCCATGCCGGTTATATTATGACCAAAAATTTGATAGATAACGGTTGCAATAATATTCACTTTTTTTACAGAAAGGACTCAGCTAATAGTGTGAATATTCGCCTTTTAGGTTGCCGCAATGCTTGTTTTGATACTGGAATCCCATTCAATTCTGAGAATATTATTGTTGGTGAGCCTTCTGATTTGGATCTGGTCAGAAAAATAAAAATTATACCAAAGAAAACTGGGATTCTTTGTGCAAACGACTCTACTGCAGCAGTTCTTATGTCAAGCATGAACAAATTAGGGATCATAGTATCTTTGGAGATCTTAATTGCAGGATTTGATGATATGAAATATGGAAAAAACTTGCAAGTACCGTTAACGACCTACAGACAACCAATCATAGATATTGTAAGAATAAGTTATGATATTATGCTAAGCAGAATATTAAATCCTAACCAAACAGCAGCTAATATTAATCTCATTGGCAAATTGATCTCTCGTGAGTCTACTATCTTTAAGTCTTAATCTGTCTGATTACACACTTAGATACCGGATTTCACACGTAATTATGAATTTAAATTAAACATTAAGCCTTAAGCCTTCAATTTGAAGCAAATTGTTTTTTTGTTAGAATAAATAAATTTTGAAATCAGAATTTTTGGAGATGTCAACGGATACATATGAAAGATTGCATGCAGATAATCATATTTTATTAATCTATTTACAAAGTGATGAAAAGTAACCGGAATGTAATAGGCTATTCGCTCATAGTAGCTCTTGGAGGATTTCTCTTTGGATTAGATACTGCCGTCATTTCTGGCGCTGAAAAAACAATTCAACAACTGTATAATTTATCCAATGGTTGGCTTGGCTTTACGGTTGCCATTGCCCTTATTGGAACTATTGTTGGATCATTTTCTGCAGGATGGCCATCCGAATTATTTGGTCGTAAAAAAGTCTTAATATTCATAGCCCTTTTATATGGGTTTTCTGCACTGGGTTGCGCATTTACCCCAAGTTGGTTAATACTTGTGATATTAAGATTCCTCGGTGGTGTGGCTATTGGGGCTTCCTCTGTAATCGGTCCCATATATATCGCTGAAATTGCACCAGCAAAAATACGTGGTAGGCTGGTTGCATTTTTTCAGCTGAATGTTGTTTTTGGGATTTTTATAGCATTTATATCAAATTATTTTTTTGCAAATATTGGTGATAACGCCTGGAGATGGATGTTAGGTGTGGTTGCCGCGCCCTCGTTTATTTTCTTTGGGCTGGTATTCCTGATACCTGATAGTCCACGCTGGCTGGTAAAGCACAACCGTATTAAAGAAGCAAGAAATGTGCTTGTGCTGTGCGGAAGAACAACCGAAATTGATAATGAGATCCAAGATATTGTTGAATCAATGAATATACATAATGATTCACTGGCCGAAAGGCTTTTTAGCAAAAAATATTCTCGCCCAATTCTGTATGCAGTGTTACTTGCTGCCTTCAATCAATTGTCCGGTATTAATGCAATTATGTATTATGCTCCCCGTATTTTTGAGATGACCGGCCTTGGCAGTAATACCTCATTCCTTCAGTCTGCTGTAATTGGAGGAACCAATTTGATTTTCACCATAATAGCAATGTCAATTATTGATAGGTATGGAAGAAGAACACTCCTGATCGTTGGTTCTTTCGGACTAACAATATTTCTTGGTCTTATAGCAAGAGCATTTTATCTTAAAGCTTTTGACGGATCAAGTGTAATGTGGTTTCTTGTTGGGAATCAGATATTTTTTGCCATGTCGCAGGGTACTATCATTTGGGTGTTCATTTCTGAGATTTTTCCAAATGTTATACGTTCCAAGGGGCAGGCGTTGGGTAGTTTCACACATTGGTTTGGTGCTGCAGCAATTTCGTGGACATTTCCTATTATTGCTAACAGCTCGGCTTTTGGACCAGGAAATGCATTTTTGTTTTTCAGCATCATGATGTTACTTCAATTACTTTTTGCGTGGAAGCTGATGCCAGAAACAAAAGGGAAATCTTTGGAACAAATTCAAATAGACCTGGGCATTAAATAATAATTTACTTTTTTTATTGGACTCTTTGGATTTGAATTTATTACAATTTATTGGTCTGTTAATTTGTTTGGTTGATAGGCAGAAGGAATAGAAAGCCTGTCTGGAAAAGAAAGAACCTGTCTTTTAAATTGCAATGAGTCATCGGTGTTTTAATAAATTTGAAATGGAACAAAAAGCTCGAGCTATGCCGGAATTATATTTTATTGGAATTGATATTGGGACAAGCACGATTTGCGGAGTAATTTATGATACTGAAAGCAGGAAGATGCGATCCATTGTAAAAGAAAATGCTTCTAAGTTAGAGACAACAAATGAATGGGAAGACTTACAGGATCCACAAATTATTTTATCAATAGTGCAAGGAGTTATTAATGAATTTATAAAGGAATATAAGAATATAAAAGGCATTGGAATTACCGGACAAATGCATGGAATCCTTTATGTTGATAAGCATGGGAATTCCATTAGTCCGTTATATACCTGGCAGGATGGCAGAGGAAACCTGATCTATAATAATGATCTGAGTTATTCAGACTATTTGGCAAATGCTACAGGTTATTCTGTTCCTGCTGGATATGGCCTTGCAACACATTTTTATAATTTAAAAAATGGTATTATTCCGGAAATATCATTCAAGATATGCACCATCATGGACTATATAGTTATGAAGCTGACAACTAGCAACATTCCTGTGACTGACAATTCAAATGGTGCGAGTCTTGGATTCTTTGATTTGAGGAATTCGAGGTTTGATTTAGAGGCAATTAAGAAAGTATCAATCGATCCTGAAATTCTGCCTGAGATTTTACCTGCCAATCATATTATTGGGAAATACACCAATGACATATTTGTATGTAATGCTATAGGGGATAATCAAGCCAGCATCCTAGGATCAGCAAATAATATAGAAAAATCGATTTTTATAAATATTGGAACCAGCAGTCAGATTTCGATTTATATAGATAAATATATTCAGATTGAAACGCTTGAATTGAGGCCGTTCCCTGGTGGGGGATATATTCTTGTAGGCTCCGCTCTATGCGGAGGTTACTCTATTGTTATATTAAAGAATTTCTTTGATGAAGTTTTAAAGATGTATTGTACGCAACCAATTGATAATTATTACTTTTATAAAGTAATGAATTCATTGGATTATTTCGGTGAAGATTTTATGGAATCCATTCAAGTTGAAGCGCTCTTCAGGGGTGCACGTTTAAGTCCATACAAAAGAGGACTGATTAAAAATATATCTACGACAAATTTTACACCTGTGAATTTGATTTTCGGTTTTCTTCATGGAATCTGCAATGAATTATATGATTTTTATATTAAAATCCCGGAAAAAAATAGGAACAAAATAGAAAGTCTGGTCGGCTCGGGCAACGCAATCAGGAAAAATACTATTCTTACCAGAATGTTAGAAGACAAATTTGGGCATAAAATGGTTATTCCTGAATATTGTGAAGAAGCTGCATTTGGAGCAAGTCTATGCGCAATAGTTGGAGTAAATTATGTTGACAACTTTCTGGATATCGTGAAATTTAAATAATAATGAAAGTGTAATTGATATTCTTTAATATTTTTATTTACAGGCTTTTATTGTTATGAAGTTAAACATTCATTGATTAATCATCTTTAATTTTACATCATGAGAACTGAAATCCTTATTATAATCTTTGCCACGATGTTGATTTCTGCATCTTGTACTAAAAACTCTGAATACAAAAGTTTAATAGGAGATTGGAAGTTATATAATGCGAATTTTGATACTCCTACGTTGAGCTCAGCATTTATTTTCAAGGCGAAAAAATCACTTGAGTCATCTAATTTTAATTTTCAACAGGACAATCATTTCCAGATTATTGATTTCTCCAATTCCGGTGGAAGTTATACAGGTATATGGGATTATTCAGCCAAAACAAAGAAACTCACATTCTTTTATCCCGATTTCAAGGTAGATCCTGAAGTATTTGAGGTCATTAAATTATCAAGAAATTCATTGATCATCAGACATAATATTAAGTCCGTGGGCATTTTAGAGTATAAATTGAGAAAGATAAAATAATTTCAATAGCATTTAATATTTATTAACATCCCTGTTAAAATTATCGACTTATCCAGTTCCTGCCTTATCGAAATACCCAAAGGCTTTGATGTAAAGTGACAGAATGTAATCATCAACGCTAAGTAATGTAGCTTTTTGAAATTTTTAGTTTGATAACTTTATCTGGTATGTTTAATCGTGTAGGAAGGTAGTGATTAATTCACTCATTGTTTTCTCAGGCGACATGCACGTTGTTCGGCATACGGCGGATCTTAAAAATACAGATTTATCGTAAACCTCTGAGATACCACAAGGACAAAATTGTGGAAGGAGAACAACATCAACATAAAGTTTAGAATTGGGCTATCGGCTATTTAATAGTAGCCTTTTATGGTATTTATAAATCCAAGCATATCAAATGGATATGCCTAAACGGACAAGATTATCCGTTCTTGCACCGATTTTCTTATATTGATTATAATAGCAAATGCGTGACTTGCATCGCAACTATTTATCAGCCGTTTAGCAATGAGTGCAAATGTCGTCCAATTTCAAGTAGTTGAACCTTGTATGGTTTGGTTGAGTTTGTTTACTATGACTTCCATCCTACTACCGATGCTTCTTCCGTTTAGTTCTTTAAGTCTAGCCTTGAGGCTTTTGATTGGTTTGGCGTGTACTCTTATTATTGCCATTCCATTATTCCAGTAAAAGCTAAAACCTAAGAACTTCCTTTTTGTCGAGTAGACTATAAAGCTTTTCTCCCTATGGACTTTAAGTTTCAAACGCTTTTCAATAAGCTGACTTAAGCTGTCCGTTATGAGGTTGCCTAACTTCTTACTTTTAACATAAATATTGCATTTATTTGCATACCGAAAGAACGGACGGACTCGTCTTTCCAGTTCCTTGTCCAATTCATGTAGTATTTCATTGGATAGCAATAGGCTTATCGACCCACCTTGAGTTTTAGCATTTGAATGCGGTTTACCAAACCTCCAAGCATCACACCCGATTTAATGTATTATGCCCTGATTAGTCTTAAAACTCGTGTGTCGATTATTTTTTAGCAAGAAAATACATCAACTTATTATGGGTTACTTCATCAAAGCACTATTCTAAATCCAGATTAACTACTACTTTATACCATTAGTTAATGTATTGCTCTGCCTTTTTAATGGACTGATGAACATTACATACTGGACGAAAGCCATAACTGTAATCAAAAAACTCTTTCTCAGAAATCGGGAATAATACTTGCGCAATTGCCTTTTGTACCATCCTATCAACAGCCGGCGGAATACCAAACAGCATTAATCCACTATCCGATTTGGGTATTTCTACACTGCATATAGGATGAGGTCGATGCTTTTCTCCCAGTAAAGATTGTTTGAGGCTCACATTATGTTGTTTAAGGTAAGGCAGAAGTTCATCCACCTTCATCCCATCTATAACGATGACTGCCGCCGTTCTTTTTCCCCGATTTTAGTCGAGGTTCAGGTTGCTCCGATTCATAGCTTTTTCAAGCAATTTCCTACTCTTTACGCTATTAATGTCTTCGACTCTTGTCTAACCTGGATCATAACTCTCCCTCGTTGTCATTAAGTTCCACTCCTGCTTCGGTGGAGAGCCCTACTTTATTGCGGGATTGGCTGCTTTATTTACACTGCTCACAAGTCATTTAAAGTTTAAAGATATCTTTACATTCAGCCCTTCTCCCAATTTGCAAGATATTATGGCCTCGACTGACTCCTGACCATTCAATTTTACTTAACTGTTAAGGTTGTTGGTTCTGATTCACAGCCCCAACATATTGGTCAGGTCTCCTCAGAGAAGTACGATAACCATTATCTATATACTTGTTGCATTTGCTCCAAAGGGTTCGGATAGTATGGGATTTTGCTGCCAGCTTCCTTCAGAATCCATTTCACAATGGAACCCTGCTCTTGGCTAGTAATTTCTATTAGCAAGTTGAAAGCAGGCTTGCACCGCCAAGCTAGCGCTCATACCGGGCGCACAATAAAAATCTTCCGGAGTTTGATCTTCCGGAAGATTTATTAGAAAAGTAAAAACTCAGCTCTGAATTGTTTGAGTTTTGTTCAGTTTTGTTTCTTACCAACCATTATTCTGTACATAAAGTCCAGGTTTAACAAAATTAATTTGAATCTGAGGAATTGGCAAATATTCGTCCCTGTTCTTTGTAAAATGGGCATCAGCAAGAAAAGGCCACTTTTGTACTTCCTTTGCAAAGTATGCATTTAATGTTTCAGCCGCAATTCCCCATCTAACAAGATCGAAAAATCGACGGCCTTCCGTACAGAATTCCAACCTATCTTCCCATTGCAAAGCCTGTCGGGCAAAAGCCTGCGTCCATGTACAATTTACTCCATCAACATATTCATTTATCTTATAATTGGAAATGGGAGTGTTATCTGCACGTTTTAGCATATTTTCACTGTTAGCCGCTCTTGCTCTGATCTGGTTAATAAGTGGTAAAGCTGAAATCTGCTGTCCTAATTCAATTTCTGCTTCAGCTTTCCATAAAAGTACCTCATCATAACGAATGATATCAGCATTTCTTGAAGTACCCATAAAAGGCCCTAATTTTACGAAACAAGAACTGGAATAAAGCTCCAATGATTTCATACTGGTCAAATATCCGTAAGTTTCCGGCACACGTCTCCAACCTTTTGTCATAATAAAATTAGGATCATACTTCCAGGGATGGGTTGGAATGCCAATCGTATGATCCATTCGTGGATCAACAGTTGGAGTCTTCCAATCAATCGAGCTTATCAAAGCACTGTCGCTTACGTTGGCCCATGTATCTATATTATATAAAAAGTTGTCATTATAGTTATTAAACATCGGAAGGCCGGTTAAAGGATCCGTTTTAAAGGCATTTAGCATTGAATAACTTGGATTGAGAAAGTCACAGCAGCCATATTGAGTAGCCATATTATAACAAACACCACAATCCAATTGGATTTTGCCATTGAGCGTACCGTCATTTTGTGAAAATTGAACAGCAAATACTGATTCAGGTGTGTTGTCATATCCACAAAGGAAATTTTGCGCAAAATCCGAATTCAGATGATGTGTCCCTGAGTTGATAACGCTATCGCATAAATTAACAACTTCTTGGAGTTTTGCAGCATTAATAGAGGTTACATTATTACTTTCATCCTGTTCGTAAGCCTGATAGAGCCGGACTTTTGCTAGATAAGCCTCTGCAGCAACCTTGCTTGCCCTTCCAACCTGGGTTTGAACCAAAGGTAGATTATCTATTGCAAACTGAAAATCATCTGCAATTTTATCCCAATATTGATCACTTGTATATACCCGATTGGATATTGTATTTAAATTACTTTTTGCTATTGAATCACTAGCCCAAACAGGATGCTTAAATAATATTTTGAGTAAAAAATTCCAGTGAGCTCTCAGGAATCGGCATTCAGCCTGGCTCTCTTTCTTGTTCGGATACTGATCTTCTGTAGTGCTATTCAGCCTTCTTAAGGCTTCATTAGTTCTTCCTATGTTTTCATAAAGTGCTACCCATGCGCCATTCACCTCACCAGTACTTGTTGGGGTCAATAAATAAAATGTCTCCATAATATGTTGATCAGAATTATCAGTGACTCCACCGCCACCCTTATAGGCGTCATCGGCGCGAATACTACCAAATACCCAAGGAATAGCAAAAGCTTGTTCAAGGAAAAAATCATTTGATAAATTTGCATAGGCCGAAATTACCAGGGCATCTATTGCTGCTGGACTATTTAAATCAGATGAAGAGACTACTCCATTCGGCGTATAATCAAGGAATGATTTCTTGCAGGAACAAATCGCTATGACTATAAAGATTGAAAATATATAGAAAATACGTTTCATAGTTTTATATATTTAATAGGTTAATTTAAAATGTTACATTTAATCCTACCGTAAAATTTCTTGTCAGAGGATAATTTTCATTTGGATCTTCTGGATCAGGCGCATACATTTTGTTGGCACCTTTATTTTGATAAATCCAGAATACGTTATCAGCCATTACATAAACACGTAACTGCTCCAGTTTCAGTTTTTTTGTGATATTACTAGGGATAGAATATGATAGTTGCGCATGCCGTAATTTTATATAATCACCGTTTACATAAAAGTAGTCTGATGGCCTGTCTTCATTATTATTATTGCTCAGGCTTAATGCCGGAAGAGTTGCACTTGTATTAGTTGGTGTCCAGGCATCAAAAACCGCAGTGCCAAAGTTCATACTGGGATAAACCCTGGTCTGATCCCACTTTGTTCCATCATAAATCTTTTTCCCGCCAACTCCATTAAAAAATAAAGACAAAGCGAAGCTCTTGTAACTAACATCTACACTAATTCCATATTCATATTTAGGCAGAGTAGTTCCAAGCCATGTCTGGTCCAAATTATTTATTACGCCGTCACCATTTAGATCTTTATATCGAATTCTTCCAACTGCTTTCCCTGGTTGATCAGGAGCCGCGTCAACTTCTGCCTGGGTTTGGAATAAACCGTCGGTTACATATCCGAATATAGCTGATTGGGAATGTCCTAGGATAGTTTGCACACCGTTGCCAGGATAAGCATCGATAACTGATGTCGGCAAAGAAGTAACTTTATCACTGAAGGAACTGATTGTTCCGGAAATGCTATAATCAAAATCACCGGATTTATTTCTGTAACCCAATACCCCCTCAAATCCTTTGTTGGATATATTGGCACCGTTTTCCCATTGGCTTCCGCCCTCTCCGATAACACCTGCATAAGGTGGTTCTATCAATATGTTTCTAGATTTGCGACTGAAATAATCAAATGATCCGAAAATCTTATTCCTTAGTAACCCAAAATCAACCCCGACGTTTATCTCGTCGGTCGTTTCCCATTTAAGATTTTCATTTTCCAGTTGGGTCGCCACATAACCGGAAGGAAGATTGCCTTGATTAGCACCATTGATATCATAAGCGCTACCAATTGTTCTCCATGCCCCATACCAGCTTCTGAAGTCCATTGTTCCATAATTAGGAGCATAAAGACCAAATCTGGCCAGATCGCCAATTTTCTGATTACCTACTTCCCCAACTCCAGCCCTCAACTTCAAATTTGATATTGCCGTGATGTTCTTAAGAAAGTCTTCGCTATTTAATCTCCATCCTAGGTTTAAAGCAGGAAATAATCCAAACTCATTATTTGTTCCGAACCTGGAAGAACCATCCTCACGGAGTGTTACCGATGCTAGGTATTTTTCTGCAAAGTTATAGTTTATTTTGCCAAAATAAGAAAGTAACTGATATCCTATATCGTTTCCACCATCCGTGGCATTACCTGTACCGGCATCAAGCTGAAAATAATTTAAAGTCTGAAGCGCAAAGCCTTGTTTACTAGCTGTAATTGTTTTATAATCTTCTTTTATTGTCTCCATACCGACAAGAAAATTAAATGAGTTCTTGCCCAAAACAAGATTATAATTTGCTGTATTAGTCCAAGTCCAGTTGAAACGAAGTCCGTTAAATTCACTTAAGCTGTTTATCGTTTGATGTAAAAATCCCTCAGTATAGGTTTGTTCAATCCACGAGTTATTTGAAGCCGTATAATCCACTCCGAAACTTGATCTGAGAGTCAAATTCCTAACCGGAGTCAGTTCTACATATACATTCCCGAATAGTATCAGATTATTATCCTTGTTATCTTTATGAATGTACAACATATGAAGTGGATTATTCCTGTCAGACATTCCCGACCCGAGGGGGCCAGCCCAATCTCCGCTGGTAGTATATATAGGCATGAAAGGATTCTCATAATAGGCTAGATACTCCATTGAAGCTCCACCCAAATCGAGTGGTTCAGGGGTTTCAGTTGTGTGTGCAATATTCAAATTCTCACCAATCTTTAATATGTTATTTATTATTTTGTAAGATGAATTAAGACGAAGGTCTAATCTATCATAATCCGAATATCTTTCGACTCCCTGATTTTTGAGATATCCTATTTGCAACACGGCAGAGCTCCTGTCTGTCCCTCCTGAAATACTCAAATTATTGTTTGTCATAAATCCTGTTCGATATACTTGTGACTGCCAATTAGTGCCAGGCACTTGCATTTGTTCTCCACCGTCCGAACTTCCACCAATCCACTGGACAGGGATAACTTTATTGAGCTTGGCAGTAGCCCCGGTACCAGTATATTGATAAGAATAGAGTGCACTTTCACTGATCGGATCAATACCATCGTTAATGCAGGCCTGCCATAGCGCTGCACCGTGTTGAATGGTGTTACAAACACTTATGTTGTTATCCCGAACCTCCATGGTTCCGCTGGTTGAAAACTGTACTTGTACTTTTCCCTGCTGTCCTTCTTTGGTAGTTATGATAATAACCCCGCTTGATGCTCTGGCACCATAAATAGATGAAGCCGAAGCATCTTTCAGAACCTGGATGGACGCAATTGAATTAGGGTCAATGAATTGCAGTGGATTAGAATTCTTAGTAAAACTACCTGTGGCGGTTCCACGACCTGAAGATACATTATAAGAAGTAGTAGGCACACCATCAATAATATAGAGTGGTGAGTTATCTCCCAGTGTATTAAGACCACGGATTAGAACTGTGCCTGATTCACCACTTGGTTGCCCGGTGGTCTCCGTATAGAGGCCAGGGACACGCCCTTGCAGGGTTTCCATCACACTTGTTTTAGGAACATCGACAATATTGTCAATATTAACTACTGAAATGGACCCAATTAAATCAACTTTCTTCTCCTTACCATAACCGGTAACAACAACCTCGTCCAAAGATGTCGAAGAGGGATCCAAAGCAATATCGATAGTTTTGGATTCCCTTATGGGCAATTCTTTTGTTATATAACCAATAAATGAAAACACTAAGATGGCGTCCTTTTTTACTTTGAAGGAGTAATAACCAGCTGCGTCGGTAAGAGTTCCATTTGTTGTTCCTTTTTCTAGTACTGAAGAACCTGGTAAAGGAACATTTGTCGATGCTTCGGTAACCTTTCCAGTGATTGTGATATCCTGTGCCTGAATACTTGAGCTCATCATAAGGAATATGGCAATTGAAATGGTACCGAACCAAATTTTAAATTTGAACAGTTCTTTCATAGTCATACGTTTTAGGGTTTTGTTAATAATAATAGTTATTTAATTTTCGTCGGTTGTTTCACTAGTCGCATATTTGTAGATGCTATATTATTTATTTCTAGATGACAAGGCGTTAATTGATAATTATCCTTTTCATGTAACTTATTTTTCTTATAAAAACTCCTTAATTTGACTTAAAAGAAGAATTTGGAATTTATTATTTAACTTACATTATGTTTACTTTATTTTACTTCAACCTTGCTAATGTAATTGTATTTATTTAAAAATGCAAATATATTTTTAGAATAACTTTTTTCTTTTCATATCTGAATCGATTAATAATATGCCTATTGTTTGGAAACTTTTGCCAGTAGCTCTATTTGAATTTAATGATATAATGATTTAATGGCATCATACAGAATTCTCATTGCCTACTTAGCCAATTCAATTTCAATGAATCATTGATAAAAAATTGCTCTTTTATAGCCTTTCATGCTGAGTTTATCCGGGTATTCTCTGAATAGGTGCATCCCTTCGGGTATTTAATGAACTATCCGATTGCGAAAAAGTATTAGAACCATACTCTTTCTACTTTGACAGATTAATGTATTCCTTAGATTACGCATTGTTAATATCTCTTTTCATCGTAAATGACGATTAATAATCAATTGAAGCAGTTGTTTCCTTGCTTTGCTTCCTGGGGGAAAAAAACACAGCCAATCTCTGATATCACTAGCTTAAAGCAAAGGTATTTTAGCATAACAGTGCAACTTCTCTTTCAATATAAAATCCATAGTTGTTATGTCCAATGCCATATGATGTTGCTGTGCTAACAATTTACGGGTTAGAAATTGGCTAAGACTTATTATCTGTTCACTTTTCTTGATGCAATGATCAATAAGGAACCATTGGGCCTGCATATATATATATATATTGTATATAACCTTTTATGAGAACTTGGCCATTTCAGCATTAGTGAATGATTATTTTATTTCTCACCGACTCTTGTCTTGTTTTTTCTGATTTCTAAGAGATGCTGCTGGTTTCCTTATCCAAAACAAATACTTTTGCAAATGATTCAGGCCTGTTAATGTTCCTTTAGTCGTATAGAGCACTTTCATTTTGGGCCATTGTTTTGCATTAAGTCCCTGACAATACTCAGACACATTTATACTCTTTGCAGTGCCATTTATTCGTTTTGGTTCACGTTCAGGTTGTTTTTCTTTTGAAGCAGAATCAGATCCGGTTTTTCAATATAAGCAGGTTGGTCACTATAACTATAAAGCATATAGATAAGTCAGAGGCTGTCTAGCATACTGTCAAAGTTGATATCATTGCCATAATACCCTTTTGTACCCTCAAAATCAAATACAGTTCCGAGCTCGAGTTAATGCGATAAAATATCATGCTCAATTTCAATTTTCGTTTTAAACGCCATGTATCCCTGCTTCATGACATCGTAGTGGCCACTTCACCAGTCTTGGAGTAAATATAACAGTGCATTATCTATCCATGCATAATCTCCATTGCTTGAACAGGTCATTTTGCCAACCTGACTGTTGGCTGTTTTACCAACATTACCACAGTACAGCCATCTCACACCTATGCTTTTATCTTCTTTCTTTAAGCTTACGGTTTCATTAATGATCAGTCCGATGAGGTTGTGCTTTGATAAAGTTTTACTGACTTGTTTTGCAGTCAAAT
This sequence comes from Bacteroidales bacterium, assembly GCA_003157015.1. Taxonomy (GTDB): domain Bacteria; phylum Bacteroidota; class Bacteroidia; order Bacteroidales; family VadinHA17; genus LD21. The sequence continues at coordinate 13,739 of PMIJ01000166.1, forward strand.
CAATCGCATTACTTGCATATCAGTTAAACTCGGTAATAAAATGCTGCAACTGAAAATAATCTATAACTGACAATGTATCACTGATTTGTTCAATATTCCTCTTCCCGCTCACAAGAAGCACTTGAGTATAATGTTGTGCTTAGTCAAATAACGTTTTTGTCTTGATTTTGAAAACAGATTGATAATCTGATAGATATTCGACAAGCCTCTTGGAGAGCGGGGATAGTGTTTTTCTATATTTTTTTTTGCTTTTTATTAATTTGTATTTTGGATACACCTTAATTACATAGACTTTGTTTTTCGATGCCCCTTGAAAAGTTAATCTTTTCGGGGCTCTATCATCAATTTGTTAATCCGTCAAAGTAAAATTTTGTTGTAAACATTATCAGTAAAAAAAAATTGTATAATAAAATTAATAGCATTACATTTGTTTGTATTTATTTGTATAATGTAATTAAAATGATAACAATTCTCATATTGTATTAACCTTTTACTGATGAAGCTGAAGACAGCAAATTACTGATTCTTAGGGTGATACCTTTTAACAAAAGCCTTTATTAATAAATATTAATCTTAAACTACATAAAAATGAGCGTATGTATTTTTAAATCGAAAAGAATGGAGAAAAGATTCTTTACCCTTGTTTTTATCACCATGATGGGGCTGTCAAGTTCTAGTGCCCAGGAAAAGGCTGTACCTTTTGATGTAAATTATAATCCAGCTCTCCAGCCAACAAATCAGATCCAATACTTCAAACCTGTTGAAAAAGATCTTTTTGTAGGAGACTGTATACCATTTTCTTATAATGGTACCTTTTATCTATATTGGCTGATTGATAAAGGACATCATTCTGCATTAAACGGCCTTGGGGGGCATCAGTGGGCACTGAGTACATCAAAAGATCTTATTAATTGGAAACACTATCCCATTGCACTTGGAATAGATGAAGAATGGGAAAAATCAATCTGTACCGGGTCATTAATATATGCTAAAAACTCTTTTTATGCCTTTTATGCTACCCGAATTATAAAAGATGGAAAAACTCAGGAACAGCTGAGCTATGCCATAAGCAGTGACGGCACTAAATTTGTAAAACAGAAACCAAATCCTTTCTTTACAGCTCCTGAAGGTTATAATCCTTCTCAATTTCGTGATCCAAAAATTATTTCCGCGCCCGATGGTTATCATTTGTTCATATCCAGTTACAAAACGGACCCGGAAATTCAGCAATATGGAGGATGTCTGGCCCACTTGTTTTCTAAAGATTTAAAAAACTGGGAGGTACGAGAACCAGTGCTTACAGGACAAAGAGGTACTCCTGAATGTTCTGATTACTTTTATTGGAATGGCTGGTATTATCTCATATATAGCAGCTATGGAACATTTTATGTGAAATCGAGGAATCCTTTTGGACCATGGGAATACCCCAGTGACCAAACCTTGAAAGAACCTTTTGCCAATGTTCCAAAAACAGCTGAATTTAATAACAGAAGAAGAATTTCTGCAGCCTGGATCCCTTCACGCGATGAAAATAAGGACAATGGTCATGGAAAATTTGGCGGCAACATTGTGTTGCGGGAATTAGTGCAAGAAGAAGACGGGACTTTGGGCACCAAATTTGCTCCCGAATTAGTTCCTGAATGTTCAACTCCTCTGGAACTTCCTGTTATCTTGGACAACTCTTTAAGTACCGGGAATTCTGAAAAGCTGCAAATTAATTCGCCTAATGGAATTGGTTCCGCCAATTTTGATCAGGTTCCTTACAATTGCAGAATTACCCTTGAAATAACCCCTCTGGGAAATAATGAAGAGTACGGACTTTATCTAAGGTCGAACAATAAAGCGGAAGGTGGTTACAGGTTGAATTTCTCTCCGAACCTTGAAACCGTTCAACTTGGAAACGTGAGTATTGATGCTGTTAAAAATTTGGGGAACAGCATTTTAGTTGATATTATCATGAAAGACGATATTATTGATGTTTGTGTCGATAATCGCAGATGTATTGTTAACCGTTGTCCTGAACAAAAAGGTGATCAATTGTGGCTTTATGCCAAACAGGGAAATGTAATTTTCAAATCGATAAAAATTTCTGAACTGAAAACGGACCAGGCATCTTTAATTCATTGATACAATCAGGACAGCGTTAGAATATTACACTGTCCTGATTATTTCATTTCATTCAAATGATTTGTTTACCTAAATAATTTTCTATGAAAAGAATTCTATTGAAAACTATTTGTTTTTACTTGGTTTCTCTAATGTTATATGGTTGCTCCCTGGTGAAAGATAAGAAAAATGTATTCACCGATGCTATTGCAGTATGGCATATGGCAACTCTGAATGACTCAACATCAGAAAACTCTGTTTTAACTGCCTACGGTTCTGTTGCTTTAGGAATACGCCTGGAAGGTGATGATCTGAAAGCCTCACTTAAAAGGGGTGGGGATGGCTATGTTGCCAAATTTGATGGTGGATGGTTGGATGGAGGCCAGGGTATCAATAATGAATTGAAATTATCTGGTAATGCGGCCACGTTTGCAATCCGTGTGTGTGATCCAAAAGGGAAATTGAATTGGCCGTTAATGGGGAAATACGGAGATGATACCATTATATGCTATAGCATATTTGCAGATAGTTCTAAAACCGGCAAGATTTTCGGCGCTGGATTAGGTAGTAATGAGATTGATGGAGTACATTTGCTGCAGGCAGAAATTACTTCAAACGAAGCTAATTTATGGCATGATTTAGTGGTTCGGTTCGATGGAAAAGTCTCGCAATTGTATATAGATGGAAATCTTTGTGATGATGAGGTTAGTGTAGGAACTATTCGTTCCAATAACATGAATCATTTTCTAATTGGTGCTGAAATGAACGATAGCACCACTTTTAAAAGTATGACTCATGGTGAAAATGGAATGACGGATAGACATCTCCTTTCAAGATTCAATGGATTAATAGATCATGCTGCAATTTGGAATCGGGCACTTACCGATGCTGAGATTGCAAAACTGAGTGGCGTTACGAAATTAGGTGATAAAAGACCAAATTATTATTCCGAGAAGTACCGTCCCCAATTTCACTTTACTCCCAAGAAAAGCTGGATGAATGATCCAAACGGGCTGGTTTATTATAAAGGCATTTATCACATGAGTTACCAGCATATGCCTCCTGGAAGACCAGGAGCCTATAAAGACTGGGGACAAGCAATAAGTACGGATCTGGTACATTGGAAACAATTGACTAGCTCACTCACCCCTAATAAAACCTGGGGTGGATGCTGGAGTGGATCGGCAGTTTTGGATCGTGAGAATACCACCGGCCTGAAATCTGGTGATGAGCTACCTATAATTGCCATCCTTACAAACGGAGGTGTTCCAGGCGTAGGTCCGCAAAATACTCAATGTATTGCTTACAGCAACGACGGAGGAATGACATTTACTTATTATAATAAGAATCCAGTGTTGAAACACATTGTAGCTGAGAACCGTGACCCCAAGGTTATCTGGCATGCACCTTCCAAAAAATGGATAATGGCACTATACCTCAATGGAAATGACTATGGCCTTTTTGCGTCTGTTGACATGAAATCATGGACACAACTTTGCACGCTTAATCTTCCAGGGGTTAGCGAATGTCCCGATCTATTTGAAATTCCTGTTGACGCTAACAAGTCAAACAAAAAGTGGGTATTCTGGGGTGCAAATGGTAATTATCTCATCGGCTCTTTTGATGGCCAAACCTTCAAGTCGGAAAGCAATCTTCTTAAAGCAGATTATGGTAAAAATTTTTACGCTGCACAGACCTGGAGCGATATTCCTGAAAGTGATGGAAGAAGAATACAAATTGGGTGGATGCCTGTTGGTAAATATCCGGATATGCCCTTTGAGGGTCAGATGAATTTTCCAACTGAAGTTACCTTGAGGACTACACCAGATGGAATAAAGATGTATCGATTGCCAGTGAAAGAAATCCAATTGCTGCATAACAAGGAATATAATTGGGCCAATGTATCTCTCAAAAAGGGCGAAAATATCTTTTCAGGTATATCAGGTGAATTATTTGATATTCGCACAGAATTCGAACCCGGAAATGCAATTTCCTTCGACCTTATCATAAGGGGTGAAAAAGTACATTATAGTTGTAAGGATGAAACACTATCATGTCTTGGAAGATCAGTACCCTTAAATCTTGAGAGAGGCCGTATTAAATTACAAATTCTTGTCGACCGAACATCCATTGAAGTCTTCGGTAATGATGGACTTGTGGTTCTTACATCTGGTTTCTTGCCAGCAGATGAGAATAAAGGACTTATGACAACGGCAGAAGGAGGAACAGTCAAGATTATCTCTGCCACAGTCTATTCCCTTAAATCAATTTGGCAGTAATTATATACTTTCTATACTTATTGGAAATGGAATATAATGGTAAATATAAGTTGTTTGATTCAAGGAAAATTATTACTTATCCCCTTCTCGAAAGAATAAATAAAGTAAAATTAGAGGATTTAATAAAGGTTGAGTCAACTAAAAGCTCGCTTTACGATATCGATGACTCAACTGCAGTAAATATTGATAATATAGCGTTAGATATCGTAAATGCTTATACGCTAAATAAACCTGTAATAGTTTTTAGTGGTGCACATTTGGTTAAAAATGGCCTTGGACCACTACTAGTGGATCTTATAGACCGTAAACTAATTACGCTGTTTGCCGGAAATGCAGCTTCTGCTATACATGATTTCGAGTTGGCACTAATAGGTGAAACCAGTGAATATGTTCCTGAAGCTTTGGAAAAGGGACAATTTGGAATGGCATATGAATTTGCTTACATCAATGTGGCGCTAAAATATGGAAACCTACTGAAATTAGGCTATGGTGAAAGTCTCGGTAAAATGATATGTGATCCTGCTTTTTCTGAGAAGGTAATAAATGAAGTTTCTCGTTGCGATTCTCCAAAGGAATTTAAACATCAGGAAGTTAGTATTCTTGCAGCTTGCTATAGAAATAATATTCCATACACTATTCATGCTGGTATTGGTACCGATGTAATTGACCAGCATCCATCATTTGATGGGGAGGCTAAAGGGGGTTGCAGTGGACGTGATTTCCTGATTTATACAAATGAGACAACTAAGTTGAAAAATGGGGGCGTGATTCTGAATATAGGTAGCGCTGTAACTGGACCTGAGGTTCTTCTCAAGGCTATCTCCATGGCGGCAAACATTGGATCTTTTCCAAAAGGAATAATTACAGCAGATTTCGATTTGCGTAATTTTTATCACGAGCAAATGAAGGATGAAACAAGTCAGAATTATTATTTTCGTGATCAAAAGAGTGTCGTTACGCGGATACCTGAGGCATTTGGAGGGAAGGGTTATTATATTAAAGGGAACCAGCTGAATACGGTACCTTTTTTATATAAAATGATAATCAAACATTTTAATAATAAAATAATGTGATGGAAGAAATCATACGAAACAATATAGAGAAACATAAAAAACTTGTCACTCAATTTGAAAATAATGCACCTCAAATGCTTATTAAAATAACCATGCTAATCACAGATTCATTCAAACATGAAGGGTGCTTATATCTTTGCGGTAACGGTGGTTCAGCCGCAGATGCGCAGCATGTTGCAGGTGAATTTGTAGGGCGTTTCCGTAAAGAAAGGAAACCCTTACCAGCGATAGCTCTCAATGCCGATACTTCGATATTGACATGTATTGGCAATGATTATTCATATAAAGAAATTTTTGCTCGCCAGGTTGAGGCAATGATGAAACCGAAGGACATATTATGGGCTTTCTCAACAAGTGGCAAATCCCCTAATATCCTGGCGGCAGCAGAGGCTGCCAAGACCAAAGGCGCTAAGATTGTCGCCTTTACTGGTAAGGAAAATAGCAAGCTTGAAAATTTGTCTGATCTATGCTTATGTGCTGCATCCAACGAGCCAAGCAGCGCTCAGGAAATCCATCAACTTGCCTATCACATAATTTGTGGCCTGGTCGAAGACCTAATTACTAATTCATAAAACTATTATACTATTTATGGAACCCAGTTATGTACAGCAAATTCTTGATAAAATCACTAAGGTCAAAGTTGCTGTTTATGGAGATTTATGCCTCGATGCGTATTGGATATTGAACCCCCAAGGGGGTGAAATATCGGTTGAAACAGGACTGCAAACACAGGTGGTCAACTCTCACTACTATTCGTTGGGGGGAGCATCAAATATTATTGCCAACGTAGCTGCCCTCAAACCCGCCTACATACAGGCTATCGGGGTGATCGGTAACGATATTTTCGGTCGCGAATTGATCAGCCAGTTGCAGAATCTTAAAGTGGATACTTCAACCGTGATAGTTCAACCGGAAAATTTTGATACTCAAACCTATGCCAAACGCCTTATTGATGATATAGAGGAGCCTCGTATTGACTTTGGATTTTTTAATAAACGCACCAGTAAAGTCAATTCATTGCTCATCCGTCATTTACATAATGCACTTGAAAATTGCGATGTTATTATTTTCAATCAACAGGTATATGGAAGCCTTGATGATGAATTCATCGAAGGTGCAAATGCGCTATTTGAACAATTCAATCATAAAATAATCGTGTTGGACTCCCGGCACTATGGCATCCGATTCAAAAACATCTATCGGAAAACCAACGAACATGAAGCCGCTGTTCTTAATAATATTGAATTTGAAACTTCGGATGTGCTGGCTTTATCGGATGTGAAAAAATTTGCCCACCAGATGTTCCTCGAATCGCAGAAACCGGTATTTATAACCCGTGGTCCCTATGGCATATCGATGGATGATGGAGAACATTTTTATACCATACCAGGAATTCAGCATTTAAAGAAACTGGACACGGTAGGAGCCGGTGATACAGTAACCAGTTCATTAGCACTATGCCTGGGGGCTAAATTATCTCCTTATGAGGCAGCCTTGTTTGCAAATTTCACTGCAGCGGTTACAGTTCAAAAGCTATTCCAGACCGGGACAGCTTCACCGGAAGAAATACTTGAAATTAGCCAGGACCCGGATTATATTTACCATCCTGAATTATCGGAGGATATCAGACAAGCTGTTTATCTAAATAATTCTGAAATAGAAGTCTGTTGTGAAAATTTACCAGAGTTCAGCAATATCAGGCATATCGTTTTTGATCATGATGGCACTATCAGCACGCTGCGTCAAGGTTGGGAGAATATTATGGAACCTGTGATGGTGAAAGCCATTTTGGGTGAACAGTATTTCCATGCTGATGAAACTCTTTATCATCGCGTATTGCAACAGGTAAGAGATTATATTGACAAATCTACCGGCATTGAAACATGGATCCAAATGCAGGCTCTCGTAGAAATGGTCAGGGAATTCGGTATAGTGTCTCCTGACCGGATACTCGATAAGTTTGGATATAAAAAGATATTCAATGATGCGCTCATGGAAATTGTCAATCAACGCATAGCCAAATTTCAAAAGAAAGAATTAAATATTGACGACTATACAATTAAGGGATCAATAGCATTTCTTAAGGCTCTTCGGATAAAAGGAGTGAAACTTTACTTAGCCAGCGGAACTGATGATGCCGATGTCAAAAATGAGGCGGAAGTACTTGGCTATGCAGATCTTTTTGATGGGGGTATTTATGGTGCGCTTGGTGATTCAAACAAATATTCAAAAAAAATGGTCATCCGCCGTATTATACATGAAAATAAGCTGGATGGCAATCAAATGGCTGCCATAGGTGATGGCCCTGTCGAACTGCGTGAATCTCTTAAATGTCAGGGTATTGCAATAGGAATTGCCAGTGATGAAATCAGGCGGTATGGACTTAACTATGAAAAGCGTACCCGGTTGATTAAAGCTGGTGCTCAAATCGTTATGCCTGATTTTTCGAATACTTCGTACTTGTTGAAAATGTTTGGATGTTAAGTAATTGAGAATAAAATATGAAATTTTTTTTGGATATCTTCAATTTTATATGTTAAATTAAAATTTTACGCAATGAAGTATAATCAACCCCTCCTTTTTGCTCCTAACCGAGTTTGGAGACTGTATACCGGAGGGATGTTATTGGATCGGTTTTTGGGAACCAAAAATGAATCTGACGGCCATTTTCCTGAAGATTGGCTTGCATCAACAGTAACAGCGAAAAATGGAGAGCATACACAGGGTCCTGATGAAGGATTGGCAAGAATCATGGTCGATGATAAACCAGATTCATGTTTGCAGGAACTTTTGCTTAAAGATGGGGCATCCATCCTTGGGACAAAACATTTATTGAAATTTGGTGCAAATACAGCCGTTTTGTGTAAGTACCTTGATTCAGCCGTCAGGCTTCCAATTCAATGCCATCCTGATGTCGTGACTGCTCTAAAACTATTTAATTCTCCCTTTGGGAAGACAGAATGCTGGCACATCATTTCTACAAGGAAGATTAATGGCGAAGAACCTTATATATTACTAGGGTTTAAACCGTCTATCAAGCAATTGGCATTTGTTAGGGCTGTTAAAGAACAAGATATCCCTGCTATGATCAATATGTTACATAAGATCCCGGTCAATCCCGGAGATACCTATTTTGTTCCCGCACGCATACCTCACGCAATTGGCCCTGGTGTTTTCATGCTTGAAGTTCAGGAACCCAGCGACTGGGTGATACAACCTGAAGAATACTGCGCAGACATTAAGCTAAGTATTACTGATATGTGGGGTACTCTTAGTCCAGAGCAAGGACTTAAGGTATTTGACTATAAAGGGCTCACAGAAAAAGAATTGTTAAAAAGGGTGGCACCCTCCAATCGAATTCTACACAAGACCGATAATATCAGGATCGTGGAACTTATAGGACCGCAACATACCTCTGCATTTGGCCTATGGAAAGTGATTGTCTCAGGAACTACGCTAATTCAGCTACCAACACAATTTGCCATTATCGTGGTAGAAAAGGGTTCTGGAACTTTTCATTGGGCTGACAAAACCAAACCTATGAAGCAATCTGATTACTTATTAAAGCCCGCCAACCTGGAAGGGTTGGAATTCCGTACCGATAGCCAGCTTGAACTTCTGGTGTGTCTGCCTCCGGTTGTGCATTAATCACAGGCCTTGCACATACTCATGTCCTTCATCATAAATTAGTGAGGGTATTTTAAATTATAAAACTTACAAATTAACTTAAAGCTATTATGAAAAGAGGCATTATTATTACATGCATGTACCTATGTTGTTTTACTGAGATGATACTTATTGCACAAAATACAAAGCTAACATTAGACTTTAAAAAAACCGGGGTAAACGTAAGTTCCAATTTATACGGACTTATGACAGAAGAGATAAATCATTCTTATGATGGTGGATTATATGCAGAACTGATTAAAAATCGTGTTTTTAAAGACGATCCCAAAGTGCCAGTTAGCTGGAAGGTATATGATGAAATCGGTGGAAATGCAAGCATACAATTAGATTATAGCCAACCCATCAACAATCTGTTACCCGTTTGTCTAAAACTTGATGTTAAAAATAGCGGCACCCGGGTAGGTATAATTAACGAAGGTTATTGGGGTATACCGATAACACCTAAAACAACCTATAAAGCTTCATTTTATGTCAAAGCGGATGAGGTTGATACAGTCTCGCTAACTGTAAGTATTGAGAGTAACGATGGTGCAATTATATACACATCAGCACAGGTTCCATTGATTATTGGTAGTTGGAAAAAATATGAGCTGGAGCTAAATACATCGGCAAATATCATACCTACCTCTTTAGCCCATTTTGTTATTTCAACAATACATAAAGGGACCTATCGCTTTAACTTAATTTCACTTTTTCCACCTACCTATAACAACCGATCAAACGGAAACCGGCCTGATCTTATGCGGTTATTAGCAGAAATGAAACCCACTTTTCTTCGTTTCCCAGGTGGAAATTATTTAGAAGGCGATTATTTTTCCACACGTTACCAGTGGAAAAAAACATTGGGACCATTGGAAAACCGCCCTGGTCACCAAGGTTGTTGGGAGTATCGTTCCTCTGACGGAATGGGCTTGCTTGAGTTTTTAGAATGGTGCGAGGATTTAAATGTTGAGCCTGTACTTGGTGTTAATGCGGGTTATGCGCTTAAGGGAGATTACATCGAAGCAGGTCCATTTCTCAAACCATTTGTGGATGATGCACTTGAGGAGATTGAATATGTTACAGGTGACAGCCAAACAAAGTGGGGAGATTTAAGGGCCAAAGACGGACATCCTAAGCCATTCAAAATTAAATATGTAGAAATTGGTAACGAAGACGGTTTTGATCAATCAGGAAGTTACGATAAGCGATTTACGCAATTTTATGATGCCATTAGGGCCAAGTATCCAAACCTGCAGATAATTTCAACAGCTGGAGGCAAAGATGTCGCAGGTAGTATGACCCCTGTGTGCACCAGGAAACCGGATGTAATTGATGAACATTATTATAGAAACTCGTTGGAAATGCAAGAAGACGCCTGTCACTATGATAATTATGATCGTAACGGGCCTAAGATTTTTGTGGGCGAATGGGCTACCATTGAAGGTGAGCCTACAACCAACTTAAGCGCCGCCTTAGGCGATGCCGCTTGGATGACCGGAATGGAACGAAATTCAGATTTGGTAATAATGTCGTGTTATGCTCCACTTTTTGTAAATATAAACACAGGCGCTTATCAATGTAAATGTAATCTGATCGGCTATGATGCAAAATATAGTTATGGTTCCCCCTCTTACTATGCACAAAAAATGTTTAGTAACTATTTGGGCGACAAAGTTGTCCCAGTGGTTGGGGAAAATATATCGGTACAGACGATGGCTGAAAAAAAATCAGATGGGGCATCTATCACTACGCCAAAACAGATGCCAACACTTTTCTATGTTGCAACCCAAAATACTACAACCGGTAATGTCTATATTAAAATGGTAAATACCTCTGGTACTTCACAAACTATTACTTTAGATTTAAAGGGTGCTGGTAGAATTTCCCCTCATGCAACAATTTTTGTTTTGAGAGGTGACAAACTTGAAGAAACCAACTCTATTTCTGAACCGGAAAAAATTATTCCTAAAAAAGAATCCATCAATAATGCGAGTAATGTTTTTTGTGTTACCCTGAAACCATATAGCATTAATGTTTTACAAATGGAAATAAAGAAATGATAGCGCATTATTTTAAAGTTGTGGCGCTATATTTGCTCGATAGAGACGACACGGAAGAAGACTGGCTGTAGAGAAATGTAAGATGCATCTTTAAAGCCTGGTTGCTCATGTTCATATTGTAAAAAACTTTTCTGGTAGCAAATACTTGGATTTAACACAAAATAAATCTACTAAATTCCGGCTCGAATAGGTTCGGGGTGACAACGTTGCGTTGGGTGGATGTTCTTTAGGGATTTTCAGAAGTAGGGT
>PMIJ01000069.1 GCA_003157015.1 Bacteroidales bacterium
ATAATTATTAAGGATCAACTAAATATCAAATCTAAACTGAATACGGAGCCCCAGTGTTGAGACATTTGGAAGATTGATATATGAAAACCGTTTGATGAGATCTACCCTGAATATTTTAAATATATTTGAAATACCAACGCTAGCCTCAATATAGGGTTGTTTTTCAAGAGTATACGTTAACGGGATCCCATTGGCATCTGTCGGGAGCTTAAACAGAGAGGCCTGATAATCAGGATTATTTGTTCTGGTGATACCTCCATATAATACCTTAAGGCTCACCACTTCCCTTAACTTGAGTTTTTTTACAAGGGGAATTTTATTGAAGATAAGTCCGTTAAAATTATGGTCCACATTCAATGAAACATATTGATCACTCACGAATTCCAGAAAATTCATAAGGTTATAAGAGTTTTTCTGATATGAATAGGTTTGATTGGCCCGTGGTATAAACAATAGCGGATAAGGAACCTGCCCGAATATCTTTCCCGCCTCAAAGGATACATCAGTGTAGCCCAGGATAGAAAGATAAAATCTGCGGCTTATACTCAGCTGAAGACGCAGATAATTATAATCGTTGTAAAATGATTTTGAACCTCCTGCTATTTTAAGCTGTATGACCGGATATTTGCCGGGCAACGGATCTCTGTATAATTTCCCCTGGTAGAATTTTTCATTTGGGGCATATCGAAGATTGAGGTAAAACTCAGATATATTTATGTATGGAATATCGGTTGGCAATGATGTAGAATCAACTCTGTTGAAATGGAGGTTGCCTTCTGTGGATTGCCTTGTGAAACTGTAACCAATAAGGTAGGAGAAATGATTTTCAAATTCATTCAGATATTCCGCTCTGAATGTTTTGTTTAATAACAACTTGTCGCTTATCCCTCTTTTAAGCGATAGGAATATGTTATCTCCCTGGGTAAACTGAAGTTCCTGACCTGGAATTTTTACATCATTCTGATAACTTAACTTAATCGATTTTACCGGGAACTGAAAAATTGTTCTTGGTGTTAATGAGTAAGTTACACTCGCATTATACTTTAGTATTTTGTCAGTCAGACCATATGCCAGGTATCCTTCATATGTTATCCTTTTGCTAAAGTCGGGTGTAGTATGGGCTCCGAATCTGAATCTGTACCCTTCCACTGAATTAAAACTGAAGAAACTTTCATCGGGTCCGATTTCAATCTTGCCAAGATTTAAAAATCCGGTGGTTAACAGCATAATCAGATTCATGCTTCTTTTGAAAGCAGGTATGTTTTTAATACTGTCAATAGTAAGATAAACTCCATTTTCTGATTTGGAGAGCGGAACGTATCTGTTGGCTTCCCAGAACGCCGAACTATCTGCTGATGGATCAAGCCTGTCAATTTTCTGAGGTCCTGTGAATATCTTTTTATCAATGGGTTCGTTTATTTTATAATCCCTGTAAGATATGGTTCGTTGACCATACAGACCCATTGAATTCTTCGCAATCCCAAAATCAATAGATATTTCATCTTTAGACAGCAACCATTTTTTTTGCCCGAATTTGTCAAAATCCTGTGTGATGGAGATATCCTGTACCCAGTCAATGTTCATTTTTTTGTTTATTCCCATATCAATCTTTCGTACAGCGTAACTGCTATCAAGGGTGATGTAAATATAACCGTGAAACAGAAAATCAGGTTTGTTTCTGGGCTCGAAGAATAATCTTACGCATCTGATACTGTCAACTGATAACGTATCTACGATATAATATTTGTAGTAAATGGGAGCACTATTGGCAATGGGACTGATAAAAGTATTTGTCAGAAACAGTATTTCATTATCATAAATGTTTATATGCTGATATAAATAGTTAAGATTTTCAGAAACGCCTTTATTGTCAAGATATTGATCGAGATCAACCGTCTTTTCGGCCCTGACAATTTCTTTGGTCGCTTCAGGTTCTCTTCTGTAATAATGATCGGAGCGCTCTTCTTTTATGAAAAGAGGAAGAATAGTGTTTCCTATTCGTTTTGTAGTATCCAGATTATCAAATACGAATCTGAATTTTCTTAACAGATTACCATTTTTAAACTTTTCAGATATATTGCTCAGGGCAAACTGAATCTTATCATACTGTTTAAATTGGAGAAATTCAAAACTTTTTTCATTGTTCTGATCTTTATTATGAATTACTTTTTCAATTAGTCCGACAGCCGGATTGTTTTTGTTTTTATATGCTGTCTTCCCGGGCTTTATTATTACTTCATCAAGAGAAATCGACGATAATTTTAAACTGATATTGATTGTCTGTGCTTTACCATCCGAAAAGATTCTCGATTCGGTTTTATAACCTATAAACGAAAAAACTATTTTCTCAGCGTGAACTTTAGTTTCAATATAGTATTTCCCTGCATGGTCAGTAATGGTTCCGACAGTTGTCTTGTCAAGTAAAACAGTTGCTCCTGTAATCGGCAACCCCGTCTTGGCATCAACAACAATACCGTTAATGATAGTCTTGTCTGTTACTTGTGTAAATGAATTCTGATTTAGAAAAAAGGCTAAAACTATATATATCAGCGAAGAATATTTTTTCTTGAGAAGTATCATTTCTTTGTATTAAGGCAGCCTGAATATTATTTGTTCATATGCAGATACTGAACAATCAGTTAAAATATAATTTAGTTCCTTATAAGTTAAACAAATGAAAACGCGAAAAAGAATGTGAGAGGTATAATATTTATTCTTTTTTTTTAGAACACTAACTTAACTATAAAGGTACGAGGCTATTATAATACAAGGCAAATTTATTAATAAAAAATCCATCCCTACGGTAATCAGTACCGCTGGGATGGATAATGCTTAAATATCAACATAGAACCCAAGCATTAAATGGCTCGGGAAATCCAGCTTTATTTTACTGGTTCAACAACCAGTATGGTAAATGTACCTGGTTTCAGTGTCGGACGTGGCCTGGGGTTATCAGCTGTTTTTTCAGGTGTCGGTCCGAATTCTGCAGTCGGCAGATAGATTCTGTGTGTTTTTGCACTTACTGAAATAGTCCTGGCTCCGGCCTGCGTCGGAACATTTGCGAGGACTTTAAATGAATTCGGATTTTCTTCCTGAACAACTGTAAGTACACCTTCCCCGCAGGAACTGTATGCACGCTTTAAACCCGGATCGAAGCCTGCTCCGTCAACGCGGCCCCCCGTTACAACCGTAGTTATTACCTTGCCGGTTAATGCATCGAGGACAACCATAAGCTTATCAGTGGCAGCGAACAGGCGATGATTCTCATTATCAAGGGCGAGCCCGCTTGGTTCTTCACCCGGACTTATTGACCATGTTTGCTCTACTTTCCAGGTTTTCACATTTATCATGCTGATTTCACTTTTATCTTCAATATTCACATACACTTTTCCCATTCCATCGCTTACAGCGGCTTCAGGTTTACCTGCCAGAGCTATTGTTTGTATTACTTTGTCTGTTTTTGCATCTATCACGGTGGCATTTGAAGAACGTCCGTTCCAGGTTAATATGGTCTTTGTGAAAGGTTCGTACAAGATGGCATCAGGATTTCTTCCTGTTACAGGTACTTTTTCAATAACCTTGAAATCTTTTGTACTGAATACTGTAACATTGCTGTCGGCTCCATTGCTTATGAATCCTTTATTGAATTCGGGAGCGATAGCTATCCCATGTACTCCATTCACATCAGTAATAGTAGCGACACTTTTACCGGTGCTCATATCCACCACGTTCACCATTTTGCCATGTGAGACATACAGCATTCCTGTGGCATCGTCAGCATTAAGATAATCCCAGAACCCGTCTCCGTCAAGATGGATTTTCTGAATAATCTTGTATCCGTTTGCAGCTTCCTGGCCATTCAGCCCAAGCAACGACAGGAGTATGCCTGCCAGAATAAAAATTGTTTTTTTCATTTTAATTGATTTTATATGAGAATTATAATGTATTTGGATATTCAATTTCTTACGTGCAACCTAATTTGCCAATTATCCGAGAGCATAGAGAGATTTATAAAAAAATCATGGAAATCATCTGAATCCATTCTTGGTGTTCAACAATTATTTAACATTGCGGGAACGATTTTGTTTAAATACTAATCTTCAAAAAAATCATGCTCACTATTTCTCGACTTTTTCAGATTTTTCATCTTCATCTTTGATAATCGTTTTTTTAAGAATATTCCCTTTGTTGTCAAAAATGACTTCAAGAGATGTTTCACCCTTCTTAAGTCCAATTTCAAATCCATTCATTGCAGGACTTTCAAAAATTTCGATATGCCCTTTTTTATAACCAGTGAAATCCTTGTTCAGAGTTATTTCCACGGAAGCAGGAAGTTCTTTTTCGTTGATTACAGTTTCGGATTCAAGCCATTTACCCGAATTGTCAAAGCTTGCAGACATCTTTTTGCCTTCCATAGTGAATTCTGCTTCCCATTCATTTTTTTCTTCATTATCCCATTTGATAGATTGAGCAGTAGCATACTTTTTATAAAGTTCCTTTTTAACGTTTTCCGGTGGATTCTTTTGACTGAATGCTGAGAAAGAGATCATTGATAATACAACGATCAGAATGATTGATTTTTTCATTTTTTCATTTTTAAAGGTTTATCCCATAAAAATATTGTCAGAATCTGTAAAGAATTTGGATTTAGAAATTTACTACGACTTTATGAAGGTTGTCTTCATATAAATAATTAACATTCCATTTGTTAAGTTTACAGATTTCACTTATTATCGACAGACCAAGTCCGGGAGAGTCGGATGACTTGTCAGTCTTATAAAATCTTTCAAAGAGTTTGGATGCATTCACAGGCAGAGGTTCACCACTGTTTGATATTTCAAGATGGTTTTTTTCTAATTTAATATTGATTATACCGTTTTTGATATTATGTTTTACAGCATTACCAATCAAATTTATTATCAGCGATTCGGTTAGAAAAAAATTGGTATCAAAAATGCAATCCGGTTCAATCTCTTTATTTAAAGTAAGGGCTTTCTCTGCGATTTGATCTTCGAACATTTTTATTTTCTCAATGAGAAGTTCCGAAAGGTTTATTGTATTTTTTTCAGGGAATTGGTCATTTGCAATTTTCGTCAGAAGCAAGAGCGTTTTTGTAAGTTTCGAGATTCGAAGTGTATAAACATACGCCGAATTGATAAGTTCAGCCTGCTCTTTTTTTAATTCCGGATACTGCATAAGGGTCTCTAACTTTGTCTGAATCACAGCAAGAGGGGTCTGAATTTCATGAGAGGCGTCTTCAGCAAACCTTTTCAGGGTCTGATAGTCAGAGATCACCTTTTGTGTGAGCTTTTCAAGCGTCTTATTGAGCTCAGTGAATTCATAAAGCTGGCCATCAGAAGAGAGTTTAAATCCGGGTTTGTCATAGGAAAACTCTTTTATTTCATTTAATGTCTTATAGAATGGCTGCCAGAGCTTTAACGACAACTTTCGGTTGATGAAATAAAGGCTTACCAACAGAAGAATAAAGACTGAACCCGTGACAATAGCAATAACTTCAAGCAAATCATCCTCTTCAAGAAGAGTATCCCTGGCTGCAATGAAGTAATCCTTTCCATTAATGATACGTATCAGACTTATCTGTCGAAAAGGTATATTTCTTTTCTCGAAAGCATTAAAAATAAGAGTATCAATGATTTTGAATGATCGTTCAGGCTGTCTCGTCACTTCTTTTATTTCGATAAAGGGATAATAATCAGGCAAAATCCCATTTTTTTCAATTGACCTTCTTATATTTCTAATGTCATGAAATAGTTTTTCATTAAGCTGGTCTTTGAAAAAGAAGCCGATAACGAAGAAGAATACTACTCCTGCAATTATAAAGACGGTTCCTGAAATAAGGAAGTAAGTTCTGTTGGTCTTTTGAAGAAGCCTCATTTATCAGAAAATTTGTAACCTAATCCGTATATGTTATGCAGATAGTTCCGGCCATTATTAGTCTCAATTTTTCTTCTGATATTCTTAATATGGCTGTAAATGAAATCAAAATTATCGGCATAGGAGATGTTATCTCCCCACACGTGTTCAGCAATCGATTCGCGTGTTATCACTTTATTCCGGTTCACAACAAAATATAGCAGAATCTCGAATTCTTTCTTTGTGAGGTCCAGAATCTTTTCGTTTACAAGTACCTCATTTGAATCAGTGTTAATTTTTATCTCGTTGAATATTAATTCAGTTGAACCTTCAAAATGCCGCCTTCTGGCAAGTGATTTAATTCGTGAATTAAGTTCCGCCAGATGAAAAGGTTTGGTTATATAATCATCAGCTCCCATATCAAGGCCCTTTATTTTATCATCCAGGGAATTTTTTGCTGAAACTATCAGCAAACCGGCTTTCCTGTTCATTTCCTTTATTAGTCTTATAAGGTCAAGTCCATTTCCGCCTGGCAGAGTGAGATCAAGAATGATAATGTCATAGTTGTAGGATGATAAAGAATCTTCCGCTTCAAGATAGGAGAAAGCTGTTTCGCATAAAAATCCCTCAGGCTCGAGAAATTTTTTTATAGCCCCAACAAGTTCTTTTTCATCTTCAATAATCAGAATTTTCATCAATTATTATTTAATATGTAAAGATAAATCGTAATTCTGGACAAAATCTGAAATTATTCTTCCTTTAATCAAGGAAAAAAGGTTTTCTATTTTTTCTGCTTACTTTTGAAATAATTCAGGCTGGAAAATGGTCTTTAAAAATAAATATTATAAGAAAATAAGGCAATCTTTGTTCAAAACCCTGCTACGCTTCGTTTAAACAAAAAATTATATCAGATGAAGAATGACTATATAAAGATTATTGAGCTGACCTTTGTAAATGCTTTCCTGGTAAAAGTAAATGAGGGATTCATATTAATTGACACCGGTTTGTCCATGCATTGGGAAAAACTTGATAGTGAACTGATTTTAGCCGGCTGTTTATCAGATAAATTAAAACTTATCATTTTAACTCATGGTGACTTTGACCATACAGGAAATTGTGTCAAGTTGCGGGAAAAGTATAAATGCAGAATAGCCATGCATAAAGATGATTCTTTTATGGTGGAAAATGGTTTATCGCTGAAACGGAAGACAAGAACTTTGCAGGCTATGCTGTTTTCTCTGATCAGAAAATTATTCAGGAAAAAATTTGCATTTGATAAATTCATACCGGATATTTATTTAACTGATGGTCAGAACCTGAATGAATATGGATTTAATGCAAAAGTTGTACATATTCCAGGTCATACGAAAGGTTCAATAGGAATATTAACCGGAGATGGAGATTTATTTGCCGGAGATACTTTTACCAACAGAAGAAAACCCGAAGTGGCAAATTATATAGAAAATCCCATGGATTTGAAGAACAGTATTGACAGATTGAAAATGATGAATATCAAAATGATTTATCCCGGACACGGAAAACCTTTTGAATTCGAACAAATAGTCAGGAATTTATAATTCACAACTACCTTATTACATGGCAGACACAGATTCTGAAAAAAGTGGAGAGGCCGGTTTCGCAGCTATCTTTCGTTCCTTTAAATACAAAAATTATCGTCTGTTTTTCAGCGGACAAAGCATATCGCTGATTGGAACATGGATTCAGCGCATTGCAACTCCCTGGCTGGTTTATCACCTTACAGGTTCCGCATTGTTATTAGGTGTAGTCGGGTTTGCAGGTCAGATACCTACCTTTGTATTGGCCCCGTTTGCAGGTGTTCTCACAGATCGATGGAACCGCTATCATATTCTGATCGGAACCCAGATAGCAGCTATGATACAGGCATTTATACTTACAATTCTATACTTCTCAGGATCTATTCATGTTTGGCACATTGTGCTCCTGAATATATTTCTGGGATGTGTAAATGCATTTGATGTGCCTGCCAGGCAGTCATTCGTAGTTGAAATGGTGGAGAAGAAGGAAGACCTTGGCAATGCTATCGCCCTGAACTCTTCGATGGTTAATGGAGCCAGATTGCTCGGACCATCAATAGCGGGCATTCTGATTGCATTTACCGGTGAAGGAATTTGTTTCCTGCTTAACGGGTTAAGCTATCTGTTTGTTATAGTGTCGCTGCTATTAATGAAAGTTACTCCAAGAAAGATCATAAGGAAAGACACTAACGTTTTAAGTGAACTGAAGGATGGATTTTCTTATGCGTTTGGTTTTATTCCTATTAGATATATAATTTTTTTACTTGGACTGATAAGTCTGATGGGTATGCAATATACAGTCCTGATGCCGGTTTTTGCCAAAGAGATTTTACACGGAGGTTCTCATACTTTCGGATTTTTGATGGGAGCATCAGGTTTGGGTGCGCTTTCAGGTGCTCTTTATCTAGCATCCAGAAAAAATACAATGGGTTTGGTTAAAGTCATTCCCATGGCCGCATGTTTATTCGGCTTTGGTCTTATTACATTTTCTTTTTCGAAGTTCTTTTTGCTCTCATTGGTACTGATGGTCATAACAGGGCTTGGAATGATGCTCCAGATGGCATCGAGCAATACAATCATACAAACTATTGTTGATGATGATAAACGCGGTCGTGTAATGAGTTTTTACACAATGGCATTTATGGGTACTGCCCCTTTTGGAAGCTTACTGGCAGGAGCGCTGGCAAAGACAATTGGTGTATCATATACAATATTAGCAGGAGGAATTTTTTGTGTCATTGGAGCCCTGTTATTTGCATATAAGCTACCTGAACTAAATGAGATTGTTCATTCGGCTTATGCTAAGATACGATCGACAAAGCCAGAAAGTGAAGTAGAAATCAGAACGGTAATAGTTTAATTTTTTATTAAAATATTCTTCAATATAAATTAACTATATGTTGCCTTTATTCGTTTATATTTGCAACTCTCTCTTAAAACTTATCTTAAGCTTTAAGAAGAATATATTAAGATATGAAGTTTTTCTTTCAGACCATGCTTAGAAAAGATACTATGTTCAAAAAATACCGGAGTGGTTTGATAAGTTTGTTTTTTCTTGTTAGCTCCAATTTATTATCAGGACAAACAATTCAAGATACACTTTCTTCAAATGTTACGTTATCACAATGCATAACTTACGCTCTGGCCAACCAGTCGTTGATTAAACAATCACTTCTTGATGAAGACATTACAAAAAGAAATATCAGGATTGCACTTTCAGCATGGTATCCTCAGCTGGAGATAGATGCCAATATTCAACATTTTCTTCAGATACCACCGACTATTTATCCTAATCTGATTAATCCTCCGTCATATACACCTTATATTTCCCTTGTCTCCACACCTACAAATATGTCAACTGGTATTTTTTCTGCCACCCAGACCTTGTACAGCAACAATTTATTCTTTGCGGCCAGAACTTCAAGAGAACTTCGCAATCAGGCTTCTGAAAATACTGAAAGTTCAAAGATCAATACATATGTAGATGTAACAAAAGCTTTTTTCGATGTGCTGTTAACAGAGGAGGAGATTAATGTCCTGAATGAAGATATAGTAAGACTTCAGCATAATTATAAAGATGCATACAGTTTTTATAAAAATGGACTTACGGATAAAATAGACTATCAGCGTACTGAAATAGCTTTAAGTAATGCTCAGGCACAAAGAAAGAGTACCGTGGAAGCTCTGAAGGCCAAATACTCAATATTAAAACATCTCATGGGAGTCGTTCCTGAAAAGCAAATAACTGTGGCGTATGATTCTACAAAATTTGAAAATGAAATATTAATTGATACCACAAAGAATCTCGATTATGGCAATCGTATTGAATATCAATCAATGCAGACTTCATTGAAACTGCAGAATTATGGGATCAGTTATTACAGATGGTCATTTCTTCCGACTTTGTCTGCTTTTTATAATTATGATCCCTCATTTTCGGCCAATCAGTTCTCTGATTTATATAATACTAACACTCCCACTTCTCTCTTCGGCCTGAAATTAACACTTCCATTGTTTCAGGGAATGAGCAGGCAGGAGAATTTCAGCAAGGCAAAGCTTCAGTATCAGCGATTGCAACTGGGAATGGATTATCTGAAAAGCTCTATTAGCAGTGAATATACCCAGGCGCTTACCGGCTATAAAAGCAACCTTAATGAATTGAAAGTAGCAAAAATGAACATCATTGTTGCAAAAGACATTTTTAACACTGTGAAGTTTCAGTATGATAAAGGCACCAAGGCATATCTGGAAGTCATAGTATCTGAAACAGATTTACGTACTGCGGAACTTAATTATTTAAATATACTTTTCCAGGTTCTTACCAGTAAACTGGATTTGGAAAAAGCTTCGGGAGAGATTAAAGTTAATTAACATTTACAATTTTTGCTGGTAGCATATGGCAGATTTTAATATGTAACACTATGTATAAAATAACACATATAATAATATATTTTGCTATGGTTGCGGGGTTGTTATCCTGCACCGGAAATTCGGCAAATAAAAAGGCGGAAGTGCCTGCAATACCTGTTACAGTTACTAATGCAAGTCCTTCAAAAGCAATATTCTACAATTCATACCCTGCAAATATAGTGGCATTAAAAGAAGTAGAACTGCGCGGACAGGTAAGCGGTTATATAACAGGAATATATTTTACCGAAGGTAAAGAGGTTCATTCGGGAGAAAAACTTTATGAAATTGACCGCCGTAAATATGAGGCGACTTACAGGGAAACACAGTCGAATGTCAAGATAGCAGAATCCAACCTGGAAAAAGTCCAGCGCGATGCAGACCGTTATACCGATCTTGCCAGCCAGGATGCCGTTGCAAAACAGCTTCTTGATAATTCAATGACGGATCTTAAGAATGCCAGACAGCAGTTAGATGCTGCAAATTCAGAACTCATCAAAGCTAAAACTGATTTTGATTATTCTCTGATCAATTCGCCTCTTGACGGGACTATAGGTTTCTCGGGTGTTAAGATTGGTACTCTTATAATGCCCGGACAAACTCTTCTTAACACAGTATCCTCAGATGACCCTATAGGAGTGGATTTTGAAATTAATGAAACTGAGCTAAGCCGTTTCCGGCAATTCGAAAAGGTAGAAATTTCAAACAATGATACAACATTTAAGATCAGGTTGCCCGATAATTCTATCTATCCTTTCTTCGGCAAGATAAGCGTTATTGACAGGGCTGTTGATCAACAGACAGGTACCATAAGGGTCAGAATAACTGTTTCTAATCATGATAAGATTCTTAAGCCGGGTATGAGTTGCAAGGTTCTTGTCTTAAATGACTATTCAGGTCTGCAGATAATTATTCCTTTTGCTTCGGTTTTGGAACAATTGAGTGAATATTTTGTCTATGTAGTAAAAGATAAAAATGTGCAGCAGGTAAAAGTCTCCCTTGGTCCGCGGGTAAATTCAAACGTTATAGTGCTGAAAGGACTCAGCGGTGACGAAACAATTGTTGTTGACGGCATCCAGAAACTTCATGACGGTTCAGAGATCACAATCGCCAAACCGCAAAATCAACAACAGCATAATTAAGAAGAACAAAACACATTAAGACTGAAACTTATTTCATGATAGCCGATACCTTTATAAAACGTCCAATCACAGCAATTGTAATCTCGATGGTCCTTGTGATTGTAGGAACGTTGGCCATTTTAAATCTGCCGGTCAGTCAGTATCCCGATATTACACCGCCGGTAGTGCAGATATCCAGCCAGTACACAGGAGCTGACGCTACTACTGTCGAACAAACTGTCACTACCCCGATAGAAATACAGGTCAACGGAGTGCCAGGCATGAACTTTCTACAGAGTAACAGCACCAATGATGGTCGTTCGACATTGAACGTCTATTTTGATATTGGAACCAACGTTGATATTGCCACTACAGAAGTTCAGAACCGGGTAAATATTGCCACTCCGGTTCTTCCTGATGAAGTAAAAAGATTGGGTATCACAGTTAGAAGACGGAATCCGAGCGGATTATTAAATGTAGCTATTTATTCACCAAAAGGTACACATAGCGTTCAGTTTCTTGATAATTATACTAACATATTTGTCAGGGATGCTCTTTTAAGGGTAAAAGGGGTAGGCGATATTTTTGCCAGGACTGATGATTTCAGTATGCGTATCTGGTTAAATCCTGATAAAATGGCGAGTTTAGGGCTGACAGCCAGCGATGTTCTTAACGCCGTCCAGGAACAGAATGTTCAGGTAGCTGCAGGCTCCATTGGAACTCCGCCGCAACCTGCCGGCCAACCATTTGAATATACAGCAAGAGTTAACGGAAGACTTAGCAGTGAGGATGATTTCAGGAATATTATCGTCAGGTCCAATCCTGCTACGGGATCCGTTGTTTATTTAAAAGATATTGCTCGAGTCGTTTTAGGCAAATTCAACTATTCGGGCGTGGCATATGTTGATAAGCAGCGTGCATCATATATGTTGATTTATCAGACTCCGGGCAGCAACGCTCTTGATGTTGCAAATGGGATCTATCAGGTAATGGATCAGCTTAGCAAATCATTTCCAAGCGATGTTGCCTATAAAGTGCCGTTTGAATCTGTTACAGTCGTAAAGGAATCTATAAGTGAAGTTGTCAAAACTCTTCTTGAAGCATTGGCCCTGGTTGTATTAGTGGTATTTATCTTCCTTCAGGACTGGCGGTCCACTATTATACCGGTTCTGGCAATCCCTGTTTCAATAATTGGAACCTTCATCTTTTTCATTCCGCTTGGCTTTACTATTAATAAGCTGACGCTTTTCGGCTTTGTTCTTGCCATCGGTATTGTGGTAGATGATGCAATTATTGTAGTTGAGGCTGTTCAGCGTTATATGGAAGAGCAGCACCTTTCCCCGAAAGAAGCTGCACACAAAGCTATGGCTGATATATCCGGACCGGTTGTTGCCATTGCACTTGTTCTTGCTGCTGTTTTTGTTCCGGCCGGTTTTTTGCCGGGTATTGTAGGCAAGCTGTATCAGCAATTTGCCATCACAATAGCTATTTCGGTTCTTATATCAGCATTTGTAGCTCTGTCTCTCACTCCGGCTTTATGTTCGTTGTTTCTGAAACCTCATCATATAACTCAATCTTCCCGTGGACTTAACAACCTGTTTTATCATTTTAATAAGTGGTTCAATACCAGGACAGAGGGATATACACAAAATGTACGGAAAGCCATAAAGCATTCCCGTTATATTGTCATTCTGCTGATTATGATTATTTTTGGTGCTTATGTTATGATAATCAAGAAACCTACAGGATTCATTCCGCTTGAGGATGAAGGCCGGTTATACATAACATTCGAACTTCCTGAAGCATCATCCACATCACGCACAATTGAGGTGCTGAAGAAAATAATGGATGTGCTGGGTGATACCAGGGGTGTTGATCATTATTCAGCCATATCGGGGCTTAATGTAGTTTCAGGTGCTTCTAAAACCAACAGCGGCACTCTGTTTTGCCAGTTGAAACCATGGGATGAACGTAAAGACAAATCAGAACAGATTTTTGCATTGATATCTCAGCTTCAGGCAAAATTTGCAGTGATCAGGGAAGCAAACATCATTGTTATAGCTCCTCCTGCCATTCCTGGTCTTGGTGCTACGGGAGGGTTTACATTTGAGCTTCAGCAACGTGAGAGCAATGATGATATCAAAGCGTTCGAAAGAAATGTTAATATCTTTATGGCAGCAGCCAATAAACGCCCTGAAATTGCCAGGGCAATAACTTTTTTCAACGCCCGCACTCCTAATTATCAGCTTACAGTTGATCGTGATAAATGCAAAAAAATGGGAGTAAACCTCGCTGAAGTTTTTAACACCATTCAGACTTTTCTCGGCAGCACCTATATAAATGACTTTACTATATATAACAGGAATTTCCATGTAATTGCGCAGGCGGATACACTTTTCAGAAATGATATTGTGGACATGGATAAGTATTATGTCAGAAATCAGCAGGGCAATATGCTGCCCTTAAGTGCAGTGATGAGTTCTACTGTTACTGAGAGCGCGTCTATGCTTTCTCATTATAATCTCTATCGGATGGCTGAATTTGTAGGTGATGCAAAAGTCGGATATAGTACTGGGCAGGCGATCAAAGCATTGCAGGAAACTGCCCAGCAAGTGTTGCCAAAAGGATATGGATATGAATTTTCAGGACTCAGCCGGGAAGAGTTGAAAGCAGGCAACACATCGATGTATATTTTCATTTTGTCGTTGCTTTTCGTCTTTCTTTTTCTTTCTGCTTTGTATGAAAGCTGGACAGTCCCATTCACCATTCTTCTGGGAGTTCCGCTTGCTGCCTTCGGAGCTATACTGGCTCTTACATTCACAAAAAGTCTTTCAGATAATGTCTATGCCCAGATTGGTCTTATAACTCTGATAGGCCTTGCCGCTAAAAACTCTATTCTTATTGTTGAATTTGCAAAAGAACGGGTTGACAGGGGCATTGAAATTGTTGAAGCTACCATTGAGGCTGTTCGTTTACGGCTTCGACCTATACTGATGACATCATTTGCTTTCATTTTCGGAATATCTCCGCTGGTGTTTGCTACAGGTGCCGGTGCTGTTGCACGTCAGACGATCGGATGGTCAGTGCTGGGGGGAATGCTGGCTGCCACGGCACTGGGTGTTATTATTATACCGGTTCTGTTCATTTTAATCATCCGTCTCACATATGGTAAGAAAAAACTTGCAGAGCTCCAGGAACAACATAATTCTTCAATTGTAACTCATAATAAAGAATAACAAAAATATTACTGGATTACAATTATCTTTTTAACCTCTTTTTCATACTATTGAAGATATAGTTAAAGATTTTTATATGGAAAGGGCAAAAATATGGAGGAATTTGAAAAAAATAGAGAATAATATTGCGATTTACATTCATCCTTTATATCAATCACTTTGGTTGAATAATTCCATTTATTCGAATAAAATGATAAAAGATTTTCAACTTTAGGTTGATTCTTAAAATTTGTTAAAAAATATTTACTATTTTTGGACGTGAAATCATTTGCCAAAACAACAGTTAGTACATGAATTGCATAATAGTCGACGATGATATAATAACCTGCAAGATTCTGGAAGGGTATGTCAGCAAATCCACTTCTCTTAATTTGGTTGGTGTATTCAGTGATTCTGTCGCAGCGAGGGATGTTCTTACCAAGCGGCAGGATATCGATCTGGTTATTCTCGATATCCAGATGCCAGAGATGAATGGTTTTGATTTTATCCGCAGTCTCGACTTTCCACCCAATATAATAATAGTATCGTCCGCTGAGGAATTTGCACTTAAGGCCTTTGACTTTAATGTTGTCGATTATCTGCTTAAACCGGTAACTTACGGGCGTTTTTGCAAAGCTATTGATAAAACAATCAGATACTTTGCACGCAAAGAGGGCGCCAATAGCGGCGATGAAGAAATTTTCATCAAAAAAGGATCATCCCTGGTAAAACTGAAACTTACAGAGATAATATATATTGAAGCTCTTGAAAACTATGTTACACTTAACACAAACGATGACCGGTTCACCATTCATTTTACAATGAAAGCGATCGAAAATCAGTTACCTTCTGGAGTATTTATCAGGGTTCACAGGTCGTTTATTATTAATAAGAGCATGATTCAGACTATTAAAGAGAATACTCTCGACCTTATCGTAGGAGGTGTTGTGAAAAGTATTCCTGTCGGGAAATCATTCAGGGACTCTCTTCTGAATGATATTAATGTGATGGCCAGATAATCACTAAAACTTCAAATGCTTACCAATCGTCAACTGTTCCTGAAGCACCTTGGGCATACTTCTGATGCACCAATGATGCTTGAAATTGTGAGGGCCGAAGGCATTTACATGTACGGACCTGATGGCCAAAAATACATTGATCTCATCTCAGGAGTCTCCGTCAGCAATACGGGACATCGCCATCCCAAAGTAGTAGAAGCAGTTAAAAACCAGGTTGATCAGTATATGCACCTGATGGTGTATGGTGAATTTATTCAAAGTCCACAGGTCAGATATGCCGAACGTCTTGCAGAAATACTTCCTCCGGTTCTCAATTCATGTTATTTTGTTAATTCAGGCAGTGAAGCAGTAGAAGGAGCGCTGAAACTTGCCAAAAGATATACCGGGAAGAGTCGCATCATATCGTTCACGAACGCTTATCATGGCAGCACTCACGGAGCACTAAGCATACAGGGAAGCGAGGTTTTCAGGAACGCATTCAGACCCCTGTTGCCCGATACCTTTCAAATTGCCTTTAACGATGAAAAATCGCTGTCTGCAATTGATAAAAATACCGCATGCGTTATCGTAGAACCGGTGCAGGGTGAAGCCGGTATCATTTACCCGGAGGATGATTTTCTGTTAAAAATCAGGATGAGATGTAAATCAACAGGTGCATTATTGATCTTTGATGAGATACAGACAGGTTTTGGCAGACTAGGTCAGATGTTTGCAATTAACAGGTTCAAAGTGGTACCTGATATTCTTCTTCTTGCAAAAGCCCTTGGCGGAGGTATGCCCCTTGGAGCATTCATTTCTTCCCGCGAAATTATGTCAGCACTTATTAGCAATCCTGCGCTTGGTCATATTACCACCTTCGGAGGACATCCGGTGTGTTGCGCGGCAGGTCTGGCATCGCTGAATGTTATTATAGATGAGAAGCTCGCTGAGAGCTGTAATTCTAAGTCAGACCTGTTTAAAAAAGAACTTTCACATTCGCTTATCTCAGAAATAAGAGGGGATGGCCTTTTAATGGCTGTTCAGCTTTCCGATCCTTCATATATTCAATATGTTATAGCTAAAGCTCCGGATTATGGACTGGTGCTCGATTATTTTCTATTCTGTGACAACGCTTTCAGAATTGCTCCACCACTGATCATAAGTGAAGAAGAAATATGTCTTGCAGCCGGAAAAATAAAGCAACTGCTTGATGCTGCTGCTAATAATTCAAATAAAAAATGAAGCGATTTGTCTTATACCTTATATTATACATTCTTCTGCCAACTGGTATCGCCAGGGGCCAGGTTCCGGTAAATGATACACCTCAGATTCTGGAAGAACTTTTTGACAGGCTTGCAGGAAACTATAATGATACTGATAGAATACATATAAATGATTCTATCAGGACGATTCTCGACAGTTATGTCAGGTCTGACTCTGTGTTCACTCACAGGTTCAATAATCTCAGGTACCTGGGCCAGATTATGTCACCTGATTCCCTATTGAAAATAATTACATGGAACCTGGTTTTAGAGAATGAACCCGGCAGATATTATTGTTATTTCATCAGGAAAAAAGAATCCGGCAAAGAAAGTAAAATTTATAGATTATCAGTCAGTTACAATGAGAATCCTGTCAGAACTGATTCTACATATAATGAATCGAACTGGTATGGTGCTTTATATTATGATTTAAGACCTTTTATTGTCGAAAACAGACACTGCTGGGTACTGCTTGGAATTGATTATGGCAATTACGAGATCAGCAGAAAAATTATTGAAGTACTGAGCTTTTCCCCTGAAGATTCAATAGTATTTGGACGGAAATGGTTTTCTTCCGGGAATGAAATTAAATACCGAGATGTATTTGAATATGCCTCTAACGCGATGATGTCTCTGCGATTCAAATCTGAAAATTCTATCATATTTGATCATCTTGTTCCTTTTTCTTCCACTCATAAGGATGACCACCGATACTATGGCCCTGATTATTCATTCGATGCATATAATTTTGAGAATGGATTGTGGAAATTAACACTAAATGTGGATGCAAGAAATCAGTAAAGAAGTGCCTGAAGTGAGCTAGAATTTGGAGTATTTAAAGTTGAAAGGCGAAAAAGGTGAATGGATTTAAGGGTTGAAAAGTCAACATTAATGTTGTAACTTTAGGCACTCTAGGCACTCTAGGCACTCTACTTGTTATGGCTAAGAATATAAAAACCCATCTTTATTGTTACGACGATCACCGTGGATTTTCGGAGGACGTCAGGAAGCGGTTTTCAGACCAGTCTAGGTATACTGTGGCATCTTTCCAGACCAGGGAGGAGTTTATCAGTCAAATAGAATCAGACAAGGAACATAATTTCTGCAAGATCGCAATTCTTGGGCTTCATGATACGAGGGAACAATTCGAAATGATAGACCATCTGGTAGCAGAAATAGAAGAGATCGACCGTAGAACAGGTCTTATTTTACTTGGGCCCACTGATAAAATGGAGGAGATAAGAAAAATTTTAAAATTTAATATTGATGCATACGTCCCTAAAAATACCAATTCAATCCTCAGGATACATAATACCGTTAAAAAGCTGATAAGTGAACATGGAATAAGCCTATTCAAAAAGAAAAGAAATATTTCAGTTTATGCTCTTATTGGATTTATTTTGCTCTGTGCAATCTTAATCCTAATCGCCAGGTTCAGGCTTCCGCAGTACTTCTAAATATTATTTAATCCTCATTTGTGCATCTTCACTCCATATGTTTTCAGATCATTAAGTTCACCATTACTTTTTATTTCTTAACCCTTCCGGAGGGATGGGTTTCCTATCGGTCAGCTGACGGTGTGATTGGTTTACCTGAATACGAAGGTGACTATTTGTCAGTAGAAAACTTACGGCACACCTTTTGAAAGTGATGGGCAGATTATTAATGTATAACAATAAAAATATTTGATATGGAAACCGGAAAGATTGGAGTAACAACTGAGAACATATTCCCTATAATAAAAAAATTCCTTTATTCTGATCATGAGATTTTCCTTCGTGAGCTTATTTCAAATGCAGTTGACGCCACACAGAAACTCAAAACATTGGCAGCTGTAGGGGATTACAAAGGAGAAATTGTCGATTCAACAATCCGGGTTTCGGTTGATAAGAAGAAAAAAACAATAAAAGTTTCTGACCGAGGTATTGGTATGACTAAGGAAGAGCTTGATAAATACCTCAACCAGATTGCTTTTTCAAGCGCCAATGATTTTCTTGATAAGTATAAGGACCAGTCGAGTGCAATTATCGGACATTTTGGTCTGGGGTTCTACTCATCTTTCATGGTATCCGATAAGGTTGAAGTAATAACCAAATCATATCAGGATGGTGCTCAGGCAGTTAAATGGAGTTGCGACGGCAGTCCTGAGTTCTCAATTGAAGAGGTTGAAAAGGGAAAAATTGGAACCGATGTAATTTTATATATTGACAAAGAATCAAAAGATTTTCTTGATGAGAACAAAATTGAACAGTTGCTCAAAAAATACTGCAAATTTCTTCCTGTTGAAATAGCTTTCGGAAAGGTAAAAGAGTGGAAAGACGGTAAGAATGTCGAAACAGACAAAGATAATATTATTAACAACACTAAGCCTGCATGGACACTAAAACCGGCCGACCTGAAGGAAGAAGATTATAAAAATTTTTACAGGGAGCTTTATCCTTCCGGTGATGATCCGTTATTTTATATTCACCTTAATGTAGACTACCCGTTTAAACTGACCGGAATTCTTTATTTCCCAAAGATCAAAAATAACATTGAGATACAGAAGAACAAGATACAATTGTACTCTAACCAGGTATTTGTAACTGATTCTGTTGAAGGTATTGTCCCGGAGTTTCTAACGCTTTTGCATGGTGTCATCGATTCCCCTGATATTCCCCTTAATGTGTCAAGAAGCTATCTTCAGAGCGATTCAAATGTGAAGAAGATATCGAGTCACATTACAAAAAAAGTGGCTGACCGTCTAAATGATATATTTAAAAATAACAGGGAGGAATTTGAAAAGAAATGGGACAACCTTAAACTGTTCATAGAATATGGAATGATAACTGAAGAAAAGTTCTATGAAAAAGCTTCAAAGTTCGCACTGCTGAAGAACACTGAAGATAAGTACTTTACTTTTGAGGAGTATGAGAAGCTGATAAAGGAAACCCAGACTGATAAAAACAAGACACTCATCTATTTATATTCAACAAATAAAACTGATCAGTTCAGTTATATTGACAAAGCTAGAAACAAAGGATATGATGTTTTGCTACTCGATGGTCAACTTGATATTCATCTTATTAATCAACTGGAATCAAAATTGAAGGATACCAGATTTGTAAGAGTCGATTCGGATGTAGTTGATAAACTTATTCAGAAGGAAGAAACTCGTGAGTCAAAACTGACTGAAGATCAAAAAGATGATCTAAAGAGTGTTTTTAGTGTAAAAGTTAAATCCAAAGAAATTTATAATGTTGTTTTTGAGACCCTTGATGAAAATGAAGCGCCCGTAATAATTACTCAGTCGGAATTCATGAGGCGTATGAAAGATATGTCGCAGATAGGAGGAGGGATGAACTTTTATGGCGAATTGCCCGATAGTTATAACCTGGTTGTTAATCCCAACAATCAGATTGTCAATAAAATATCAGAAGATCTTCAGAATCAGGAAGGACCCAGGCTCACCGAGAATAATAATGAGAGGAAGAGGATTAAGGAAGAGATTGACTTTATGGAACAGGAAAACAAGAAGAAAAAAGCAGATGAGATAAGTCAGGTTGAAAAAGATGATCTTGAAAAACTGCGCAAAGAACTTACGGATGTCGAAAATGCCAGGAAAGATATTCTTGAATCTTATGGTTCTGCCAATAAGGTAGTCAAACAACTTATAGATCTGGCTTTATTGGCCAATAATATGCTGAGAGGGGAAGAACTTAATACTTTTGTGAAAAGGAGTATAGATCTTCTATAACGGCGCATTGTTCTTCTCTGAGATACTCAGTGCTTCTTTGTGAACTCTCCCGCTCCGCGGGACAGGTTGTGACAGTTCTTAATTTTTAATTACACAAAGAACCACAGAGGTGCAACAAAAGTTCATCAGATAATTCTGGCGACCTCATTTTTTACATACTCTATAGCTGCTCTTGTAGGCTCCTTTTCGAGTTCCATAATTTTTTCAAGAAGTTGTTTGCTGAATGACATACCTGAAGAATCAACCGGCATTTTCTCAGCTTCGCTGTTGATTATTTTTATCATATTAGAACGGGCGTTCCTTACTACCTCCCAGGCCTGCTGACTCATATATATTTGTTGTGAAAGATTATGTTCAAATTCGCTACGGATTGCATTAAGTAGTGCTGAATGGAGCTGTTGAGCTGTCATATCCGCTGAACTAACCCTCACCAGTAATGACTCAAGAGAAATTCTTTCCAGAAACAGAACAATCCTTTCATAGGCCTGCAACTTAATAGGGGTAACTGTTCTGCTGTTCTGAAGCACAAGTTCCTGCCTCCTTTTATCCTGGTCATTTTTTATCAGATTACGAAGAAGGCCCCATGCAGTGAAGAATACAATCAGCGCCGGGATAGTGATCATTAGTAAGTCTTTAAGAGATTCCATATAATTTAATTTTTGTACAAACCTAAGTTTTTTTCTTTAAACGTAAAGTTCGTAAAGAAATTGGAATTCACACAAAACATTTTTTGCCACAAAGACACCAAGACGCCAAGGGTCACAAAGGAAAGAAAATCGGAGACATCTTGGTGTATCTTTGTGCCTTCGTGCCTTGGTGACTATGGATTTATTTAAATTTTGTATTTCAATTTTACTTTATACTTTTATCGGGTCCTTTTCAGAGTTACTACTATGTAATTAATATAAGCATGGAATATTTATCAGAAAGAGTTAAATCTTTATCAGTGTCCCAGACTCTTGCTATGGCGCAGAAGAGCAGGGAATTAACGTCAAAAGGCATTGATATCATCAGTCTGAGCCTTGGTGAACCTGACTTCAATACTCCTGATTATGTCAAAGAAGCGGCTAAAAAAGCGATTGATGACAATTATTCAAAATATCCTCCTGTTCCGGGATATGCAGATCTCAGGGAGGCAATTTCAAGAAAATTTAAGGAAGAGAATGGCATAACTTATTCTGCCGATCAGGTAATTGTATCTGCCGGAGCTAAACACTCGCTTATAAATGTCATTTTATCAATTGTGAATCCCGAAGATGAGGTAATTATCCTTGCGCCTTACTGGGTAAGTTATTATGATCAGATAATATTTGCTCAAGGTAAACCAGTAGTTATAAAGGCGAAACTGGAGAATGATTTCAAAATAAAACCTGAGCAACTTGAAGCTGCTATTATGAAAAAAACCAGGTTAATTATTTTCAATTCCCCTTCAAATCCGACAGGGATGGTTTATGACAGGAAAGAAATGGAGAAAATTGCCCGGGTCGTTGAAAAGCACGAAGGAGTGTTTTTAATTTCGGATGAGATTTATGAGGATATCATTTTCACAGGCGAACATGTAAGTATGGCCTCTTTTGATTTTATACTTGATAGAGTCATTACTGTCAACGGAGTTTCAAAAGGATATGCAATGACAGGCTGGAGGATAGGATATATTGGCGCCCCATTATGGATCGCGAGGGCATGTAATAAATTGCAGGGTCAGTTCACTTCAGGAGTCTGCTCTATCGCCCAGCGTGCAGCACTGGCAGCCATTCAGGGCAAGGGAGAATCGCAAAAAATTATGAAAGCAGCTTTCCTGCGCCGTCGCGATCTGATTTGCGGTCTGCTGAAAGAGATAAGAGGAATTAAAGTTAGTATTCCACAGGGGGCCTTCTACGTAATGCCTGATATTAGCTTCTATCTTGGTAAATCTGATGGAGAGACAAAAATTGAAAACTCAGACGATCTTGCACTCTACCTGCTCGATAAGGCTCGGGTTGCAACAGTCGGTGGAGTTGCTTTCGGAGCTCCTGAGTGCATTAGAATTTCCTATGCAACATCAGATGATTTGCTTATCGAAGCTGTTAAAAGAATAAAGGGAGCCCTTGAAAAACTAAATTAAAAGCCTGTTAATATAAACTTTGTTAAGTAGATTTTTAAGTCATTTCGATGTTAAATGCCAGAAACCACAAACCGAACACTTATAAGTTCTCAATTCCACCACCCGGATTTCTGTCATGTACTTAATCGCTTCAAGAGCATCAGCCTGTGAATTATACAGAGTCTTCTTGCAGTGTAGTTCAATTGGATTTATCTTATCTGTTTTTGATAGTTTGTGTTTCACTTATGTAGTCAAAATCAATATTTATTATAAGAAACAGTCTCGCCGGCAGCTTTACGCCTCTTTTCACGTTGTTCGCTTAGAGAATAACCCAATGTAACTAGCAGCTCGACACGTTTTGATTTTGGTATAGCGAGGAGTTTCCTTAATTGTTTTTCATCAAACCATCCGATTATACATGAACCGATTCCTTCAGCCTTTGCCTGAAGACAGATATTCTCTGTAGCTATTCCAATATCTATAAGTGAGTAATCTTTATTTTTAATGGTAGCTCCAACTTTAGATGACATATTTGGTTTTTCTCTCACAATGACTATAATTATCTTAGCCTGGGAAACAAAGCTGTTCATCCCGAGAAGTTTTGCGGAGGCAGCTTCGGCAACACTCAGAATAAGCTCACGATCAGTTACAACTATGAATTTCCAGGGTTGGGCGTTGCAGGCAGACGGGGCCATCCTTCCGGCGTTAACAATACGTTCAAGCTTCTCATTATCAACTGGTTTGTCTTCGTATTTTCTGTCGCTCTGCCTGGTGATAATAAGATCTAGAATATCTTTAGCGTCGATCATAATCAATAATTATTTGGGAGGAGTTCAAAATAGGCTACGGGGTGAAGGCATGCCGGACAATTCTTCAGAGGTTTTGTACCGAAGTGGATATAACCACATTTTCTACAATACCAGAAAACCTTTTCGTCGCGCTGAAACACTTTATCCTGCATCACATTTTCAAGAAGTTTTCTATATCGTTCTTCATGACCCTTTTCAGCCTGGGCGATTGCTTTAAATGCTGCTGATATATTTTTGAATCCTTCCTCTTCAGCTATAAAAGCAAAAGAAGGATACAGATCGCTCCATTCTTCATGTTCGCCTTCCGCTGCTGCAAAAAGATTATCTTTTGTTGTTTCAATTTTTCCGGCAGGATAGGAAGCAGTTATTTCAACAATACCGCCTTCAAGAAACCTGAAAAATCTTTTGGCGTGCTGTTGTTCCTGTAATGCCGTCTTTAAAAAGATTTCAGAAATTTGTTCAAATCCCTCTTCTTTCGCAACCTTACCTGCGAATTCATACCTGTTCTTTGCCATCGATTCACCTGCGAACGCCTTCAGCAGGTTTTTTTCTGTTTTTGTTCCTTTTAAACTCTTCTCCATATCGGGTAACTTTGTTATATTTCAATTAATGTGAAACTAAAAATGATATAATTGGCAAAATAGTTATCACAAATATAACTATCTTTATTTTCAAATTATTCCGTTTTCAACACGATAAAAATTAACTTAAATAATTTGAATATGATAATTGTATTATTATTTCTGGCTATTATTTTTCTTCTGGTACTGATGGTTGTTTCATTATATAACAGGCTGGTCAGGCTGAGAAACAACAGGGAACAGGCTTTTGCCGATGTAGATGTTCAGTTGAAACAAAGACACGATCTTATACCTCAGCTGGTCGATTCCGTAAAAGGTTATATGGGGCATGAACGGGGAGTCCTTACTGATATTACAGAGGCTCGCTCAAACGCAATGAAAGCGACGACTATTAATGAGAAGATTGTTGCTGAAAACAAGTTGTCTACAGCGCTGGAAGGTCTGAAGGTTTCTGTGGAAGCATACCCTGATCTTAAGGCCAGCCAGAACTTTATGGAACTGCAGAATGAGATAGCCGATATAGAAAACAAGATAGCTTCTGCACGCAGGTTCTTTAATTCTGCAACCAAAGAACTTAATGTTTCAACTGAATTGTTTCCGTCAAATCTGATTGCCACCCTGTTTAATTTCAAACGCGAACCCATGTTTGAATTAGGCACTCAGAGGGCTGAAGCAGAACAGCCGCCTAAAATCCAGTTCTGACAATATGAAGTATTTTGGTTTGCAGAGCCAGATATGGAGGAACAACACCAATTCAGTACTGATACTGGTAATGTTCCCTGTGGTTTTTTTTTGTCTGACATGGCTCTTTTTTTTCTTTTTATCCTTTAATTCAGAAGTTCACAGGTCAATCAGCCAGGTCAACCGGAGCTTCTTCATGACTGCTCCTTTTATTATAATTGGTGTAGGTGTATGGTTTATAATAGCCTGGTTTTCCCACTCAGCTATGATCAATGCTGCCACAGATTCCAAACCACTTGAAAGAAATGAAAATAAGAGGGTTTATAATCTGGTTGAAAACCTGTGTATTGCAACGGGAATGACAACGCCTAAAATCAATATTATTGAGGATGATTCATTAAATGCCTTTGCCAGTGGAATTAATCCGGGAACATTCTCAATATCCCTGTCCAGGGGCATTATAGAAAAACTTAATGA
This sequence comes from Bacteroidales bacterium, assembly GCA_003157015.1. GTDB lineage: Bacteria > Bacteroidota > Bacteroidia > Bacteroidales > VadinHA17 > LD21. Next base: position 25,301 of record PMIJ01000069.1, read on the forward strand.
TGAAGAACTTGAAGCAGTTATTGCGCACGAACTTACTCATATAAGGAACCGTGATGTAAGACTGCTGATAATCTCAATTATTTTCGTCGGGATTTTTGCCTTCATTTCACAGGCTATATTCAGATCTTTGCAATTTGGCAGAATCGGAAGAGGGAAAAAGGATGGGGGAGGTGCTGTAATCATTGCTCTCTTACTTGCCCTCGTTGGCTTATTGATTTCCACTCTTTTCAGGTTCGCATTATCAAGGAAACGGGAATATCTGGCAGATGCCGGTTCTGCTGAACTGACGCACAGGCCCCTTGCACTTGCATCGGCACTCAGAAAGATATCGGTTGATCCGACAATTGAAGCTGTAAAAAGAAAAGATATCGCCCAGTTATTTATTGAGAACCCTCAGGTGGAAGAGAAGAAATCTGCTTTTTCTCTTAATTCACTCTTTGAAACACATCCACCGATCAGCAAAAGGATTCAGTTGCTGGAACAATTCTAACGGCTCAACGGCTCATACATTGCCATTATACAATTACGCCCCTGCGCCCTTGTGCCTTTAGGCCTTTTTACCGAATTTTATAAGTTTAGCCTCTTCTCCTCTCAGCAGCCGGCCTATATTCTTTCTATGGGTTACAATCAGAGCTATTCCTACAAGAATAGAAAATATCTTGAAAAATATAGAAGGTGTGTCGAAAAACAAAAACAGAAACACCGGGAAAGATATACCTGCACTCATTGATGAGACAGATACTATTCCGGTAATAAATAAGACAATCAGAAATATACCCATACTGCAAAGAGTGAGCAATGGCTGCAAAGCCAGGAAAACCCCGAAGACAGTTGCAACTCCTTTCCCTCCCCTGAATCCGGCAAAAACCGGGAAAATATGGCCAATGATGGCTACGACTCCTGTAATCATCTGCAGATTTATCATTAGAGCGCTTCCATGGGCGGTAAGATGAAGAAAAACAGGTAACATCGTAGCAAGCCATCCTTTTATTATATCGATAAGGAGAACAGGAATACCTGTGATCCAACCGAGTACTCTGATTGTATTTGTGGTTCCGGCATTTCCGCTTCCATGTTCTCTTACATCGATATTATGAAACCCTTTGCCAATCCATAAAGCCGAAGGTATTGATCCCAGCAGGTAAGCTATAACAACTGAGAGAGCTGCATTAGGTATATTCATGCTTTAATTTTTTTGAGAAGGCAAATATAATAATAAAACGGACCTCTTATCGTCAGATTAAAGGGCCGGAACTGACAAGACTTTCAGACTCCTTGTTGGAAGTGAATTTGCTGAAGTTATTAATGAACTTCAATGCCAGATCAGTTGCTGCAACACGCCATTTTGATGTTGATTCCCACGCCTTTGCCGGATCAAGAGTGTTTCCTTCAATTCCTTCGATTTTAGCAGGCATATTGAGATTAAAAACAGGAAGAGTGTTAAATTCACAATTCTTCAGTGAGTCATTAAGAATTGCTTCAATTATATGCCGGGTATACGTCAGGTCGATCCTGGTTCCTATACCATAAGGACCCCCTGTCCATCCTGTATTTACTAACCAGACTTCAGCATTATGAATTTTGATTTTCCTGGTAAGTTCGTTAGCATATATTATCGGATCGAGCATCAGGAATGTTGCACCAAAACAGGCAGAGAAAGAGGGTACCGGTTCAATGATACCTCTTTCGGTACCGGCTATTTTGGCAGTGTACCCGCTGAGAAAATAATATCTTGTCTGCTCCTCGGTCAGCCGGCTTACGGGAGGGAGAACTCCAAATGCATCTGCAGTGAGAAAGATCACTTTTTTGGCATGCCCTGCCTTTGAAACAGGTTTTACAATATTATGAATATGATAAATAGGGTAGGACACTCTGGTGTTTTCAGTTTTCGATTTGTCGTTGAAATCAATTGTACTGTCGGGCAGAATTACCAGGTTCTCAAGAAGAGCATCACGTGTTATTGCGTTATAGATATCCGGTTCAGTTTTTTTATCCAGCTTTATACATTTGGCATAACAACCCCCTTCAAAATTAAATATTCCCTCATCATCCCATCCATGTTCATCATCACCGATCAAGGCTCTGCCTGGATCGACCGAAAGAGTCGTTTTTCCTGTTCCGGAGAGTCCGAAGAATATAGCAGTGTCACCATTTTTACCAACATTCGCAGAACAGTGCATTGAGGCTATCCCCTTGAGTGGCAGGCAATAATTCATAACAGAGAACATGCCTTTCTTCATTTCCCCGCCATACCAGGTACCACCGATTACCAGCATTCCTTCGGTAAGATTAAAAAAGACAAAATTCTCTGAATTCAGTCCTTGTCGCTGCCAGTCAGGATTTTTAGCCTTGGAAGCATTTAAAACAACAAAATCGGGCTTGAAATTGTCAAGTTCTTCAGGATCGGGTCTGATAAACATATTTTTCACAAAATGTGCCTGCCAGGCGACTTCAAGAACAAATCTCACGCTCACTCTTGAATTCTTGTTTGCTCCGCAAAAACAGTCTACAACAAAAAGTTTCTTTCCCGATAACTGTTTCAGAGAAATGTTTTTGCAATGGTTCCAGATATCAATGGAAATTGGTTTGTTATCGGAGATTTTTGCAGATTCAGATTTCCACCAAACGGTATTCCTGGTTTTATCGTCAAGCACGACATACTTATCTTTCGGAGATCGCCCCGTGAAGATCCCGGTATCAATTGCTATAGCGCCGTTCTTCGTAAAAATACCTTTCTCAAGGCCGTCAAGGCCTGGCTTAGTCTCCTCAGCAAATAAGATATTATAAGTCGGATTATAGACAATTTCCTTAATGTCTTGAATGCCATAATTTAATAATTCCCTGGAATCAATCATTTTAAGAAATTGGTTATAAGATCAATATATTCTTAAATAACAAAGTATTAGCTTAAAAGATCACGAAAGATAACTCATTTTTTAATAATAATCCTGAAAACGAACAGGGTAAAATTGCTAGTCAGGGGTCATAGATATGTTAGTAGAATTTAGGGGTAAATTGCCAGGTAAGATTAGTCAGTCATGAAAAGAAAAAGGGTTCCGCATTTGGCGGAACCCTTTGACTATTTATCGCGGCATTCCGGTATTACTTACCAAATTTGATTGATGCCTGTGCAGCTGCCAGCCTTGCAATCGGAACTCTGAATGGCGAACAACTTACATATGTCAAACCTGTTTTGAAACAGAATTCAACTGAAGCGGGATCGCCGCCCTGTTCACCGCAGATACCTACTTTTAGATCAGGCCTGGTAGAACGGCCTTTTTCAACCGACATTTTTATCAGCTGGCCAACGCCATCCTGATCAATAGTCTGGAATGGATCGGCTGCCAATATCTTCTTGTCGAGATAATCATGAAGGAATCCTCCGGTATCATCTCGGCTGAAACCGAATGTCATCTGTGTGAGGTCATTGGTTCCGAATGAGAAAAATTCAGCGCTTTTTGCCATACGGTCCGATAAGAGACATGCACGCGGGATTTCAATCATTGTACCATATTTGTATTCAATAGATTTTACACCAAATTTTTTGCAGACTTCATCATAAACTTTGTCGACAACCTTTTTGGTAAAATCTAATTCATTGACCTCGCAGGTTACAGGTACCATTATTTCGGGATGAGGTTTCTTTCCCTCCTTAATAAGCTCCAGAGCCGATTCAAATATTGCGCGAACCTGCATTTCAGATATTTCAGGGAAAGTGATTCCAAGTCGAACACCGCGATGACCCATCATTGGATTTGATTCATGAAGAGCTTCACCACGTTTAGCAATATCTTCCTTTTTAATGCCAAGAGATTTTGCCAGTTCTTCCTGTTTTTCAGCACCCTGCGGTACGAATTCATGAAGCGGCGGATCGAGAAGCCTGAATGTTACAGGTAAACCATCCATTGCGGCCATAGTTTCTTTCATATCTTTCTTTACATGAGCAAAAAGTTCATCAAGCGCTTTCCGTCGTTCTGTTTCATTTGCGCTGAGGATCATTTTTCTAAGAAGAAATAATGGAGTTTCTGATCCTTTACCGTAAAACATATGTTCTGTACGGAACAGACCAATGCCTTCGGCTCCATAGTTACGTGCAATTATAGCATCTTCAGGAGTCTCAGCATTTGTACGAACCCCCATTTTACGATATTTGTCAATAATCGTCATGAATTCTTTAAAACGCGGGTTTTCAGTGGCATCCATCAGTGTAACAGCTCCGGTATAAACGTTCCCTTTGGTGCCATTCAGGGTAAGAATATCGCCCTCTTTAATCACTATATCTGAACCTGATATTTTAGCAATTTTCTTTGCAGAATCGACATGCAGTGCGCCTGCACCAACTATGCAGCACTTGCCCCATCCTCGGGCAACCAGAGCAGCATGCGATGTCATACCTCCACGTGCAGTAAGGATACCTTCTGCAGCACGCATACCTTCAACATCCTCCGGGTTGGTTTCTTCGCGGACAAGAATGACTTTTTCGCCTTTCCGCAACCATGCGACTGCATCTTCTGCAGTGAAAACTACTTTTCCTACAGCGGCTCCCGGTCCGGCTGGTAACCCTCTTACTACAGCCTTTACTCTCTTCTCAGCATTCGGATCGCAGATTGGATGCAGAAGTTCGTCGAGCTGTGCAGGATCTACACGCATAACAACTGTTTTTTCTTCAATCAGTTTCTCGTGAAGCATGTCCATTGCCATGTTAAGTGCAGCTGTTCCCGTTCTTTTTCCTACGCGGCATTGCAGCATATAAAGCGTGCCTTCCTGAATTGTGAACTCAATATCCAGCATATCGTGGAACGATTTCTCAAGAATATTACGGATATCACAGAGTTCTTTATATGTACCTGGCATCGCTTCCTGCATACTGTGAAGATGCTGGTTCTGATCATTTTTTGTATCATCATTCAGAGGGCTTGGAGTACGGATACCGGCCACAACATCTTCTCCCTGGGCATTCACCAGCCACTCTCCATAAAACAAGTTTTCACCTGTGGCAGGGTTACGGGTAAATGCAACACCTGTTGCAGAAGTGTCTCCCATATTGCCAAACACCATAGCCTGAACGTTTACGGCTGTTCCCCAATCATCGGGAATACTTTCTATACGACGGTATGAAACTGCTTTCTTCCCGTTCCAACTTTTGAAAACAGCTTTAATACTGCCTTCAAGTTGTTCCTTTGCATCATCAGGGAAAGGTTTCCCAAGCGTATTTTTAACAATTTTCTTAAATTCTTCCGATAGAACTTTAAGCTCATCCGCTGTTATTTCAGTATCTGTGTTGTAGCCTTTCTGCTTCTTGAACTCATCGAGTTTCTCATCGAGCTGCTTACGAATGCCTTTTCCTTCGCCCAGGTCTATACCTTCTGCCTTTTCCATTACAACGTCGGCATACATCATAATAAGACGACGATATGAGTCCCACACAAAACGCGGATTGTTGGTTTTTTTAAGAAACCCTGGAATCGTTGCTGAACAAAGTCCAATATTGAGTACTGTATCCATCATACCTGGCATCGAACTGCGGGCTCCTGAACGGCATGAAACCAGCAACGCATTCGAAGGATCACCGTATTTCATGTTCATCGTCTCTTCCGTCTTCTTCATTGCAGCCCATACTTCAGGCATAAGCTCAGGATGGAGAGTGCAATTATTCTTATAATATTCATTGCATGCTTCAGTTGTGATTGTGAAACCAGCAGGAACCGGTAACCCTAACAGACACATTTCCGCAAGGTTGGCACCTTTACCTCCAAGAAGGTTTTTCATGTCGGTTTTACCCTCTGCAGTTTTCTTTCCGAAGGAGTAAACTCTTTTAACGTTTGACATAGTTTTATTAATTTGAGATAAATATTAATTATTGATTTTGCAAAAATAAGGTGCAAAGTTAATATTAAAATTGAATTTTAAAAAGCGATTTTCTCAGTGGTTCTCTGTGTTAACTCTGTGTGACTCTGTGTAACAAAAAAATAAGAACTGTCACAACTTGTCCCGCAGAGCGGGAGAGTTGCACAGAGGAAGCACAGAGGGATACAGAGTTAAAATATTGATAAAGTTTTAAGCTCTGGGATGGAACATAATAAGAGTATCACGCAAGAAACTCCTGTCGATATGAGTATATATTTCAGTTGTAAGTATTGATTCGTGACCCAGCATTTCCTGGACTGCCCGCAAATCGGCACCTGCTTCTATCATATGAGTTGCAAATGAGTGCCTGAATGTGTGAGGGCTGATATTTTTCCTTATGCCTGCCCTGGCTGCAAGATCTTTAATTATTGTGAATATCATTGCCCGTGTGAGGCGGCTTCCCCGACGATTAAGAAAAAGGATATTCTGATCCTTTATCACCGGAAGCCTGTTCCTATCCTGTTTATATAGATCTATTTCTTTTAATGCTTTGGTACTGACAGGAACAAGCCTCTGTTTATCGCCTTTTCCTGTGACAACAACAAATTCTTCCCCGTAATGTATATCTGTAAGCCTGAGATTAACGAGTTCGGAAACTCTTAGCCCGCAGCCATAAAGAGTCTCAATGATTGCCTTATTCCTGTGGCCCTCAGGTTTGCTCAGGTCAATTTCACCAATTATCCCGTCAATCTCCGCAACAGACAAAACTTCAGGAAGCTTAAGCCCGATTTTAGGTGATTCCATCAGTGAAGCAGGATTTTCCTCTATCTCTCCTTCAATAAGAAGAAACCTGAAAAAGGCTCTGATACCCGAAAGCACTCTTGATTGGGTACGGGTGTTTTGATTGCTTATACCATACCAGCCAAGAAAAGATTTGAGATCTGAATATGTCACATTCACCGGCAAGATATCCTGCTGGCTGTCAATAAAATAATTTTCAAGCTTATTAATATCGTTCAGGTAGGCTTCAATACTGTTGTTAGACAATGATTTCTCAAGCCTGAGGTATGTCTCAAAATTCCTGAATGACTGTTTCCAGCTAAGACTCATTTTTGATTCTCATATTAGCAGCCACATAGTATCCTGCAAAGTAACATAAAGTACAACATCATATATTGGTTCAGTGCTTTAATTTTTTTCTATTTTTACAATAATAATATGATTGTCAATTATTATACCTTTGTGAGACTTAGCGATAACCGTTGTGTACCATTGTGGTAAGCACCAAAGCATTAAGCTACAAAGGATAGCAAAGTAAGATTCAAAGTAGCGTAAAGGTACAAAGCATTAAATTATTACACCTCATGAATATCGAAATTATTAACGGTCCGAATCTGAATCTCCTTGGCAGGAGGGAACCTGAAAAATACGGACACTCATCATTTGAAGATTATTTTATCGAACTTAAATCGCGCTATACTAATATCGACTTCAACTATTTTCAGTCAAATATAGAAGGTGAGATAATAAACGAAATTCAAAAATCGGGGTTTTCAGCTGATGGCATTATAATTAATGCCGGCGGCTATACTCATACTTCCGTTTCAATTGGTGATGCGATTGCTTCAGTAAGTTCGCCGGTGATTGAAGTTCACATTACAAATATTTATGCCCGCGAGGAGTTTCGTCATACCAGCCTGATAAGGAAAAACTGTACGGGCAGTATAGCCGGGTTTGGCCTCGACAGTTACAGGCTGGCCGTAGAGGCGATCATCGAAATACTCATATCAAAGAAGAAAAACTTATGAACTCTAAACGGACTAAGATAGTTGCAACCATATCGGATAAAAACTGTGAAACAGATTTTATAAAAGAACTCTATGAAGCCGGAATGAATGTGATAAGGATAAACTCGGCACATCTTGATATCGAGGGAGCGCTCAGGATAATCAAAAATACACGTGAAGTGTCTGATAAAATTGCTATTCTGATCGACACAAAAGGTCCTGAAATACGCACAACTGTCTGTGATGCTCCTATTGTACTTAAAAAAGGTGCGACAATTAATATTATCGGAGATCCCGGGAAAAAAAGCTCATCTGAGGCAATATATGTTACTTATGAGACTTTTTCTTCCGATATTCCACTGGGATCGCTTATTCTTATGGATGATGGGGAGTTAGAATTAAGGGTTTTAAGAAAACAGGGAAATGCGCTTCAATGCTCAATCGAAAATGATGGGATTCTTACTTCAAGGAAGAGCGTTAATGTGCCAAGCGTAAAGATAATGCTACCTTCACTTAACGATAAGGATCGGACTTTCATTGAAATGGCTGCAAAGAACAATGTCGATTTTATAGCTCATTCATTTGTCAGGTCAAAGCAGGATGTTCTTGATGTTCAGACTGTCCTGAATTCATTTAATAGCGGCATTAAAATTATTGCTAAGATTGAGAATCAGGAAGGTGTTGATAATATCGACGATATTCTTGAAAATGTATACGGAATTATGGTGGCCAGAGGTGACCTGGGAATAGAAATACCATATGAAAAGATTCCAGGCATTCAGAAGATGATTATTACCAAATGTATAATCACCAGGAAGCCGGTTATTGTTGCTACGCAAATGCTTCATTCGATGATAACCAATCCAAGGCCGACAAGGGCAGAAGTGAGCGATATAGCCAGTGCAATTTATTCTCAGACTGATGCAATAATGCTTAGCGGGGAAACGGCTAATGGTAAATATCCTGTGGAATCCGTAAAAACCATGACAAAAGTGGCTCTTGAGGTTGAGAAGAATAAGGAGAAATTTATGAATGTACCTTATATGAATGTTACCGGGGAAATTTCTGCATACCTCGCAAAGGTTGCAGTCAAGACCGCATTCAGAATAGGAGCCAGGGGAATCATTGCCGATACGACCGGTGGAAGAACAATAAGAGATATGGCTTCTTACAGGGGCATAAATCTGATTCTTGCCCAATGCTACTCAGAAAGCACAATGAGAGAACTGGCATTATCGTATGGTGTTTATGCAAGTTATCAGGAGAAAAGAAAATCAGTTGATGAGTTTATTCACACAGCGTTAAAAAACCTTACAGTTACACACAATCTTCAAAGCGATGATATAGTTGTAGTTCTTGCCGGAAACTTTAGCGGCGGGTCGGGTTTTTCATTTATTGAGGTCGGATCGGTACAATATCTTAAAGATCGCGTAAGTATTAAAGATTAATTAAAAATTGGTCTGATTTTTGATGTTTAAATCAGACCTGAAACATTAAAATAATCTCAGTGTGAAAAAGATAATTGTAAAGAAGTTCTTTTTAATGGTACTGGTATCATTTTGCTTTGCCAGTCTGAATGCTACTCATAACCGTGCAGGGGAAATCACCTACAGACAATTGTCGGATCTCACCTATGAGATCACAATAACTACTTTTACTTATACCTTAAGTTTTGCAGACAGGCCTACACTTAATGTAGACTGGGGCGATAATACAACTTCCGTCGCACCCAGAATACCCCCAAATATAATTTTCCCTAACTATTACCGCAGGAATATCTATATTATAAATCATACTTATCCCGGCCCTGGAATATATAAGATTGTAGTGCAGGACCCAAACAGGAACGCCGGCGTTAAAAATATTCCTAATTCTGTTAATGTGATCTTTTCAATCTCAACTATCCTTACAGTAAATCCGNNTCCGGCAATGGGTCGCGACAATTCACCCATACTGCTCAATCCTCCATACGACAAGGCTGCCTATCATCATTTGTTTATTCATAATCCTGCAGCTTATGATCCTGACGGGGACAGCCTTTCATATAACATTACAGTCTGTACACGCGAAGATGCAAGGCCTATAATAGGGTATACGCTCCCCCCGGCAACCCGTTCAATAAGAGTAGATTCCATTAGCGGTGATCTTATCTGGGACACTCCGGCCGACACGGGGAAATTTAATGTTGCTATGGATATAAATGAATGGCGCAATGGGAAAAAAATCGGAGTGATCGAACGCGACATGCAGATTGAGGTTTATAATACCAATAACAGACCTCCAGTAAATGGTCCCCTTAAAGACTATTGTGTGCAGGCGGGAGATTCCATTGATTTCCTGTTTACAGCAACAGACCCCGATAATGACAATATAACTCTTCATGCTACTTCAGGAGTTTTTGGACTCGATTCCTGTAATGCCCATTTTACCAAAGTAGATTCTGTGAAGGGATTCGCATCTTCTAGATTCAGGTGGAAACTTTGTTATCAGGCAGTCAGAAAGCAGCCATATAACGTGATCTTTAAATCGGATGATTCTAATCCTGATGTCAGGCTTTCTGATATCAGCAATATAAATATAAGAGTTCTTGGACCTGCCCCTCATCTTATTAATGCCTTGCCGGTAGGCAAATCAATTAAACTGTCGTGGCCGGGATATCTGACCAATTTTATTACAGGATTCAATATATACAGGAGGGATGGAGCATCTACATTCAAACCCGATTCATGCACTGCAGGTATTCCCGCTTCCACAGGGTTCGTAAAGGTAGGATATATAGGAGGAAGCGCCACAACTTCATTTGTTGACAATGATAACGGTCAGGGATTGCAGTTCGGTAAGGAATATACCTACAGAATTGTTGCCGTATATCCAAATGGCTCAGAAAGCAAAGCTTCTAATGAGATCACCTCTACATTGGTATCAGGTCTGCCGGTAATAAAAAATGTAAGTGTGCGAAATACAGATCAGGTAAACGGATCAATATATCTCGCATGGAAGAAGCCACAAAAACTCGACACAATACCTGCCCTTGGACCATACGAATACCTTATTTCAAGAGCTGCCGGAGTTGGAGGGACTGATTTTCAGCAGATTAAAACAATAGAGACCGCCGATCTCAATGATACCATCTTTATCGATACATTGATAAACACTTCAACTACTGGATATATTTACAGGATTGATTTATATAATAATGCAACTGGAAACAGGTTTCTTATTGGTGATCCGGGTTATGCGTCCTCCGTTTTTCTGGCCATATCGCCAGGCAACAATAAAGCACGCTTCACTGTTAACCGTAATGTTCCATGGATAAATACCGAGTATGATTTCTATAGGTTGAACGATGTGACAAGCATTTATGATTCAGTCGGAACAACTAACCAACTTACCTGGATCGATTATGGACTGGTAAACGGAAAACAGTATTGTTATTATATCAAATCAGTTGGAGGTTACCTGAGTGATAATATGCCGAAAAACCTGATTAATCTTTCAGAGATAACTTGTACCACACCGGTTGACAATGAACCACCCTGTACTCCTGTGCTGAATGTTACCAGTAAATGCGACAGTTTGTACAACAATCTTGTTTGGGCTGTTGCCGATACTGCCTGTTTTAATGATGTTGCTGGCTATAAGATATATTCTAAAATGAATTCCGATCCGGATCTTTCTCTACTGATAACAATAAACAATAAAAACACCTTTTCTTATAAGCACTTTCCTGGGCAGACTATTTCAGGGTGCTATGCTATTTCAGCTTTCGATATAAATGGAAATGAGAGTCCTAAATCGGTGATGATCTGCATTGATTCCTGCAACTTTTATGAGATCCCGAATGTTTTTACTCCGAATGGTGACAATATTAACGATAAGCTGATGGCAAAAACATCAGGACTAGTCGAAAAGATTGATTTCAGACTTTTTAACAGGGAAGGAATGTTGCTGTTCAGGACTGAAGATCCTAAGATAAACTGGGATGGAACCTACAAGGGAAAAATTGTATCTCCCGGAGTATATTTCTATCAATGTGATGTTTATGAAAATCGTACTTCGGGACTTGAATTATCCCATCTTAGCGGTTTTGTTCATGTTATAACAGAAATAAACTCCAAGGTTACTCCGCAGACTACAAAATAATTTTGAAGGATATATAATATGAAGAAGATTATAATGCTGGTTTGGATTGTGATGGGTGGCCTTACAGTTTATGCACAAGAGGCAGTTGCCTATATTCTTAAAGCCAAAGCACTCACTGAGGCCGGGAAACCTGAACAGGCCATCAGCCTGCTGAACCAGGCTCTGACTGTAAACAAAGAGAGCAGATTGTACACTCAAAGAGCTGACGCCTTTATTCTTAAAGGCGAATATTCTGCCGCTATCAACGATTATAATGAGGCTGATAAACTGACTCCTGGCTCCGGAGAATATGGCCTTTCCAGAATCTACGCATTGAAAGGAGATGCCGGCACAGCTCTCTATCACCTTGAATTAAACATGAATTCTACATTTAAAAAGGGTGAAAAAGAGATCTTGCTTGATCCTGCATTCAGTGCAATTGAAAACAGGCAGGAATGGCGTCAGTTTTGGAAGAAAGAATATTACAGCATGGGTGAAAAGAGTATTTCGGAAATAGAATATTATACTTCAGCTGGTAAACTGGATGAGTCGAAAGATGTACTTTCAGAACTTAAAAAAAGCTATGGAAGCAACCCCGACATACAATATGCGGAAGCGCTAATCGAACTGGCTTCAGGAAAGTATCCTGATGCAATAAAAACGATTACAAGTCTTAACGCTTCAAATCCCGGCAATGAGAAGTATTTAAGACTACTGGCAAAGGCACAAACCGGAGCCTCTGATCCAGCAGGTGCATCCTCAAGTTATTCACAGCTTTTGGCTTCCGGAGTTGCTGATGCGGGGCTTTATATTTTGAGAGCCGAATGCTACGACAAAACAGGAGAATCTGACAAGGCTTTAAGTGATATCACAAAATATCTTGAAATTTATCCTGAAAACAGGACAGCCCTTAGCCTGGCAGGGAAAGTTGAGGCTAAATCAGGGGATAATCTGAAAGCCCTTGAATACTTTTCAAAAAACCTGAAACTGCATCCAAATGATCCGGTATGTTATATTGACCGTGCAGATTCCTATTTTATTTCTAAAACGTGGGATCTTGCTATCAATGATTATAGTATGTCGCTTGATCTTAATCCTGCAAATTCCGATGTTTGGCTAAATAAAGGTATCTCTCTTCTTAGTTCAGGAAAGGTAGATGATGCCTGTCACGATTTCAGAATGGCATTCAGCCTTGGAAATAAACGTGTAACTGATTACCTCAGCAGGTACTGCATTAAATAAAATTTATTAAATGTAAAAACATCCAATCACCTTACATGTTTCAGTATCCTCTCAAAAAGATCATGCGGTTTGAAAGGCTTGAGGACATAATCATTTATTTTAAGGTCCTCAATTTTATCATGGCTTTCTGACATAATTGCTGCAGTAAGAGCAACGATAGGGATATCTTTTATTTTTTGATTGTCTGATTTTCTGATTATCCTGGTTGCCTCGATTCCGTCCAGCACCGGCATATGCAAATCCATCAGGATAAGATCAAAGTCTTGTTTTTCAAGAAGATCAAGAGCAATCTGGCCGTTTTCGGCATGTGTAACTGATATTCCCCAGCCCGTCAGAAATTTATTGGCAACAAAGAAATTTATCTTATTGTCCTCTGCAACCAGGATATTCTTGCCTTCAAGTCCTGTGAAACTTTCAGTTACCTCCGTATTTTGTGACTGAGATCCTTTTTCCGAGATTCCAAATGAGAGGACAAACCTGAATGTGGATCCCTTATCGGGTTCACTCTCAATTGTTATTGTACCTCCTTGTAACTCGATCAGTTTCTTACATATAGCCAGACCAAGTCCTGTTCCCCCGAAATGTCGTGTCGTATCTGTCGAGGCCTGGGTAAAGCTGTCAAATATCAGAGAGTGCTTATCATGAGGAATACCTATCCCGGTATCAGTAACGGTAAACTCCAGTTTAGTCTGGTTGTCAGCACGGCTTAGTTCTTTCACAAACACTTGAATACTACCGTAATTTGTAAATTTGAGAGCATTTGAGAGAAGGTTTGAGAGTATTTGGTTCAACCGTATTGGATCTCCTATGACCTCAACAGGCAGATTATTTGCTTTTTTGATATCAAATGAAAGGTTCTTGGCTTTGGAGCGGAATGAATATGATCTCATAATCTCGTCGAGAAAGTCACTAAGATTAAATTGCGTTTGTTCGAAGACTATTTTGCCCGATTCCATTTTATTGTAATCGAGGACATCATTTACGAGAGTAAGAAGGTGATTTCCTGAGAATTTCAGTGCTTTAATATAATCCATCTGATCTTCACGAGGGTTTCCCTGGAGCAGGAGATTTGTTATTCCTATTACCTCATTAAGCGGTGTCCGGATCTCATGACTCATGGTCGACATAAACAATTGCTTTGACTGAGCGGCCTCTTCTGCTTTCTGCCGTGCCAGAATGATATTATCAAGCATCATTCTTCGCTGAAGCGCAATGGCAATCTGATTGGCGATAAAATCCATTATATAAAGATCATCCTGGGAAAACTTGTCTTCATTGTAATAATCCTGCAGACACATTACTCCGATGGTTTCATTTTCAACTTTCAGCGGGACTCCCATCCACACTTTACAGGGCGTTCCCACAAGATCAATATCTCCTGATTCATCGAGGAATTTCAGGTCTTTTCCTTTAAGAAGAACCGAAGTGTTGTTTTTTACTACCCATCCGGTAATAGTCTTCTTGATGGGGATTTCATAAAAGTTGTCCTTTTCATCTGAAAAAAACGGAAGAGAGAGAGTTTCAGTAGATTTATCGTAAAGAGCTATAAAAAAATTATTAGTATCCCATATTTTGCTCAATTCCTGAACTATAATGGGATAAATTTCCTTGATGTCGTATTGTTTCAGGGCAGCCGTTGAAATGTTAAATAAAATTTCCTGCAGAAGCTGATTTTTTCTTTCGCTTGTAATATCTCTGTAAATGCCAAGGTTGGCAACAATTTCATTATTTATAGCGATTGCTGTGGCAACAAGGCTGACATGGATCTTATTTCCATTTTTATCCATTCTTATGGTCTGTCTTACTTCTTTCCGGTTAAGAGATGCAAGAGTATCAATCTTCATTGCTTCCTCCTTAAGATCATCGGGAACCACAAGATCATTAATATTTTTGTTCACCGCCTCTTCCATAGTAAAGCTGAAGAGATTGGTAAACTCACGGTTTATCATGGAGATTATGCCTGTCGGACTTGTAATTGCAATAGCTGCAGGAGTTGAATTATATAAATGTTCCAGAAAAGCTTTCTCCCTTATTATCTGATTTTCATATTCTTTTTGCTTGCTGATATCTGTAACAACTCCTCTGTACCCTATTATTCTGTTATCAAAAAAGAGTGCAAATGAATGAGTAACTATAGGAACTAAAATTCCATCCTTCTTTCTGGCATAGTATTCGTTGCTTGAGATTTGTCCGGGTGAAGTCAACGATTCCAGGTTTTTGATCATCTCCTTATAGCTGTCAGGAAATATTTCTGAAATATATACACCCGATTCAATATCTTTTGTTGTAAATCCAAAAAAATTCAGGCCATGTTTGTTAGCATATAAGATTTTTCCTGAGAGATCCACTTCATACACCATTTCAGGAAGCAAATCTGCAAACTTCTCGAAGACAATTTCCTGTTTATTAAGATCATCAATGTTTTTCTGCTGCATTCCGGGTTCCCATGTTACCACGAAATTTCCGGAAGTAAGAAGAAACCCCATATAATATCCCTCAGAATCGTCGCCATTTGGAGAAGCTGCCAGTTTATGGGTATCACCTGTGAGATGAAGGTGATTCAGAAGTTCGACAAGTTTAACCCGGCCAATCAGAGGAGTCTCATCGATATACTTTCCAATTACCTCATTTTTTTTAATGAACTCTACCTCCTCTACTTTACTGTTCAGATCTATAACATAAAATTTATTGTTACTGCCCACGCTGAAAAGTGCAAGATAACTGCTGACAGTTTCAAAAATTTCTTCAAGTAAGCTACCATGGCTGTCCTTTATCTTTCTGTCTTTTAATGATTTGAGTTCAGTAAAGACTGTCAGGAGATAAATCTCATTTTCCAGCTGAACCGTATCAGCTGAGAAAAGGTAGGGTCTTTCTTCTCCGGATTTCGTTTTCAGTGTCACAGGATAACCTTTGATGCTTTTTAGCTTGCAGATAAGCTTCATATACTTATTGCTATCTTCAAAATCTGCAAATATCTGGATGTCATCGGAAGTGTGACCAATTATTTCTTCTTTGGAGTAACCGAGCGTTTTGTAAAATGTCTCATTAACATCAACGTACTGGCCTGTATCTAATTTACTTATTGCCATTAAATAATTTGCGGAGTGAAAAATTCTGAATATCATCTCCCTTACCATTTCAGATTTTTCCTGGCTCTTTGAATGTATTAACTCAAGTTCCTTCTCCAGCCTTTTATTTGTCTCCAACAACTCGAAATAACTCTCTTTATAATCCATCAGGATGATCTTTTCAATTACAATTTAAAATTAGCAAATATTGAATTATTTCTGATTATTTCACTTTAATTCTATTTTTCCTGTAATAAATGCAAATCTCAGTTAAACCGCATTTGCCGCAAAGTGGGTTCCTGGCTTTGCAAACATATCGCCCATGCAATATCAGCCAGTGATGAGCTTCATGAATGAGTTCAGACGGGATATGACGGGTGAGTTGTAGTTCGACGCTCAGAGGTGTTTTTGCATTCTTAACCAGGCCAATCCGGTGTGAGACCCTGAAAACATGAGTATCAACAGCCATTACAGGTTTATGGAAGACCACCGATGCAATAACATTTGCACTCTTTCTTCCAACTCCGGGAAGACGTTGCAGAACCAGCGGTTCAGATGGTACCCTCCCTTTAAATTCAGATATCAGCATACGTGACATTCCGGAAAGATGCCTGGCTTTATTATTTGGATAAGTGCATGACTTGATATATTCAAAAATCTCTTCAGGTTCAGCTTTGGACATTGCTTCTGCGTGGGGATACTTTTCTAACAGGGCGGGTGTTATGAGGTTGACTCTCTTGTCAGTACATTGGGCCGAAAGAATCACCGCAACAAGAAGTTCGAAGGGATCTCCATAGACAAGCTCAGTTTCAGCAACAGGAAAAACCTTCTTAAAATATTCAATTGACCTCTTAAATCTTTCCCCGACAGTCATAGGTCTGAAATTTTTAGTGCAGGTAAGGTAACACTTTTTATCTTTGCTCAATATTGAAATCTATGATAAGTTACCTTCAGGCAGATTCTATAGCCAGGCGGATAGGAGACAATCTTCTGTTCGATAAAATCAGTTTTAATATTAACAATGATGATAAGGTTGCCCTGATTGCTGTAAATGGCGCTGGCAAATCCTCATTACTCGATATAATTGCCGGCAGGGAAGGTCCGGATGAGGGATCTCTAAGTATAAAACGCGGTTTAAGAATAGCATATCTTCAGCAGTCACCTGTGCTTAATGATTCAAATAAAATAATTGATGAGCTTTTCTGCACCGATAGTGACCTTGTAAGAGTCATAAGGGAATATGAAGAATGTCTTATCTCAGGGTCTACTGAAAGCCTTCAGATTATGATTCAGAAGATGGATGATCATAAGGCCTGGGATTATGAAGTTGCAGTTAAACAGATACTTTTCAAACTGAAACTGACTGATCTGAATGCAATAATCGGTACTCTTTCGGGTGGACAAAAAAAAAGGGTAGCGCTGGCAAAAATTCTTGTGGAAGATGCTGACCTTCTTATACTCGATGAACCTACGAACCATCTTGATCTTGATATGATTGAGTGGCTCGAGGAGTATCTTATCAAGTCTAACAAGACACTTCTTATGGTTACCCACGACAGGTACTTTCTCGATAGAGTCTGTAATGTAATTCTGGAACTTGCAGATAATGAATTGTACAGGTATGAGGGCAACTATGAATACTTTCTTGAGAAGAAACAAAGCCGGGAATATTCTGCTAAGATCAATTCGGAAAAAGCCAGGAACCTCCTGAAAACAGAGCTCGACTGGATGCGCAGGATGCCAAAAGCCAGACGACACAAAGCAAAGTCGAGGATTGAGTCATTCTATGATCTTAAGGAAAAAGCAGCCATCAGACCCGACGAAAAGAGTATCAACATTAACGTAAATATTTCAAGAATGGGGAGTAAGATCCTCGAAATCAAAAATGTAAGCAAAGCATATGGCGACAAGGTTATCCTTAAGGACTTTACCTATCTCTTCAACAGATTTGAAAAGGCAGGACTCATAGGCAGGAATGGTTATGGAAAAACAACTTTGCTTAATATAATCACCGGGTTGACAGAACCAGACACTGGCACAGTTGAACGCGGAGAAACAATTGTTTTTGGTTATTACAGGCAACAGGGTATTGAATTTGATAACGATATGACTGTTATTGATGCAGTTAAAAACATAGCTGAGAAAGTAGAAGTCAGCGATGGTAATGTTTTGTCAATAACACAGTTCATGAACTATTTCCTGTTTCCGCCTGAAAAACAGCATACATTAATCAGAAAGCTCTCAGGCGGAGAAAAGAGGCGTCTTTACCTCCTTACCGTACTAATGAAAAACCCTAATTTTCTGATACTTGATGAACCGACCAATGATCTTGATATTCTTACACTTAATATACTCGAGGAATATCTTGCAGCTTTCAGAGGTTGCGTTATAGTCGTTTCGCATGACAGGTATTTTATGGATAAGGTAGTCGAGCATATATTTGAATACAAAGGCAATGGCATCATTAAGGACTTCCCTGGAAATTACACTCAGCTCAGGGAAAATCAGCTTGAGGCTGAAAAACAATCTGAAGTTGCCAAACCTTCGAAAAAACAAGTTCAGGAGGAGTCCCCGGAAATGTCTTTAAAGAAAGAAAGAAAGAAAGGACTTAATTTCAAAGAAAAGAGGGAATTTGAGGAACTTTCAACTGAAATTCAGACGCTCGAATTGGAAAAAAAATCAATTGAAAATGAATTGAGTCAGGGGTTGCTTGGTAACGAGGAATTATTGAACAAGTCAAAAAGGCATGGTGAAATAATGAAAATATTGGATGAAAGAGAGTTACGATGGCTTGAACTAAGCGAGAAATGATATAACCCTTTCAATTTTGCTAAAAAAGCGATGAATCAGTTGAGATTTTTTAACTTTATCAATCAATAAGTTTCACTATTGGAAAAAATAAGCATTAATACAACCGGATTCAATTCGGAAATATTTATCGGAGAAAACTGGGAAGCTGTATCGGGACTTATCCCCGAAAATAAAACGGTAATTGTAACCGATGATAATGTAAATCAGTTATATGGCGTCAGGTTTCCCAAATTTCCAATCTTTTCACTTTCTCCCGGAGAGGCAAGCAAAAAACTTGGAGTCATCGGAACACTTGCCGAAAAAATGATTGAGGCAGGAATTGATCGCTCTGGTTTTGTACTTGCGATAGGAGGAGGAGTTGTTTGCGATGTGGCAGGTTTTCTGGCTGCAGTCTATATGAGGGGCATAAGGTGCGGGTACGTCTCTTCTACTTTATTGTCGCAGGTTGATGCAAGTACTGGTGGAAAAAACGGGGTTAACCTGGGCGGCACTAAGAATATGCTTGGAACCATAAGACAACCTGAATTTGTGATATGTGATCCTGCACTTTTACTTACACTTCCTCAGCAGGAATATCTGTCGGGAGTGGCGGAACTGATAAAAACAGCTATCATTGGTGATAAAGAGTTATTTGAGCTTATTGAAAGAAATGTTGATAAAATTATGTCAAGGAATCAGGAACTTCTTATTTCACTTATTGCTAAATCAGTGAAATTTAAAGGATTGGTTGTCTCCAAAGATGAATATGAGACAGGGCTAAGAAGAATTCTTAATTTCGGACATACGTTCGGGCATGCAGTTGAGATGCAGAAATCTGTTAAACATGGATTTGCTGTAGCAGCAGGTATGAAACTGGCGACTGATTTTTCTTTCGAAAAAGGGTACATAGGACAAGATGAAAAGGCGAGGATAAATGACATGTTAAAAAGCTTTAAGCTGATTGACAGGCTTGATATAAAGGAAGATCAGATGGAGAAGCTTGTGCTTCACGATAAAAAGAAAACCGGCACAGATATACATTTTGTTTTCACACAGGGAATAGGTAAAGCACTTGTTGAAAAAATTCCTGTAGGGGAGGTGCTCGGTTTTTATAAAAGATACAGAGATAAAAAGTAGAATTATGAATTCTTTTGGTGTTGTTTTCAGAGTCAGTATGTTCGGGGAATCTCATGGTCAGGCCATTGGCATGATTATTGACGGATGTCCTCCCGGTATTGACGTTAAAACAGATGATTTTATACCGGATCTTAAGAGACGGCAAAGTGGAAGCCTTGGGACAACCAAACGACAGGAACCGGATCTTCCGGAAATAATCAGTGGTGTTTTCAACGGAGTAACAACAGGAGCTCCAATTACTCTGATGACCAGGAACAGTGATAAAATTTCTTCCGATTATGATGAATTTAAAAATATTCCTCGTCCGGGTCATGCAGATTTTGTCTCCCGAATCAAACATTCCGGTTTCTCTGACATGCGTGGAAGCGGTCATTTTTCGGGAAGGATTACCTGGGGGCTTGTTGCCGCAGGTGTATTGGCAAAAAAGGTAGCCGGATCAGCCAATATAGATGCAAAACTTATTTCCGCGGGGGGTAATGATGATATTGAAAAGGCAATCAAAGAGGCGATAGCATCAAATGATACTATTGGAGGAATTATTGAATGCAGAGTTAAAAATCCTCCAATTGCAATCGGCGAACCTTTCTTTTATTCATTTGAATCTGCACTGAGCCACATAGTCTTTTCAATTCCTGCTATTAAGGGAATTGAATTTGGTTCAGGTTTCTCTTCTGCGGAAATGAGAGGTTCAGAGCACAACGATCCATTTATAAATAGTTCAGGAGAGACCTTATCAAATAATGCAGGCGGCATAAATGGAGGTATTACAAATGGCAATGATATCGTTTTCAGAGTTGTGGTCAAACCAACATCTTCAACAGGTGTTGATCAGACAACGTTTAATTTTGCTACAGGTGAGATGACGACACTGAAAGTGAAAGGCAGGCATGATACCTGCATTGCTTTGAGGATGCCTGTTATTGTTGAAGCTGCAACTGCAATTGCTATTGCTGATCTTATGCTAATTGACAGAGGGATTCATGGGGAAAGAACTGTCAATGGTATAAATAAATAATAGACTCTGTTTCTCGTCTGTGTAACTAGGGATGTTCATAAATAGTGAAA